>NZ_CP113915.1:1610574-1932689 GCF_029395435.1 Bifidobacterium sp. ESL0790
ACTGCGATGCGATCGCCGCTATGCAGCCTACGCACCAAATCGTCCTTGACGATAACCGTCTTGTTATCAAAAAAGTCTTGACTCATCATTTATCAATTCTAGTAGTATGACTGCATCTTTGCATTCTCTATTTGTTTAGTTCTCTGCCATCCCTTTTAAAAGGACATTAGAGCTTACTCTCTTACATATAACTCACTCATCGGATAGCCCGTTGTACTATTCAAACCAGCTGTCTCTTGAGCCCCCCCAAATATAAAATTCTTGACCCAACTAAAAAGTCGAACACACATACTTTTCGACGTCCGTGGCTTTCCTTCTACCAAACTTTTGAACTGTTCTTCATTACCCTTGAAAAGGACATGTATTTCAAGGTGAAATACATTACACAAACTCGTGCCACATATCCTCGGGGATTTGGGCTAGTAGGTCGTTTTGAGTTAGCTCGAAGGCACTCGGGTTTACAGATTGCTGAGGGAGGGAGTTGCCCCAGGCTTGCTGGCACATCCGGACCAAGGCGTTGCCGTCGATGAGCTCGATGCCGGATTCCTTGGCATACTTGATGGCTTGGGACGTATAGGTGCTCGTCGTGATGAAGATCAGGCCCTGCGCATGCTGTATCGCATTGGCCCCGACGAGCTTTCGCAAAAGCGGTAGACCGACATGGTGAGTAGGCTCGAAGCACTTGCATTCCACGATATACGTGCGGCCATTCTTGGTCATTTTCAGGTCAAAACCACCGTCATTGGCGGACGGAGTGACCGCAACCCGGTAGCCGAAATGCCGGTACAAATCAGCGCAGAACGGCTCGAACTCACTGGGGTTAGATGAGAAACTAGCGACTATCGCATCGACGGATGTGGAACTCTGACGTACTTTGGCCCGCTGAACCGCACGCTGACGTTTGAAGGATTCCATATTGGAATAGCCGATAGCATTGCCATGATTACGCATTTCCAGAACAAAGCTATACAAGGTCAACGGATTGTCGGATTTGAACGAGAATCCAGCCACCTCAAGAACGCTTTTGGGCTGGTAAATCTTGTTGTTCGAGTGACGCTGATCCGCGGTTCCGTCTTTCTTGGGGAACTGCCAATATGGAAAATGCAAGGTGAAATTGCCGATTCCTTCCTCACCATCCGACCGCCCAATCCTGATTCCTTTGGGAACCTCAACATTACAGTTCTTACGAACCTGCCCAGCTAACCAAATCTGGTAGAGCTGACGAAGCAACAGAACAATGAGAACAATACCGACAACGCCTATCGCCAGCGGAATCGCATAAGTCGTCAATGTTGGTATGAGCGCGTCGCTAAGTTCGAAATCAGTCATACATAAAATATTACCGTTAGATAGCCACTATCCCAACAACTGCAACAAATCGTCCTTCGTTAGGTTGCTGATGCCACCGGCGCTGCTGGAACCGGCTTTGTCTACGAAACGGTGGGCAAGGTCGCTCTTGGACTGCTGCATCTTCAAGATGCGCTCCTCGATGGTGTCCTTGGCGACGATCTGGTAGACGTTGACGTCCTGGGTCTGGCCGATGCGGTGGGCGCGGTCGGTGGCCTGGTTCTGGGCGGCAGCGTTCCACCACGGGTCGGCGTGCACGACGACGCAGGCGCCGGTGAGGTTGAGGCCCGTGTTGCCGGCCTTCAGCGAGATCAGGAAAACCGGGGTGTCGTCGGCGTTGAACTGGTCGACCAGCTCGAGACGCTTGCGCTTGGGGGTGGCGCCGGTGATGACGTTGTAGGCGACGCCGTTCTTGCGCAGGCGTTCAGCGATCAGGTCGAGGAAGCTCGTGAACTGGGAGAAAATCAGCATCTTGCGGCCGGCGTCCTGGCAACTGGAGACCAGCTCCTCGATGGCGTCAAGCTTCGCCGACGAGACCTTGCGAGGCTTGGTGGCGGTGCCGGTTTGGGACGCTCCCGAAGCATTCAAGCCCGTCAAATCGCCATTTCCCACAAGCGCGTTCGCTGACGCATCGGCGGTCTCACTGAGTTCGTCAATCGGTTCGTCGTCGGCACGCTCGACCTCGCGGCTCGGAGCGCCCCATACGTGCGCGTCCTTCTTAACGACGTTGCTGCCCACGTTGCTGAAGAGCAGGCGCGGGTCGCAGCAGGCCTGGCGCAGGCGCGTGAGTTGGGCGAGCACCTGGATCTTGCCAGTCTTGAACTCGATGTCGCGCTGCTTGTTGAGCGTGGCGCGCAGCTGCTGCTCGAGGGCGGCGTAAAGCCGGCGCTGCTCGCCTTCCAACTGCACGGTGATGACGTTCTCGATCTTGTCGGGCAGGTCCTTCAACACTTGCGATTTGAGGCGCCGCAGGATGAACGGGCCGACGAACGCCTGCAACTTGCGCTGGGCGTCCTCGTCGCCGCTCATGATCGGCATCTCGAAGCGGTCGCGGAAATGCTTGTAGGCGCCAAGCATGCCGGGCATGAGGAAGTCGAAGATGCTCCACAGCTCGGAAAGGCGGTTCTCGATCGGCGTGCCGGTGAGGGCGAAGCGGTGCAGCGCGTTGACCTTGCGCACGGCGCGCGCGGACTTGGTGGCGTGGTTCTTAATGTACTGCGCCTCGTCGAGCACCATGCAATAACACTCGAGGCCCTCGTAGTCTTCGATGTCGCGGCGCAACAGGTCGTAGGAGGTGATGAGCACGTCGGGGGGCGTGGTCATCGCGGTATCGTCTTCGTCGATATCAAGTTGCGGGCTGGTGGCGCTCTGCCAGCCGTCGTCGTCTGGCTCGGTTACAGACGAAGTGACCGCAGGATTATTGACGTTGGCCGCAAAAGCCCCCGAATCATCGGTCTGTTGATCCACAGCGAGCAACAGATTAGAAGTCAGTAGGTCCGAACTCGAAGCCGAATTGCCCGAACCTTCCGAATCCCTCTTCCCCTGATACCAAGCCTTCGTGTTCTTGAGGATGGCGCGGCGCGAGGCCTTGGAGCCGGCGAGCGCCTCCACCTTGAGCGACGGCGCGAATTTGGCGCATTCGGCGGCCCAGTTGTAGACCAGCGACGCGGGGCAGACGATGAGGCTCGGCCCGACCTGGCGCTGCTCGGCTTGGCGCGCGACCAACAGCGAGAGCATCTGGACGGTCTTGCCCAAGCCCATCTCGTCGGCGAGGATGCCGCCGAATCCCTTGTCGCACACGGCGTTGAGCCAGCGGAATCCCTCGACCTGGTAGGGGCGCAGCACCTTGGAGAGCGAGGCCGGCACATGGTAAGTCTTGGGGTCGATGACGCGCAGATCGTTGAGATAGCTGCGGAACTCGTCGCTTTTGTCGGCGTCGTCCGCCTCGCCGTCGAGATAATAGGCCTCGTAGGCGGGCACGGTGACCGAACCGGAATCAAGGTCGACCGGCTTGAGGCCAAGGTCGGCGCTCACCTCGTCGAGTTTGCTGGTGTCGACGTCGGCCATGTTGACGAAGGCGCCGTTGCGCAGGCGGTGGAATTTGCGGCGTTTGCGGTAGCTGTTGAGCAGCGCGGGAACCTCGGAGGGGTCGATTTCGTCGGCGATCGGCGAGATCTCGACCAGGTCGGATTTGACGGAGAGACCGATCTTGAAGACGGGGTGCGGAGATGAGGTGAGGCCGTCGAACGATGGCGTGGAGTAGACCTCGCCCAGGCCGCGCAGCACGGGCAGTCCCTCGTTCAGGAGCTTGTAGATGGCCTTGTCGTCGTCCTCTTTGATGCGGGCGATGGGGCCTTGCGGCACGGGGAAATAATGGCGCGCGGCCTCCACGGCCAGGCGCTCGGCGGCGTGGTCGCGGGCGACGGGCTCGTCGGGGCCGATGCCGGAGAAGACGTGGAAACGGTCGTCGCCGTAGCGGGCCTGGATGTCGCAGGTGATGCCGTATCTGTCGCGGTCGAGGTAGGTCTCGATGACGCAGGGCACGCGGCGCATTTTGATGAGCTCTGGGGGCAGTTTGACGGCGATGCCATGATGCGAGGTGCCGCGGGAAGCCCCGGGGACGGATGGCGTCAGCGATGCCTCACCAGCTGGGTTTGCGGTAGTGGTAGCTATATCGGAAGCGCTATCAGCGACACCATCGGCAACACCGTCAGAACCGTCTTTCGCCATATCACTATCGCCGGAGGCGCCATCCGAAGCGTTCTCGGCCACGGGATCGAGCGCGGGCAGAATCGTGCGCGAGAACTCCTTGATATCGTCGCCGCTCAGGTAGAGGTCGCCGCGTTCGTCCGCGCCGCACAGCACCGAAAGCAGAGAGCGGTTGTCCACGAACGCCCTGGAGCAGCGATGAATCTCGGGGACGGCGTCGGCGATATGACGGTCGGCGCGAATCATGGAAAGGACGTCGCTGGAAAGTCCATAGTCGTCAGAAGGCTTGCGACGACCGCTGGCGGAACCGTTCGCGGCGCTTCCGGCGGCGTGGCTCTCGGCGGCCTGCGGGTCCTGGTGAACGACGACGTAGGACGAGGTGCGTCCCACAATGAAATTGTCGACGATCATGCCATGGCGAATCACATAGCCATCTGACGTACCGCTTGCGGAATCCGCGTTTACGTCAGCACCATTGCCAATACCGGCGGGCTCCACAGCAAGTCCCAAGTCGGGGTCGCCGTCCACCACCGCGATCGGTATGGCGGAAGTGCGCCAGCTACGTGGCGGCACGTAATCAACCGTGGCGTCCGCGTCGACGAACAAATCCAATAGTTCGGCCATCTCGTCGTCGGAAAGCCGCATCTCCTGCGACTCGGCCTTGCTCTGGTAGAACTCGTAGTCGCCTGAGACGCTTTTGCGGATCTCGATGGCGCGGCCCAAAATGGCCAGGATCGACCGCGAGCGTTCGTCAAAGGAATCGCGGGAGTGCACGAACGCGAGCTTCTTGCCGTAGGTGACGAACTCGCGGTTCTGCACCGCGGCGACCAGCCCGCGCACGTCCTTGATGACGTATGAGATGCCTTTCGAGGGCACGGCGATATGCAGGCGCAGGTACCAGTCACGGCCGGAATGCTCCACCATCGGGCGCAACACGACCGAGCCGATGGGCATGTGGCGGCTCATCGCCACGCCGCTGCCGGTGTCACCCGCGGCCCGGCTGCTGACCTCCTTGAGCAGTTCCAGCTGGCGGTTCTTCGCCTTCTCCTGAAGCTGCGAATCCTCCTGCTGCATGAACGAGCGCAGGGCGCGGGAGGTGCGGCGGACGATCTTGCGCTGGGGACGGACGCTGAGGCTTGCGGCCGAACCGCTGTTGCCGAATCCAGGAAGCTCTTCGAAGACCTGCGGCGCATCGTTGTATTGCATGATGAGCGCGATGACGTGCTTGCAGATCGCGCCGAAACGGCCGAACGCCGGGCAGGTGCAGTCGGAGGAGAGGATCTCGCCATGGTTCTCGTCGATAAGGGCAGAGACGGCGTAATCGTCGGCGAACTCGTCCGCGGGCTCCACGGAGGCGGCCAGCCTGGTGCCATCCTCGCCTGGGGTGCAGGTGTAGCCTTGCATGCGCTTGCTTTGGATGACCTCGTAGGCGCGGTAAAAGGCTTTACCACCACGTTGGCGGAGCACTTTCTCGGGGACGGCGGGCTCGTTGCCGCCGTAGGTCACGCCGCCGTCGGGGTCGGCGAAACCACCATACGAGTCGTCGCCGGAACCCAGGCCGAAGCCGCCGGCGCTACCGGTCCGCGATCCGTACACCGAGGCATGCCAATCCAAAATCCGCTTCCGTCCTTCACTCGTCTCGTTTTTAAACGTTTGTCCGATGGTCGCCTGATATCGCGCGAAACGTTTCGGTATCGGCCTCGCGGCCACCGCTGAATCCAATCCCCCATATATTCGGATTCGTCAGTCCGCCACGCGCTCTGTATAGCCGAATTCGCGTCGAATCGTCGACAACATCGCAAATTTCCAGTTTACTACGTTCGGGCGGAGGCGGGAAACCGGGGACGTGCGAAAACGAGGTCTTGTCTCGTAGATACGGGGCTTGGCCGCGAGTTTGGCGAATCGCGAAAGACGAGGAATACGCTATAGACCGAATTCGTGGGCTGCATGTCCGGCGCGAATGTGCCATACTGGCGGCGATGGCGAATGAGCACGATAACGCCATCGGCAAGAGGTACCATGACAAGCAAATCCGATATGACGGCAACGACGGACGGCGAGGGTGACGATATGACAAGCGACAATGGACAGACGAACCAGACGGACGGAACCGCATCGAGCTCATCGGCCACCGCGGCCACCTCGGCGCCAACCCAGACGGCGTATTTCGCGGGCGGCTGCTTCTGGGGGCTCGAGCGCTACATGCAGGGCGTGGACGGCGTGACCGCCACGCAGGTCGGCTACGCGCAGTCACGCAAGGAGAGCCCGTCGTATGAGGAGGTGTGCTCGGGCGCGACCGACGCGGCGGAGACGGTGAAAGTCGTCTTTGAGCCGACGAAGGTCACCTTGCGCACGCTCACGCTACTGTTCCTCGACGTCATCGACCCGTTCAGCGTCGACCAGCAGGGCAACGACACCGGGCGGCAATACCGCAGCGGGATGTTCTACCTCAACGACGACCAGAAGGCGGTTTTCGCGACGGCGCTGCATGAGCTTCAGGCGCGCGAGGGGCGGGAGCCGGCGGTCTTGGTGGAGCCGTTGCGCAACTTCTACCCCGCCGAGACCTACCATCAGGATTATCTGGAGAAGAACCCCGGCGGCTACTGCCACATCTCGGTGGCGAAGCTCATGAACGTGCGCAAGCGCCAGCGCTATATCGAGCGCGTCTGGTCGCTGAACCCGGAGCAGTACGCGGTCACGCAGGAGGCGGCGACCGAGCGGCCGTTCGCCAACGCCTACGACCAGAACTTCGAGCCGGGCATCTATGTGGACGTCGTCAGCGGCAAACCGCTGTTCCTCTCGACCGACAAGTTCGACGCGGGGTGCGGCTGGCCGGCGTTCTCCAAGCCGATCGATGGCAAGGCGCTCACCGAGCATCGTGACACCTCGATCCCCGGGCGGCCGCGCATCGAGGTGAGGACCGCCGACTCGCAGATTCACCTCGGGCATGTCTTCGACGACGGACCGCGGGACCGTGGCGGGCTACGCTATTGCATGAACTCGGCGTCGCTGCGGTTCGTGCCGCGCGACCGGATGGAGGCCGAGGGGTACGGCCAGTATGTGAAGCTGCTGGACGAGGCTACAGAATAACTGAAATCTCCAGGAACGAAGGAATACAGGGCCTGATTTTCGCTTGGCCCTGCGATGACTACATTATCTGAAATATTCGGTGATGTGGATGCTGCGAAAGTTATCCACATCGCCTTTTCATGCCCAAATTGGCTTGATACCAACGTTTATAACCGTTCGACCACATCACCCGTTTCGGCTTGCCTTCAGACGTATAGCACCAATAGACTGGTTGGCAACGAACTTTAATACTGCTGATGGAAGGTTGATATGGGTGCAATAGATATACAACATGCTGCTCAGCGTCCTATACTGAAGATACCGAACGCGATGACAGACGACTTCAGGAGGACCATGATGGCGAAATTCACGATGAACATCGACCCCGAGCTCAAGGAGCAGGCGGCGGAGCTCTTCGAGCAGATGGGCTTCAACATGACCACCGCCATCACCGTGTTCCTCAAGCAGAGCGTGCGTGACGGCAACCTGCCGTTCCAGCCCACGACCGGGATAATTCCTGGCAAACACAAGCGCCCGGGGATTGATTACGACCCGGAAGAGGAAATCGCGAAGGCCAAACGTTTGCGGGCATTGGCGCCGGAACATTCGTATATCAGGGATTGGGGCCCGGAGGAGATAAGGGAGGATTTGTCTAACCGTGGAAAATAACTGATTATGCGGCGCTACCGGCCAGGTGCTTAGCCAGGTAATGGCCGGTGATGCTGGAGGGATTGTTGGCGATCTCGTCGGGGGTGCCGGTGGCGACGACACGGCCGCCTTCCTCACCACCGCCCGGGCCCATGTCGATGACGTAGTCGGCGTTGGCGATCATGTCGAGGTCATGCTCGATGAAGACCACCGTGGCACCGCCAGCGACCAGCCGTTGCAGCACGTCGATGAGGGTACGGACGTCGAGAGGATGCAGACCCGTGGTGGGCTCGTCGAGCACGAACATCGTGGTGTCCTGCTTCTTGCCGAGCTCGTTGGAAAGTTTGAGGCGCTGGGCCTCTCCGCCGGAGAGACTTGGAGTGTCCTCGCCGAGGGTCAAGTAACCAAGACCGAGGTCGTGCAATGTGGCGAGCGCCTTGTGGATGCGTTTGAGCATGGAAGGCGAGATCATGTCGCCGGGGTCGATGGAGCTGCCCACACCAGTCGAACCATGGCAATCTATCGTGTTGGCGGAATTGAGGTGGCTGCTCTTACCAGTCGAATCGATAGTACGTTTGGCACTCTGTACTCCCCCGTTGCCGGCCTGTCCTGCTTTAGTCTTGGCTTTCGGATCGAAGATGTCGAGCGCGTCGTCAATCTCCAAATCCAAGACCTCGGGCAACGTCAGGCCTTGCGGCTGAGCTGGTGTCGTCAACCGCACCTCGTTAGTTTCAGGACGATAGCGACGGCCCTCGCATGCGGGGCAGGTGATGGTGACGTCAGGCAGGAATTGGATATCGAGGCTGATCTGGCCGGTGCCATCGCACTGCGGGCAGCGCAGCGAACCGGTGTTGTAGGAGAATGCAGAGACCTTGAGCTTGCGCTTCTTCGCCGACGCCGTGGAAGCGAACGCCCGGCGCAGCATATCCATCACGCCGGTGTAGGTGGCGACGGTCGAACGCACGTTGATGCCGATAGGCGTCGAATCGACCAGCCGCACACGGGTGATGCCCGCGTCGCCAATCGCATGGACGTGAGCTGGCAGCGCCTTCCCCGCTTCTTTCGCCTGCAGGGCAGGAATAAGCGATTCCAAGACCATCGTGGTTTTGCCGGACCCTGAGACGCCGGTCACAGCGGTCATCCTGCCACGCGGAATGGCGATATGCAGCGGATGGACGGTGTGGATTCCGCCGGTGGCCATCGTGATCCAATCAGGTTCGATTAGAACGTCTTGTTGGGCAGAAACTTTTGAATTTCTTGGTTCTTCTGAACCCGACGAATCCTTGGAACCGGCAGAGCCTTTTAGCTCATTTGAATCCGAAATAAACCGACAAAGCCTATCGGTCATCGGCGGCAAGACCTCGCGCTGACGCACGACGACAGGCTCCCGACCATCGAGGAACCCGGCGATACGCGACTGCTTGGAGCGCAGAATCTCATCGGGCGAACCCTGAGCGAGAATCCTCCCACCACGGCTGCCGGCGCCCGGTCCCATCTCGATGAAATGGTCGGCGGCGTTAAGCACGTGCACGTCATGGTCGACGAACACGACGGAGTTGCCCGTGGCCAGCAAATCACGCATCACGCCGATAAGCCCCTCGATATTCGCCGGATGCAAGCCGGTCGAAGGCTCATCGAGCACATAGAGCACACCCGTGGTCTCATTGCGCACGGCGCGCGAAAGCTGGGCGCGCTGCCGCTCGCCGGTCGACAGCGAGGCGCTGGCACGGTCAAGAGTCAGATAGCCGAGCCCCAACTGAAGCAACCGACGGCCCATGTCCTCCAAGGTCTCCACCAGGCTGTCGGCCATCTGGCGCATGTCGTCCGGCAGCGAAGACGGCACGGCCTTGGCCCACGAAAGCACCTGACGCAGCGGCCAGGACGTGACCTCGGCAAGATTGTACTCACCGATTTTCGGCGCACGCGCGGCCGCGTTAAGCCGTGAGCCACCGCAATCCGGGCAGGTGCGCTCGACCAGGAACTTGGCGACCTTCTTCATCCGCTTCTCGTCGGTGGCCCGGTCGAGCTCCTTGGTGACGGTGAGCCGCGCGTTGCGGAAGGTGAAGCCGAGATGGTGCACGCCCTTGATCGAGGTGATGGTGATGGGCTTCTTCTCCTCGGGCCCGTTGAAGACGATGTCGCGTTCCCTGTCGGTCAGCTCGCGGAACGGCACGTCGGTGCGCACGCCGAACTCACGGACGATGTCGGGTTGCACGTTGAAGCCGAAGGTGCGCCATGGCACCACCGCGCCCTCGTCGATGGTCATGCTCTCGTCGGGCACCAGCGCGGCGTCGTTGACCTCGCGCACGATGCCGGTGCCCTGGCAGGTGGGGCATGCGCCGGTGGAGTTGAACGCCAGCTCCTCCGCGCTGGGCGGCGTGACCAGAGCGCCGCACACCTCGCAGTGAATCGGCACCTCGGCGGCCACATCGAACGTCGGCTTGTGGTAGTGGCCGTTGGGGCAACGGTGCGAGGCGAGGCGGGAGAACATGAGGCGCAGCACGTTGAGCGTCTCGGTGGAGGTGCCAAAAGTCGAGCGCATGCCACCCACGCCGGGCCTTTGCCGCAACGCCAAAGCGGGAGGCACGAAACGCACCGAATCGACCTGCGGCTTCTCGGCCTGGGTCATGCGGCGACGCGTATACGTCGAGAGCGCGTCGAGATAACGCCGCGAGCCCTCGGCGTAGAGCACGCCCAAAGCCAGTGACGATTTGCCGGAACCGGAGACGCCGGCGATGCCGACGAGCTTGTTAAGCGGGATATCGACATCGATATCGCGCAGGTTGTGCACGCGGGCGCCACGCACCTCGATGGCTTGCGGCACCGCGGAATTCCGGGCATTGGTGGTCGTGGACGTGTCACTGGCCTTGTTTCGTGGGCCAGTCTCGCCTATCATGCCGTTCGTCTTCTCGTCGCGTTCATTCACGATGTCAACTCTATTCGCGCCGCCAACTTATTTCGCACTCAGCCAGAATAAACGCAAAAGGTGCCGCGGAATATCCACGACACCTTCGATAAGCTCGATCTGGCGAACCCGCCTGGCGCAAATCTAGACGCTGACGGGTTTCGAGCCAGCCATCACTTCACTAGCGCGAACGGCGGAACGGGGCCGAGTTGCGCTTGCCATGCGAGCGATGGAAGCCATCGGCCTTGCGCGAACCCTTGCCGCGATTGCCGCCACGGCCTTCGTAGCCCTCGTTGCGCCCACGACCGCCGGACTTGCCGTAACCACCGTGGCGATTCGACTTGCGTGAGCCGTAGGAATCGCCATAGTCCTCGGAGTATCCGCTATTACGGCCGCCGGAACGCCGGTTGCCATAGTGGTCGTTGCGGTCGTTGCGATTGCTGCGCCCCTTGCCTTTGCCACCACGATGGCCGTAATCGTCATACTCCGAACGACGCGAGCGCTTGCCCTTGCCGCCACGGAAATCATCGTCATAGAAGTCGCGCGAACGATGGCCATCACGACGACCACGGTTCGTGCGCGCGTCAATTGGTCCCTCACCCTCGTCGTAGCGGGGGTTACGGTTCTTATGACCGTCTCGACGACCGCCTTGGGACCGTGAATCGTTGAAATCGCGGGAATCGCCGAAGCTCTCGCCGGAATCGCCGCGTCCCTTCTTGTCGAAGGAACGGCGCGAGCCCTCATGGCGATTGTTGCGGTCACGGCGTCCGCCGCGGTCGCGACGGGAGCCGCCACGTCCGTTGCGCCCGGCCTTGCGGTTGACCACAGGGACGGTGAGCGTCCAGCCCTCGACCAGCGGAGCGTGCTCGCCCACCAGCTCCTCGAGCTCGGGCGCGCCCGGCACGATCTGCTGGCTCTTGGCCTTGATGCCGGCACGACGCAGCATCTGACGGGCGTCACGACGCTGCTGAGGCAGCACGAGGGTGACTACGTCGCCGGACTCGCCGGCGCGCGCGGTGCGGCCGGAACGGTGCAGGAACGACTTCGGGTCCTCCGGCGGCTCGGTCTGCACCACCATCTCCACGTCGCTGACGTCGATGCCGCGCGCGGCCACATCGGTGGCGACCATCACGCGGACGTCGCCCGAGGTGAAGGCGGCGAGATGGCGGTCACGCTGGTTCTGCGAGAGGTTGCCTTGCAGATCGACGGCGGGAATGCCTGCCTTGACCAGCTTGTCGGCCATCTTCTTGGCCTGGTATTTGGTGCGGGTGAAGAGGATGCGCTTTCCCATGCCGCTGGCGAGCTCGCGGATGACCTCGTATTTGTTACCCTGCGAGACCTCGAAGATGTGGTGGGTCATGGTGTCGACCTGCGCGTCGGCCGGCGCGATCTCGTGGATCTTCGGCTCATGCAGGAATTGCTTCACAACCTTGTCGACGCCGTGGTCGAGCGTGGCGGAGAAGAGCATACGCTGGCCGTCGGGGTCGACTTGCTCCAGCAGGCGCTGCACGGCGGGCAGGAAGCCCATGTCGGCCATCTCGTCAGCCTCGTCGAGCACCGCGACCTCGACCGATTCAATCGACAGCGCGCCCTGGCGCAGCAGATCCTCCAGACGCCCCGGGCAAGCGACGATGATCTCGGCGCCGGCCTTGAGCTGGGAGATCTGACGGCTGTATTTCACCCCGCCGTAGATGGTGGCGGTACGCATGTCGTAGGCGGCGGCGAGCGGGGCGACGACCTCGTCGATCTGGTTGACGAGCTCGCGGGTGGGTGCCAAAATCATCGCGCGCGGGTGCGGCAGCATGGCGCGGGAGCGGGACTTGCGGTCGCCGCTGCGTTCCATACGCTCGAAGTCACGCATCGCGGCCTCGCCCTCGCCTTCCTCACCGAGGCGGGCGACGAGCGGGATGGAGAACGCGAGCGTCTTGCCGCTGCCGGTCTCGCCGCGGCCGAGCACGTCACGGCCGGCCAGCGAATCGCCGAGGGTGTCGGCCTGGATGGGGAACGCGAAGGTCTTGCCATCCTTCGCCAGCACGCGGACGAGCGGATCGGGCACGCCGAGCTCGGCGAAGGTGCGCTCGGGCTGGTCGCCGCTTTTCGCGTATGCGGCCGCGTTTTCTGCCTGTTCGCTCGCCTTAGAAGAGTTGCCAGTGGTGGAATCGGAGGTCTGAGCGTCCGAATAGTCCGAGAAATCGGAGGAATAATCTGAATTTTTACGTTTGTTGTATTGATGAGAACGACGGTTCGGCACAATAGCCTTTCAAAAGATTGAAGCCGACCTGTTTCTCTTGCTTAAAATCGAACACCGGCTTCGTAATGGACAGTTCACTATATCAGACACGCCCAACCTGCAAGCCTCGCCCACAGCGGATTTCCAGCCCTATCGTCTGCCAGCGCGGGCAAGCTGGTAGCATCGATCGATTCGAAAACGACGAACGGAACTCATGGAAAGGCATGATTGATGCAGCGGCCGATAACCACCTCAACGACATTCCTGGCGCGCAAAAGCGAGCCCGCCACGGCTGACGACCTGCCCGTGGCCCGCGATCTCAAGGACACGCTGGAGGCGTATGCCGACCGGTGCGTGGGCATGGCGGCCAACATGATCGGCGAGCGCAAGCGCATCATCGTCTTCTTCGACAACCTCATCGGGCGCATCGTCACGATGCTCAACCCCGAGATCGTCGAGAAATCCGAGCCGTACGAGACCGAAGAGGGTTGTCTGTCGCTCGAAGGCATGCGCAAGACCACGCGTTTCCGCATCATTCGCGTGCGCTACATGGATTTGAGGATGCGCGAGCACACCGCGCGGTTCCAGGATTGGACGGCCCAGATCATCCAGCATGAGATCGACCACTGTGACGGGATTCTCATCTGAGCATCACGCCCCCGCCCAAGCACATTCACATCGCATAACACTGTATTGATAAAGCGTCATTAGGGAATACCAGTTGGGAATGCCCGGAAAATACTCGCAATAACAACTGAAAACAACAACGCCCTCCGACCCACATTTCGTACAACATACGAGAACATGAGCCGGAGGGCGTTTTGTGAGACTTTCAGGCCCTCACGCGCCGTGGGACTCCACGATGGCACCCTCGCTGGGCGGGGTCTGCTTCTTGTGGCGCGGGCTCGGAGCCTTGGCCGGCGGCACGTCCGTGTATGGATGGCCCATAGTGGCCGTGGCGGTGTAGAAGTTCTTGCTGGTCGGAGCGGCAGCCGGAGTTCCCGCGGAAGCCGAAGCGTCCGGTTTCAGGCTGGATGCGGGAGCGGCGGCGGGCGCGGCATGGCCGGTCTCGCCGTTGCGATAGCGATCCATCATGGCCTTCTGCAGATCGGCGGCGCTAGGCGGTGTCCACGAAAGGGCGTTGGCTCCGGCGGCGATGGTCTCCTCGATGGACTTGGCGGAGCCCCCGGAACTCGCCACGAGCGGAATCTCCGGGTAACGGTCCTTGATCTGGGCCACCACCTCGGCGGTGCGCCTGCCAGCGGCCACGTTGATGATGCGGGCGCCGGCCTCGATCTTGCGCGCGACGTTGTCGTCGAACTGCACCACCGTGGCCATCACCGGCACATGCACAGTCATCGCCACCTCACGCACGATCTCGACGGTGGACGGCGCGTTGAGCACCACCCCGGAGACGCCCTGCATCTCGGCGAAGACGGCCAACTCGAGCACACGGGTGCCGGTGGTGGTGCCTCCCCCGACGCCCACGAACACGGGCGCCCGGGCCACGGAGAGCACGGCCTGGTTGATCACGGGCTGGCCGGTAAAGGGGTAGACGGCGAGGATCGCGTCGGCGTTGGTGTTGTGGATCACGGCCGCGTCGGTGGTATAGGCGAAGGAGCGCAGGCGGCGGCCCTCGAGCACGACGCCGCTGGACTGCTCGATCTCGGCCGGCACACGCGCGTCGTTCGAGCTCAGTGGATTCTCAATGGGCAGAGCCTCTGGCAGATTGCTTAGCTGACGTTCCATCATGCCGCTCCCTTCGAGTGTCTAAACGCTTGACGACGCCCTGAGACGAAATCGCCCCGGACGCCGAAACAAGCACAGTACCAGACCCAACATAACACCTCCACCTGTTGTTCCTCGAAATCGAAAATCTTCACATTTTGTCGCCCGATGCCACATTGTCCGCGTTTCCCGACACCCGTCGTGCAAACGCTTTGTCCTTTATATTCCGCAAGCGCACTGTCGCCTCGCTATGACAAAATTGACTGGAAATCCGTGGGCTCGGAAAGGCCGGAACGTCAAGGCAAACCTGATGGCGACGCCACCGAAAACGGGGCCTTCCCAACCACGGCTTGAGCGCCGTGCCCGAGTGCGGCAACCAGAAGACAATGAAGGAACGAATACTTGGCTGAGTTTATCTATCAGATGATCAACGCGCGCAAAGCCTATGGCGACCGCGTGATTCTCGACGATGTGACCCTGAGCTTTTTGCCCGGCGCGAAAATCGGCGTGGTGGGCCCCAACGGCATGGGCAAGTCGACGCTGCTGCGCATCATGGCCGGCCTCGACACCGTCTCCAACGGCGAGGCGAAGCTGACCCCCGGCTACTCCGTGGGCATCCTCCAGCAGGAGCCGCCGCTCGACGAGACCAAGACGGTTGGCGAAAATATCAAGCAGGCCTTCGGCGAAATCGCCGACAAGGTGACCCGCTTCAACGAGATTGGCGAGGAGATGGCCAATCCCGACGCGGATTACGACGCGCTGATGGCCGAGATGGGCAAGCTGCAGGAGGAGATCGACGCGGCCGACGGCTGGGACCTCGACTCCCAGCTCGAGCAGGCCATGGACGCGCTGCAGTGCCCCGACCCCGACACCCCGGTGAAGGTCTGCTCGGGCGGCGAACGCCGTCGTGTGGCGCTGTGCAAGCTGCTGCTTGAGGCCCCCGACCTGCTACTGCTCGACGAGCCCACCAACCACCTCGACGCCGAGTCGATCCTGTGGCTGGAGCAGTTCCTGCACACCTATAAGGGCGCCGTCATCGCGGTGACCCACGACCGCTACTTCATGGACAACGTGGCCGAATGGATCTGCGAGGTCGACCGCGGCCACCTCTACCCCTACAAGGGCAACTACACCACGTACTTGGAGACCAAAGAGAAGCGTATGGAGATCCAGGGCGCCAAGGACGCCAAGCTCGCCAAGCGTTTGAAGAACGAAATCGCGTGGGTCAAGAGCTCGCCCAAGGCGCGCCAGGCCAAGAACAAGGCCAGGCTCGAGCGTTACGACGAGATGGAGAACGAGGCGCGCAACTCCAAGAAGCTGGACTTCTCCGAGATCGTGATCCCGCCGGGGCCGCGTCTGGGCTCGCAGGTGCTCGAGGCCGAGCATATCCACAAGGCGTTCGGCGACCGCGTGCTCATCGACGACCTCTCCTTCACCCTGCCACGCAACGGCATCGTGGGCATCATCGGCCCCAACGGCGTCGGCAAGTCCACGCTGTTCAAGACCATCGTGGGCCAGGAGCCGCTGACCAGCGGCGAGCTCAAGATCGGCGAGACCGTCAAGATCTCGTACGTCGACCAGAACCGCGAGGGCCTCGACCCGAACAAGAACCTCTGGGAGGCAGTGTCCGACGGCAACGACTTCATCGAGGTCGCCGGCGTTGAGGTGCCGACGCGCGCCTACGTGGCCAGCTTCGGCTTCAAGGGCAGCGACCAGCAGAAGATGACCGGCGTGCTCTCCGGCGGCGAGCGCAACCGCCTGAACCTCGCGCTCACGCTCAAGCAGGGCGGCAACCTGCTGCTGCTCGATGAGCCCACCAACGACTTGGACGTGGAGACGCTGGAATCGCTCGAGAACGCGCTTATCGAGTTCCCGGGCTGCGCCGTGGTCATCTCCCACGACCGCTGGTTCCTCGACCGCATCGCCACACATATCCTCGCGTGGGAGGGTGACGACGAGAACCCGGCCAAATGGTACTGGTTCGAAGGGAACTTCCAGGCCTACCAGGACGACAAGGTCAAGCGCCTGGGCGAGGAGGCCTCCCGCCCCCACCGCATCCACCGCAAGCTCACCCGCTAATCCCTATCCCCATATCCGCTCCCCAAATCGGTCGCCCTGCTGCCGCTCAGTTAGTTACCGCTAGTATGAAGCGCTTTATCCGGCCTGATGGGTTGCCCTTGACGTGGTGGGGGTGGAAATATACGATGTCCGACACGCTCCGGGCCGCTCTGGCCAAGTCTTTACGGTCTGACATCGCATATTTCCACCCCCACCACTCAACGTATAAGTGTTAAAGACCTAGCCAATCCCAACTCACTGCCAGAGTCGATTCCGTTAAGTTGGTGGTCTGGGATATGCGATGTTCGACCGTATGACTTGGCCGAGCGGCCCGGAGCGTGTCGAATATCGTATATCCCAGACCACCAGCGCCAGTTCTAAGGTCACCGTCATAAGCAAGCGACTGCTTGGTAGGCCTGGGGGAAAATAAGCGGATATAAAAAATGGAGGAAAAAGTTGGGCGGATTGGATAGACTCTCATAAGCGTTAATTCGATAGGAATGAGGAATGACATGGCGGAAGTCAAGGCGGGCGACGCGGCACAGCAGGCAGTGAAAGCGCTCGAGTTGAAGCCCGGGCAGCAGCAGGGCGACCGCACCGTCTTCCATGATGCCACCAACCTCTACTACCCCACCGAGCGCATCTACGGCGGCCAGATGACCGCGCAGGCCATCATCGCCGCCTCCGACACCACCGACGCCGACAAGGTGCCGAACTCCATCCACGCCACGTTCATCAAGGTGGGCAAGCTCGACGAGGAGACCCGCTACGAGGTGGAATCGCTGCGTGACGGCCGTTCGTTCTCCACCCGCCGCGTGGACGCCAGGCAAGGCGACCAGCTGCTCTTCACCGCCACGGTGAGCATGCAGAAGGCGGGCCAGGCTGGCGTGGAGTTCAACGATGACATGCCGCAAAACCTCCCCGATCCCGAGACACTCACCAGCGCCAAGGACCTGATGGAGCCTTACGCCGACCAGTCCGGGTTCGCCAAATACTATTCGTCGCAGTCGCCCTTCGACATCCGCCACATCGGCTCGACCGTCATGCTCGAGCCCGACAAGAAGAGCGCCGACAAGGATTCCGGCAAGCAGATGGTGTGGATGCGCATGGCCAGCCCGATCGAGGCGCCGCAGAACGTGCACCGCGCGCTGCTGGCGCTGGAGTGCGACCAGGTGATGATGGAGCCGGACCTGCGCCGCGCGGGCCTGAGCATCTCGACGCCCGGCATCTTCTACGCCTCGATCGACCACTCGATGTGGTGGTACGACAACATCGACATGAACGAATGGCACCTCTACGTGCAGGACGCCCCGGTGGCCGGGCATGGCAGGGCTCTGGGCATCGCCAAGGTCTACTCGGCGGACGGCAGGCTGCTGGCCGCGATGACGCAGGAAGCCACGATTCGCGTGCCGGAAAAGAAGGATGACAAGAACGGCAAGAAGGACGACAAGAAAACCGAGAAGTAACATTCCTGGCTTATCGGAACGTATTTCTGATTGTTTGCCGGTCGTTCATTCAACGGCCGGCAATTTCATGAGCCGTCAATCGTCTTGATGACGTTTTGTCCAAAACCAGCCGAACAAACAACCGGCTAGACAGCATACAACTATGGTGAATAACCCCATATTTCTTCTCCGTCGAATGGTTATATGCCGTTTGCCTAATAATAAACAGAATATCAAAAATCAGGAAGCATCAGGTCCTCGCCACCCAGAAAAGTGAAGCCACCCTTGGCCTCGAGCAGTCGACGGGCGAACGACAAGGCGCACAGCGTCGATTGGACGCCATCGACGCCGCCAATCTCGTGGGACCATATGGTGTCATCACCGCTGGTCAATGAGACTGTGGTCCAGAATTCCCCTGATTCGGCTCGCTTCGGTTCGGCAACAAGCAAATCATAGGATTCACCGAGCTTTTCGAATGTCCGTTTGAGCACTTCGTTGTGTCCTTTCGTCCCGTTTCAGGCGTTCAAGCCAAACCCTGAAACGAATATCAAATGTCGCTTTTGCCCAGCGAGCCGGCGGCGATCTTGCGCTGACGCTCACGGCGCTTGGCGGCCTTCATCTTCGGGCTTTCGGGCCCGTCGTTCGGCGGCAGCTGGCAGAGCCACTCCCCCACGATGCCGACGACCATGTCGGCCAGGCAGATGATCGCGGTGACCCCGCATTGGATGGACGCGTCGCGGTAGAAGGGCGCGTTGACGTGGCTCAGCATCAGGAACAGCTGGCCGAAATACCAGCCGGCCAGGCCCGCCCCGGCAATGCCGAGCGCCTTGCACAGCACGAGCGTGTAGACGGCCTTCGTCGGGTCGATCCAGCTTTTGCGCTTGGCCGGGTCGGTGGTGGCGTAACGGTGCACCTGCAGCGCCAGGATCAGCACGATCGCGCCCAGGGCGATGAGCACGAAAGCGACGATCCAGGGGGCCCCGACCAGCGAGAGGCCCGTCATCTCGTCGGATTTGGCGAAGACGATGCCGAGAAACATCCCGAGCCCGAGAGCCACGAGGTAATACCACCATGGGGTGCGACGATTGATCATTGTGTATCCCCCAATATCCAGCTGTCGGAGAGCAGGCCGACGCGGGCGGCGTCGGAGGCCATGGCGAGCAGGAAGGAGACCGGATCGCCATCAAACCTGGCGTCCGGGTCCATGTCGAGCCATGGGGCCAGCACTTCCGCTTCACGTTTGGCCTGTTGCAACGGTAATTGCGGGCCTGTGGCGGTTTCGGCGTCGTTGCCCTCGCTTTCGCCTTCCATATCAATCAGGCGCAAAGAGACGGCACCCTCGTGCGTGGCCGAAAGCGAATCGAGCAACTCGGCGAGACCGGACGGCGTGAGCTTCGTGGTCAGTTGGATCACCGCGGCCTCGGCGTCGGCGGTATCCACGCCCATGACGTGGTACAGCGGCGAGATGCCCTCGACTTGGTTGCCAGGGACTGAATCGAGCGAGACGACCACGGCGCGGAACCGCTGCTCGGCGTCGAGCGCCTTGCTGCGCATGGCGACCACCGCGCGATGAGCGACGGAACCCGCGGCAGGCGCGCCGGTCCCGGAACCCTCGGCCTTCTTGGCCTCGTCGGCCTGACGCTGGATGTCCGCCGACATATCGGCCCCCGCGAGAGAGGCGTCGGTCGGCCGCGCGTTGGCATTGGCCAGAGCAAACACAGGTCCACCGAAGTCGCCAATGCCTTCGGAACTATCACCGCCCAAGCCAGTCTCCCCAACAAAGCCAATATCGGGGTCGTCGAAACGAATCTCCTCACCGTCGAAATCCACGCTCAGCTGCGCATGCGCACGCCCCGAGGCGATGGCCTCCCGCAGACGCTTGGCAATCTGCGCGCCTTGCACAGCAGCAAAGGAATCCTGATCGAAGGAAATCCCGACCCGCGCGTAAACGCCAAGGGGCGTGCCATCCTCTGACATGCCCCTTGCCGTGGATCGTTGCGAACCAGTCATGACCGCTCTATTCTTCCGGCTTCATGCCGACGGAACGTTTCAGCGCGTCGGGAATCGGCACGGGCGGAATCGAGGAATCGGGCCTGGCGTCGTTGGAGAGCCAGAGCTCGCGCTCCGGAGCCTTGCGCATATTGGCGAAGATGGCCGACAGCTCCTTCTCGTTCAAAGTCTCCTTGACCAGAAGCTGGCGCACCAGCTCGTCGAGCACGTCGCGGTTCTCGGTGATCACGCGCCACGCCTCGGTGTGGGCGGTCTCGATGAGCTTCATCACCGCCTGGTCGATCTGCTCGGCCGTCTTGTCGGAATAGTTGTGGACCAGGCCGTTCATCGAATCCTGGTCGTTGTCGGCGTCGCCCCACTTCACCGCTCCGAGCGATGAGGACAGGCCGAACTCGAGGACCATCTTGCGGGCGATCTGCGTGGCCTTCTCGATGTCGTTGGAGGCACCGGTGGTCGGGTCGTGGAAGACGACCTCCTCGGCAGTGCGCCCGCCCATGGCGTAGGCCATCTGGTCGAGCAGCTCGTTGCGTGACTGGGAGTAGCGGTCCTGCGTGGGCATGACGGCCGTATAGCCCAGGGCGCGTCCACGTGGCAGGATCGTGACCTTGGTGACCGGATCGGTGTGGTGCAGCGCGGCGGCGACCAGTGCGTGGCCACCCTCGTGGTAGGCGGTGTTGCGCATCTCGTCGAGGGCCATGCCCTTGGACTGGCGTCGCGGGCCAGACTGCACGCGGTCGATGGCCTCGTCGATGGCGCGGTTGTCGATGAGCTGGGCACCGGCGCGGGCGCACAGCAGCGCGGCCTCGTTGAGCACGTTGGCCAGGTCGGCGCCGGTGAAGCCCGGAGTACGCACGGCGACGGTGTGCAGGTCGACGTTCGGCACGAACGGCTTGCCCTTGGCGTGCACCTTCAGAATCGCCTCGCGGCCTTCGAGATCGGGGGCCTCCACGGCCACCTGGCGATCGAAACGGCCGGGGCGCAACAACGCGGAATCGAGCACGTCGGGCCTGTTAGTGGCGGCGATGATGATGAGGTTGGTGTCGTTGTCGAAACCGTCCATCTCGACGAGCAGCTGATTCAGCGTCTGCTCGCGCTCGTCGTGCCCGCCGTTCATACCGCTGCCGCGCTTGCGGCCCACGGCGTCGATCTCGTCGATGAAGATGATGGCCGGCGCGTTCTTCTTGGCCTCCTCGAAGAGGTCACGCACACGCGAGGCGCCGAGACCGACGAACATCTCGACGAAGTCGGAGCCCGCCATGGCGTAGAACGGCACGCCCGCCTCACCGGCGATGGCTCGCGCGAGCAGCGTCTTGCCGGTTCCGGGAGGGCCGTAAAGCAGCACGCCACGCGGGATGCGCGCGCCGAGCGCCTTGTATTTGGACGGGTCCTTGAGGAAGTCCTTGATCTCCTCGACCTCCTGGACGGCCGACTGCTCGCCGGCGACGTCGGAGAACTTGGTGGTGGGCCGCTCGCCTTCCAGCAGCTTGCCGTTGCCCTTCTTGCCGCCCATGCCGAACATGCCGTTGGCGCCGCCGCTCATGCGGCTCAGCAGCCACCAGCACAGCCCGAATATAAGAATCAGCGGCAGAATCGAGGTGAGCAGGTAGCCCCACATGCTGTCGGATTGGATGTCGGCGGTCCAGCCGTTGGCGGCCTTCGTGTCTTTGGCGGCTCTGAGCACTTCTGGCCCCTCGGCCTCGGTGTAGTAGAACTGCACGTCGCGGCCGTAATCATGGTCGCTGTTGGTCTTGGGATCGATCTTCTTGAAGTTCTTGTCGAGCTTGAGCTTGACGAGCTGCTTGTTGTCGATGATCTGAATGCGATTGGCCTTGTCGTTGGCGATCAGCGACATGCCGTCCTTGGTGTCGATGGTCTGGGTGGCGTTCGAGGTGAAGAGCTGGAAGCCGGCCATCACCAGCAGCACGAGCACGACGATCCACAGCAGCGGCGACTGCCACAGAGGGCGCTTGCCGTTGTTGTCGCCACCGCCGTTGTTGCCATTGCGGTTATTACGGTCATCACGCTTGTTGTTGCGGTTGTCGTCGCCGTTGCGGTTGAAGGGGTTGCCGAATGGATTGCCGCCTCCGCGGTTGCCGCCACCCATGGGGTTGCGGGGGTTCTGGGGATAGCTCATGCCTGTCCTCCTTGGTAGACTTCCGGTCTCAGCACCGCTATGCAATCGAGGTTCCGGTACCGTTCGTCGTAATCGAGCCCGAAGCCCACCACGAACTCGTCGGGCACTTCAAAACCTTTGTACTTCACCGCCACATTAATCTCCCGGCGTGAGGGTTTCTCCAGCAGCGCAAAGGCCTCGACGCTCGCGGCGCCACGACGTTTCAGCTCGTCCATCAGCCAATCGAGCGTCCTGCCGGAATCGACGATGTCCTCGACGATCAGGATGTGGCGGCCTTTCACGTCGCTGGAGAGATCCTGCCGCACGGTGATCTCCCCGGAGCTCGAGGTGCCGGCGCCATAGCTGGAAAGGCTCATGAAATCCATGCTGACGTTGATGCTCAACGCCTGCGAGAAGGCGGCCATCGTGTTGACCGCGCCCTTGAGCACGGAGACCAGCAAGATATCCTTGCCGGCGTAGTCCTTGCTCACCTGATCGGCGACCTCTTTTATTTTCCGTTCAATCTGCTCTTTCGACACCAATTCGTGGTCGATTTCACCTTGTACATCCGCGATCTGCATGGGTACCATTCTCGCACACGCGAATGACGTGTCGCTGTCTGTTTGCTGTGTAACCGCTGGGAAGCGAGACCGGGCCCTGCCCGTGCCATCGGATGGCCAGCTCGTCGATGCGCTCGACGTGCCGCGAAGTGAAGGGGATGCCGAGGCTAGAGAGGGCTTTGCCGATTACACGTCGGCGAATCGCGGGGTGCTCGCGGACGAGCGCGTCGACGCGGATTTCCAGCTTTGCGGGGGCTTCATCAACGCCTGTTCGCGGCGTGGCGACGCTGCTCACGATCTCGTCATAGACGGCGTCGGCAGCCGAATCGAGATAGTCCTTGTCCTGTTGGGCCAAACGGGTGGCGTCGGCGAGGTGCGAGGCGACGTCGCCCGAGAAGAACGTGTTGAGATAGGGCACGAGGGTGTGGCGGATTTTGGAGCGCAGGGGAAAATTAGCCGGGAGCGAATCGGAGGCAGGGATGGCGTCGCCGTTGGTCGGGTCGTCCCACCAATCCAATCCCAAATCCTCACAGATGCCGGTGGTCTCCTCGCGCGTCACATCCAGCAGCGGCCGGGCGAAACGAACCCCATCTCTGGTGAATGTGGGGGGCATGCCGGCGATGGCGTCGATTCCGGAGGATTTGGCAAGTCCAATAAGCACCGTCTCGGCCTGGTCGTCTTGGGTATGCGCCAAAAAGACCACGCTGGCCCCGGTCTCTCGCGCCACCTCAATAATGGCCTCATACCGCGCGTCGCGGGCGGCGGCCTCCTCGCCGTGGCCATGGCTCTGCACGTCGATATCGACCGTACGCACCTCAACGGGCTCCAACCCCAGCCCATGGCACCGTTGTGCCGCGTCCGCGGCCGCCTTCGCGGACCCCTCCTGCAGCTGATGATCGACCACCACGGCCCCGCAGCGCACCCCCAGCGAGGCGCAGACGATATGGCTCAACGCGGCCAGGGCCATCGAATCGCGCCCGCCGGAGCAGGCCACGAGCACCAAAGGCGCGTCGGCGTCCGGCTCATGCTCGCCGTGCCGCCGGAAACGCTCGCCCTGCGAGGTGATGGAAAGCGCGGCCAAGCTGGCGCGCACGGCGCCGATCGCCTTCCTGAGTCTTGCAGAATATGCCATAGCCGCGTTCCGTCTTCTCGCCTAGAGCTTGTCCATGGCCGCCACGAGCGCGTCGATGGCGTTGCGCGCGGCGAGCAGGTCCTGTGGATTGTTGACCACGACCGCGAAGGCCAGCACCCCGCCGCCCTTGCGCGAGACGTTGCCCGCCATCGAGGTGACCTCATCGAGCGAGCCTGTTTTGACGCGCAGCAGTCCGGCGTCGTCCACGTCCTCGATCCGGTTGCGCGCGGTGCCCACCAGGCCGGGCATCGAAAGCCCCTCGGCGGCGGCCGCGCCATTGCCCGGCTGCAGGTTGTGCGCCTGCACCTCCACAAGCGTTTTGACGCCGACCTTCGAGCCCGGTGAGAGCCCGGAGCAGTCGGCCATGGTCAGGCCGGTGGTGTCGACGCCGGCTTTCGTGACCTGCGCGGCAACGGCCTTGGTGGCGCCTTCGGGCGAGTTGGCCAGCCCAAGTTTCAAAGCGGTGAGCCTGCCGAACTCCTCGGCCAGAGTGTTGTCGGAATGACGCAACGTGAAGGCGAGCACCTGCGAGAGCGTGGCGGAACGCACGGCGCCCAGCCGGGCCGAGCCCTTGGCCGCGCTCCCCTTCGTCGCGTCGCCGTCCACCGTGATGCCTCGGGCGGCGAGCAGTTGCGCGAAGGTGGCCGCCGCGTCCTGCGTGGGCGTGGTGCTCATGGGCGGGTAGGCCGTATACGTATCGGGGTCGTCGGGGCCATAGCCGCCCCACTGGCGTCCGCCGTCGACGGCCATGGATGAGACGGCGGTGTATTCCATATTGCCGTCGTTGTTCTCGGCGATGTTCTCGGGGTACCGAGTCTCGCCGAACAGCGCGTCGTCATAGCGCAGCTTGATCTTGGAGATCTTGCGCGCCTTGAGCGATTGCGCCGTCTGGTCGGCCAGGGAGGCGAGCCCCGCGCGCCCGTTGATATGGCTGGGGTCGTTCTCACCGGCCCCGAGCAGCATGTCGCCGTCGCCTTTGAGCGTCACGACGCCCGAGCCGTCATGGACCGAGGAAGGGTCGAGCCAGGCCTCGGTGGAGAACGTGGAGCCCATGTCGAGCGTTGTAGAGGCAGCCAGGGCCGTCAGGGTCTTCATAGTGGAGGCGGGTTCGCGCGGGGTCCCGTCATTCTGCGAGGCAACGATGGTGCCATGCGCGTCGGCGACCGCCACGGAGAAATCGGAGCCAACGCCGGGGGCGGCTCCGAGGGCGGAGATAGCGGCCTCGACGCCCTGCTTGTCAATCGGCTTGCCCAGGTCGGCCGCGCCGGCCACATCCTTGGCCTCGCGCACCTCGTCGAGCGTCTGCGCCCGCGAACCAGTACCGTTGCTCAAGGTAAGCGACCCAGGCACCTTGTCATAGATGTCGGCGACGACGTATCCGGCGAACAACGCCAGGGTGACCAGCGCGGAGACGACGATGCGCCAGTTGCGGCGCGCGCCGACCGACCTGGCCGAATGTTGCGCGTGCCTGCCCTTCCCCGAGCCTTGTTCCATCATGCCTCTCATCGCCTAGTGGCAGCGGGTGCCACACGTTTTGTCTCTGACCACCTTAGAACATGGCCTAGTTGAAAAACGCGCACACCCAAAAGGGGTCATTTAAAACGGGAGGGGCGGAATTCCGCCAAACTGTTTTTAAATGCCCCGCTTTGGGTGTGCGGCTTTATCACCAACACCCGTCGGGCCGCTAGCCTTTATGAGCGATCGGCTTCCACTGGGCCTTGGAGAAGATGGCCTGGAAGGAGATGGGGATGTAGCTGGCCATGTAGATCGGGAAGCTCAGCACGTAGGCGAAGAGCTCCTTGTTGGTCGCGCCCACCTGGTCGCGCTCGGCGAGGATGGTGAGCAGGGCGAGCGCCATCATGCCCAGAAGCCCCAACACACCGCCGGCGATCCAGCTGACCAGCGAGTTGAGCTGCGAGGCCCACGAGACGAAGCCGAAGAGAGCGAAGCAGACGCCGAAGACCACGCGCAGCGCGCCGAGCACGGTGAACGGGCAGATGAGCAGGGTAAAGTCGACGGCGGAAAAGTCGCGCTCACGCACCGCGCGCTTGATCAGCTGCGGGCCGTAGTAGCGGAAGACCTGCAAAAAGCCCTTGCTCCAGCGCAGCCTCTGCCGCCAGCTCTGCCCGAAGGTGACCGGCTGCTCGTCGTAGAGGATGGCGGTGCCGCAGTAGCCGATGCGGTCGCCGTGCAGCACCGAGTCCATGGTGAACTCGAGGTCCTCGGTGAGCAGGTGGAACTTCCAGCCGTTGTTGCGCTTCATCACCTCGCGCGAGAACATGAAGCCGGTGCCGCCCACGTGGCAGCTGGAGCCGAAGAGCATGCGCGAGTTGTTGAGGAAGCGCGATTCGCGGATGAACCAGAGCGCCGAGCCCGAGGAGACCCAGTTGTCGGAGAGGTTCACGGAGTTGCGGTAGCTGGTGAGGATCCTGAAGCCTGATTGGAAGGCCTTGTTCATCTCCTCGATGTAGTGCTTGTCGAGCCGGTTGTCGGCGTCGAAGACGAAGTAGGCGTCATAGTCGTCGGAGACCCCGCGGCTAATCATCGCGTTCAACAGGTAGGTGAGCGCATAGCCCTTGCCGATGTGCTCGGTGTCGTGCCGCTCCACCACGTTGCAGCCCTTGGCCCGCACCACCTCGGCGGTGTTGTCGGTGCAGTTGTCGGCCACCAGCCAGATGTCGACCATGTCGGAGGGATAGGTCTGGGCGCGAATCGAGTCGATGAGGTGGGGCACCACGTTCTCCTCGTTGCGCGCGGAGATGAGCACGGCGTAGCGCTTGTCCATCGGGGCGGGCGGGAAGGTGATCTTGTGGTGGAACAGCGAGGCGACGATGCACACGCCCTGGTATCCGAGGCTGACGATGCCCAAAATCGCCATCAGCACGTCGAGGATGCTGAGCAAGACCATTAGTTCCACCTGCTTCGCGGATTGTCGATTGATGTGTCGTCTTCATCTTTCCCACGCGCCTCGACGTCGGGCTTGCGCTGGGTCGCGCCGCTCTTGGCATCACGAGATGAATCGTGGGTATGAGAGGTATCGGCATCGCCGGGCTCGGCCTCGTCGGTGCCGCGGAGCTTCCTTTTACCATTTTTATTATTGACGCTATTAGAGCCCTTGCTGCCACTGCCGCCGCCCATGGGCACGACGCCCTTGGGTATGGCCACCGTCTCGGACTCGTCGAGGTCGGAGGACGTGGCTTTGCCCAGGCCCTCGGTGAGATGGTAGACCTGGTCGCGCAGCGCCTTGACCTCGTCGTTGACCGGCACGCGGGCGCTGGAGCCCTTGGCGGCGCGCGGCATATGGTCGGCCACGGGCTTGATGACCTTCTCGTTGAACGCCTCGGCGCCCTCCACCACCTTGGATTTCTTAACCGGCACGGGGTCGTTCATCAGAGGCGACTCCACGAGCTCGTAGCGCTTGGTGTACACCTTGAAGATCGCCTGCAGGCTGGCGGTGATCGGCAGCGCCAGGAACGCGCCCAGCGCCCCGAACAACGCGCCCAGCACGAGCACGGAGAGGAAGGCGATGGCCGGGTTCAGGTCCATGGTGCGCTGCGAGACCTTCGGCGAGATGATGAGGTTCTCGACCTGCTGGTAGATGACGATGAAGACGACGACGGCCACCGCGTAGACGATGCCGCGCGAGCTCCAGGCGAAGATGACCGGCAGCGCCCCGCCGATGTAGGTGCCGATGGTGGGCACGAACTGCGAGACGATGCCGCAGAAGAGGGCCAAGGGCAGCCAGTTGGGCACCTTGATGACCATAAGGAATATGGAGGTGAAGAACGCGTTGAACGCCGCGAGGATGGTGCGCGAGAAGAGGAAGCCGGAGATCTGGTTCTGCACGATGGTCCAGCCGAGCAGGAAGCGGCGCTGCGTCACCGGCCCGAGCCACTGGCACAGGCTGCGGCGCATCTTGGGCCCGGCGGCGGAGACGTAATAGGTGACCATGACGATGGTCAGCAGGTTGATGATGAAGCTGAAGAGGCCCATCGTGGTGCTCAGCGCCTGCCCGGCGAAATCGGTGACCCACGAGGTCTGCACGTTCTTCATGATCTCGTTGCCGAGGTTGCTCATCTCGGGCAGCTTGAAGTTGAGGTATTGCGAGACCAGCCCGCGCGCCTGCTCGTAGAGGTCGGGGATGCCTTTGATCATCGAGATCATCTGCTGGATGAACATGTTGCCGAAGAGGGCCATCAGCGCCAGCACGATGATGATGAGGCCCACCAGGCTTGTCGCCGAGGCCACGCCGCGCTTCCAGCCGTGGCGCACCAGGCGCACGACGAGCGGCTCGATAGCCAGCGCTATGAAAATCGATATGACGACGTCGAGGACGACGAACTCGACCTTGCTCCACGAGCGCCACACGAAGATGCACAGGAAGACGGCGATGGCGGCGTAGAGCAGCGCGCGCCCCCACCAATCCGGCGGCCGGCGCGAGTCGCCCTTTTGCGGAAACACCGAGGCAAAATCGATTTTCTGATCATCGCGTTCTTCCATGCCTCCCCATCGTACCCGCCCCCATGTGTAGGGCTCATGGCTTATCCTTGTGCATTATGCTGAAGGTCTCAATCATCATCCCCGCCTATAACGAGGAGGCGCATATTGTCAATTGCCTCATGAACGCAATTCGGCAAACCGTCGCGGCCTTCGAGATCCTTGTGGTCGACAATCGTTCCACCGACAAGACCCCCAAACTGGTCGAGCATTTCATTGACGAGCACCCCCAAAGCGGCGTGCGCCTGCTGAGCCAAAGCGATGAGCAGGGGCTGATCCCCACGCGCAATTTCGGCTTCGCGGCCGCCTCGGGCGACATCTACGGGCGCATCGACGCCGACTGCATGCTCAAGCCCGACTGGGTTGAGGTCGTCACCTCCATCTTCACCGACGACCCGAAGGCCATGGGCGCCACCGGCCCCGCGGTCTACTACGACATGCCCGCCAAGCACGTGGCGCTCGAGGGCGACGACAAGGTGCGCCGCACCACCTACCGCGCCGACGGCGACCAGGTGCTGCTCTTCGGCTCCAACATGGCCCTGCGCGCCAGCGCCTGGGAGGCCATCAAACACGACGTGTGCCGCGACAGGCGCGACGTGATGCACGAGGACATCGACGTCTCCCTGCACATGATGGATCACAACCTGAAAACCGTCTACTCCTCGAAGATGATCACCGGCGTCTCGGCCCGCCGCATGGACACCTCGTTCTCGTCGTTCCACCGCTATATGCAGCGCTTCCAGAACACCTTCGACGCCCACCCCAACCATTCGCGCCGCCACAACACCGAGCGCACACTCTACGCGCTCTACCCCGCGCTGCGCGCCTTCTATCCGGTCTACCAGAAGTACCTCGGGCACAAGGACATCAATCCCGCCGCCACCATCTGGAGCCGGGAGCAGAGCGAGATTCCCAGCCGCTGAATGTTGGTGAGACGGTGGGTGGGCCATCAGTCACCTGAACGTTGCTTGCGTCATCCATCGCTTTCGCCCATTTATCATTTCCGCCCATCCATCGTTTTCATCTATTACTTCAGTCATTCATCGCTTTGGTCATTCAATCTTTCCTGACCATTTATTTCCGTTCACGCAGACAGCAACAATCCGACAGGCAACGACGCTCGAGAATCCACGTATTCATACGCAGGAAGCACCAAACGAACATCGCCACACCAAACCAAACAAAAACGAACAATTACCATCACATCTCAATTTACGTGCCAACACAAGGATTGTTAACGCTCACATCTTTTGAGCCCATTTCGCCCAAAATGTAATAGAGTGATATATGTCACATTTTCAATGGACGAAAAGGAGAGCATCATGACAAAAGTCGCCATGGTTACCGGAGGTGCGCAAGGCATCGGAGAAGCGATCTCGAAGCGGCTGGCCAAGGACGGATTCGCCGTCGCCGTCGCCGACCTCAACAAGTCCAAGGCGCAGGAAGTCGCCGACGACATCGAGAAGTCGGGCGGCAAGGCCATGGCCGTCGGCCTCGACGTTTCCGACCAGAAGGCGTTCAGCGACGCGGTCGACAACGTGGCCGAAAAGCTCGGCGGCTTCGACGTGATCGTCAACAACGCCGGCCTCGGCCCCACCACCCCGATCGAGAGCATCACCCCCGAGATGTTCGACAAGGTCGTCCACGTCAACGTGGCCGGCACCATCTGGGGCATCCAGGCCGCGGTGCGCAAGTTCCGAGAGAGCAAGACCAAGGGCAAGATCATCAACGCCACCAGCCAGGCCGGCGTGGTCGGCAACCCGAACCTGATGCTCTACTGCTCCACCAAGTTCGCCATCCGCGGCATCACCCAGGTCGCCGCGCGTGACCTCGCCGCCGAGGGCATCACCGCCAACGCCTACGCGCCCGGCATCGTGAAGACCCCGATGATGATGGATATCGCCCACAACGTCGGCAAGAACGCCGGCAAGAGCGACGAGTGGGGCATGTCCACCTTCTCCAAGGACATCGCGCTCGGCCGCCTTTCCGAGCCCGAGGACGTGGCCGCCGCGGTCTCGTTCCTCGCGGGCCCCGACTCCGACTATGTCACCGGCCAGACGCTGATCGTCGACGGCGGCATGCAGTTCCAGTGAGTCATATGAGTCTTGGCTGATTCGGGCCGGTTCCGCCTGTTTCAGCCGGGTTTGAATATCGGACAATGGCGCGTATTCCTTGCAAAGGTGAGGGATACGCGCCATTTCGTATTGAATAGGTGGGTTACAGGAACTTAAGCATGGTGCGGAAAACGGACGAATTGCTCCACAAACCACGTCTGAAGCACGCCGGCTCAGCCGAGCAGATCGATCGCCTCGTGCACCACCGACATGAAGGCCTCGGGCTTGTGGGCGAAGCGCCCGAGGAAGAGCCCGTCGACGCTCGGCCACAGCTCCGTGAGCAGCCCGGGCCCGGCCGAGCCGCCATAGATGACGGCCGAATCGCCCGGCCTCTTGGCCAGCTCCTCCTTGAGGCTGCCACACACCTCCTTGACGTACGAGGTGGGCGCGGGCTCCGAAGCCCCGATGGCCCACCTGGGCTCGTAGGCGATCCATAGCGGCAGCCCCTGGCTCGTCTTCAAGGCCTGCGAGGCGGCCTGGCCCTCGGGCGCGCCGCCGCTCTCGGCCGACTCGATCTGGCGCAGGCAGAGCCGCACGGCCTCCTCGGGCGTGCCGCGCTTCTGCTCGCCGACGCACAGCAGCGGGGTGAGCCCGTTGCGCCAGGCGGCCTGCACCTTGCGCGCCACCATCACGTCGTCCTCGTGGAAGATCGTGCGCCGCTCCACATGCCCGATCTCGGCGATCGAGGCGCCCAGCGAGGCGATGTCGACGCCCGACACCTCGCCGGTGAAGGCCCCGTGGTCGTCGGTGGCGATGTTCTGCGAGCCGACCTCGACGTCCAGTGGCCGCAACGTGTCGGCGGCGCTCGGCAGCGTCAGGAAGTCGGGCAGCACGGCCATCGTCAGCTCGCTTGGGCGGTTCATGGCCTCGTCGAGCCCGTCACTCCGCAGCAGCTCGGCCAGGTCCTGGCAGTAGCGCAGCGTCTGCTGCCGTGAAAAATACATTTTGAGGCTCAACGCCACTATCGCTTTTCGCATGTTCATCTCCCAGCACCATCATCCATTGATTGGCGACATTCGTTCTTCGTTGGTTTCACCGTTGATTCTTCGTTGGTTCTTCGTTGATTCACCATTCACCGTTCACGCTTCATTCGCTCCTCAGCAGATACCCAACAGGCACTCCCCCTCAGGCTCCCCGCTCAAACGACGGGGCCGAAAACCCATGACGGTCTTCGGCCCCGCGCTTCTGAAACAACCGGCCGCCGCCTTCAACAGGCGAGGGACGGCACAACTTGAAAAGGAAACCCTGAAAGCTACTCAAGAACTGCCCGAGAGCTACTAAAGAGCTGCTTGAAGGCTACTTGGTCACTTCTTCCTCGTACTCGCAGATGCGGTCGACCTTCGGCTTGCTTCTGGAGCCGGGGTCGAAATCGTTCTTCAAGTACTCGAGCATGAGGCTCCGCGCGGTCTTCTCGCCAAGCACCTGCGCCCCCATCGAGATGAGGTTGGCGTTGTTGCTCAGCGTGGCGCGCTCGGCCTGGTAGATGTCGGCCACGCAGGCGCAATAGGCGCCCGGCACCTTGTTGGCCGCGATGGAGACGCCGATGCCGGTGCCGCACAGCAGCACGCCTCGGTCCTCCTCGCCCTTGACCACCGAATTGGCCACCGCGATGGCCACGTTGGCGTAGATCGGGTCGTCGGAGGGGAAGTCGACCACCTCGTAGCCGGCCGCCTTGGCCTCTTTCATCAAATATTCCTTGAGGTCGGTGGCGTTGGGATCGCAACCGAAAGCAACCTTCATGATTCGCTCCTTATTAATAGCGCGTTGATAGCACACAGCTATCGCATAGATAGCGCGCAGCTACCGCGTCAATATCGCATTGATATAACCGGCGCCGCCCATGTCGCCATGACATCAACATCGGCGACGCCAGCCAAATGAATTCCCGCTTACTTCTCGACTTCCGCGAGCGCCGCCTGGTGGTCCATGCCCATCTTGGCGTAGACGGAGGCGACCCTAGTGGCCTCGATCATGCTGCGGCCCTGGGCGATGCCCTTGCCGGCGATGTCGAAGGCGGTGCCATGGTCCACGGAGCTGCGCATGAAGGGCAGCCCGAGGGTGATGGTCACGGCGTGCTCGAAGTCGAGCGTCTTGCAGCCGATATGGCCCTGGTCGTGGTACATCGAGAGGATGCAGTCGTAGTGGCCGTCGAGGTTCAGCGCGAAGATCGCGTCGGCGGAATCGGGCCCGTAGGCCTTGATGCCGAGCTTCTGCGCGTCCTGCACGGCCGGGGCGATGTCGGTGATCTCCTCGGTGCCGAACATGCCGCCCTCGCCGACGTGCGGGTTCAACGCGGCCACATCGATGGTCGGGTGCTCGAAGCCGAGCTTCTTGAACTCGGTGTCGATGTTCTTGATGAACTCGAGGATGCGGTCGTGGTTGGCCAGGTCGCAGGCGTGGCGCAGCGAGACGTGGCGGCTGACGAAGAAGACGCGCAGCTTGTGCACGTTGAACATCGTCAGGGCGTAGGGCGAGTGCGTCAGCGACTGGTAGATCTCGGTGTGGCCGATGTAGGGCACGTTCGCGGCCTTGAGCGCGGCCTTGTTGATGGCGGCGGTGGAGACGGCGTCGATCTTGCCGGCCAGGCCCAGTTCGATGGACTTGGTGAGGTAGGAGTAGGCGCGCACGGCCGCGTCCTTCTGCACCTTGCCATATTCGATCTTGGCGTCGTTGGCCGCGTCGGTCTGCAGGAGGTCGACGGTGCCATGGCGGTATTCCGCCTCGCTGGGGTCATTGATCACATGGATGTCGAAGTGGGCCCCCAGAAGATCGGCCGCCTTCTCGAAACTATCGCGATGGCCGATGACGAACGGGTGGCAGAACTCGTAGACGTCCTTCGATTCCATGGTTTGCACGACCGTCTCCGGACCGATGCCTGCGGGATCCCCCAATGTGATCGCGGTGATCGGCTTGTTGTCTTTCTGCATTCAGACCAACTCCTTCTTGGTGTCTGATAGATGAACGTGTTGCTCATCGAATACTCTGTTGACCCCCTGCACGGCGGTGAGCTCCATGCCGGTGAGGCCACCCTTGCAGATGACGGGCAGCCCGGCGTAGGGGCCGCCGACGAGCACGGACTGGTCGACCTGCGGGATGAGGTAATCGGTCATCCTCAAGCCGCTGGTCTCCAGGGCCTTGCACACGGCGAGCATGGTGTCGCCGCCGGTGAGGTAGAACCCGGCGCAGCGCTCGGGGCCGATGATGTCGGCCAGCACGCGCGCCAGTTCGCTGAAACGCTTGGTGATGAGGTTGGAGGCGTCGTTGGCCGAAAGGCCGCTCGCCACGGCGAGCTCCTCGGCCGGCAACGGCTCCTTGTCGAGGTAGGCCACGTCGGTGGCCAGCATGAGCACGCGGGGCGCGGCGCCCGCCGAGAAGAGCTTGTGGGCCTTGTCGATCACACGGTCGAACTCGGCCTGCGACTTGCCGCGATCCGATGAGATGAGTAGCAACGGATCGGCGGTGAGCACTTCGGTGCCCTTCTCGGCGCCCAGGCGCACCATCTGCTGGTGGGTGACGGCCGTGGCGCTGCACGCCACCACCATCACGGTGCCGGCCTCGCCCGCGCTCTGCTCAAGCCTGATGGGCTTGTCGACGTGCGGCAGCGGGGTGATGACGTGGCGGTGGATGGCGAGGCTGACGGTGAACGGGCCCGGATCGACCGCGATGGCGTGCCAGTCGAGCCCGGCGACGGCCTCCGCGATCCAATCGATGTGCTCGTCGGTGGCCGCGTCCACCACGAAGATGCGCGAGCCCTTGCAGCGTTGCAGGCGCATCTGGGCGGCGATCACTTCGGAGCCACCCAATACGTCGTCCAACGGAATATATGACACTGGCTCGTCGCACTGCGATTGCAGCAGCTTGCGCACGTCCGAGGTGAGCACGGGGGTGCGCACGTCGTGGGCGACGTCGGTGCTTGAGAGCGGCACGGAGTTGATCAGCGAGAACCCGCCGACCACCACCTTCTTCGACTGGGGCATCGCCGGCACGACGACGGCCACATGGTCGTCGCCCAGAGCGTCGAGCATGCCCTCGACCTCATGGCCGATGCCACCGCGCAGGGTGGTGTCGATGCGCTTCGAGAACTGCACCGCGCCGAGCGCCATCAGCGCCTTGGTGGCCTCGTTGACCGCCTTGTAGCTTTCCTCGGCCGAGAGGGCGCGCGAATCGGTGCTGACGATCACCGCGTCCTGGTCGGCGCAGGCGTTCCGCGCGATCAGGTCCGGGCTGTAGAACACCGTGGGCGAAGTCCCCACGCGGGCCAGCAGGGCCCCGACCGTCGTTCCCCCGGTCACGTCGTCACTGACAATACCGAGCAACGTCATTATTTCTCCTTAAAACTTCAGGTGTGCACTTGAGGTGTGCTTGGGTTGCGCGTGGTCCGACCGGCGCGACACCACATCATCGCGGCGTCGCGCCGTTCGCATCATGGCCTCATCGCGCCGTTCAGGCCGCGACTTCCTTTGGGGCGTCGGCCGGCTTGACCTTCGCGAGCGTCTCCGCGGGGCGGAACTCGGTGAGCGTCATCAGGATGATGAACGCCAGGATGAGCACGAACACGAAGTAGCTGAAGGCCACCGTGTAGTTGTTGTGGGTCATATCCAGCAGGCCGCCGATGATGATCGGGGCGAAGAAGCCGCCGAGGTTGCCGCCGCTGTTGATGATGGAGATGGCGAACGGGTAGGTCTTGTCGGTCGTCATGTTCATGGCGATCGAGGTGAAGCCGGACCAGCCGATGTTCAGGAAGAAGCCGGCGAGGATGAGCACGAGGGCCAGCAGCGCCGAGTTGTTCGGGGTCACCAGGAGCACGGCCATCATCACGGCGGTGCACAGCGAGGTGATGAGCATCAGCGGCTTGCGGCGTCCGTGGAAGACGCGGTCGGAGACCACGCCACCGAGCACGGCGCCGAAGAGGCCGCCGATGTAGGGGGTGGAGGCCATCCAGCCCATGCCGATGTTGCCGTATCCACGCGCGCTCTTCAGGTAGGCGGGGATCCAGGTGATCATGCCGTAGAGCACGTTGTTCATGCAGAAGTAGGCGAGGGTGGTGCCCCAGATGTTCCAGGACTTGAGCACCTGGCCGTTCTTCTCGAGGCGCACGCCGTTCTTCAGGCGGATGACCTTGTCGATCCAGCCCATATCGCCGAAGTCGGAGCTCTTTGCCGTGGCCTGCGCGCCGACCTCATGGATGTAGTCGGTCTCGGCCTGGTTGACGTGCTTGCTCTGCTCGGGCTTGGAGCGGATGACCAGGTAGAAGACCAAGGCCATGATGAAGCCGGGCACGGAGAACCAGATGAACACGGAGCGCCAGCCGAAGGACTGGGCCAGGTACATCGAGACGATCGGCACGAGGATCGGGGCCACCATGGTGGAGCCGATGTAGACGCCGGTGGCGATGCCCTTCTCCTTGGTCGGGAACCACGCGTTAATCGTCGAGGTCATGCCCACGGGCGTGGGGCCTTCGACCAGGCCGAGCAGCAGGCGCAGAACCAAGAGCACCAGGGCGGTGCCGACGTGGCCCATCAGGAAGGTGATGATCGAGAATCCGAGGATGGCGATCGAGACGATCCTACGGGTGCCGTACTTGCCCATGATGAGGCCTGCGGGAATCTGGGAAATGGCGTATCCTAGGAAGAAGAAGCTCGAAACCGCGCCGGCCGCGAAGTTCGAGATTTGGAATTCGCCTTTCATCATCGGCAAGACGGCGCCGATGTTGGATCGGTCGGCCATGCAGATGACATAGCCGACGAAGATCGTCGAGAGGACGACCCAACGGTAGTTGCTCCTTCTGGCAGAGCCTGGTTTTATCGTCTCCGTTGACATGTATGCACTCTCCTTTGACATGCAGGATGGATATCGGACAAGAGAAGATATAGCAGAATTCGATGGTTCTTTGACACATCAAACGGCTTTGTGGGAATATGTGTCAGAGGTTCAAGGGAGAAATGATTCAAATGACGAACAATCAGTCAAATACGACATCAAAGGAAAATTCGTCTAACGCAACACAAAACGATACAACAACAAAACACACCACGCGCCACCACGACGCCGAATGGGGGCGCATGGCGATGGTCGCCGAGCTCTACTGGGTGGAGAACATGAAGGTGGAGAGCATCGGCCACAAGCTCGGCATCTCGCGCTCAACCGTCTCCCGCCTGCTCTCCCAGGCCCGCAAGCACCACGTCGTGGAGTTCAAGATACGCCACGAGGACTGCTCCACCACCAAGATGGAGAACGCCCTCAACGAGCGCTACCACGTCTACGCGCAGGTGGTGCCCACGGCGGCCAACGCCGACAAGACCATGCGCGAGCAAGCGGTGGGCCGGGCGGCCGCCACCCTGTTGGACCGGCTCGTGCGGCCCAACATGGTCTTGGGCGTCACCTGGGGGCGCACCATCGAGGCGCTCTCCCTGAACCTCAACAACCACCCGGTGCGCGGCGTGCAGATCCTGCAATTGCACGGCTTCGGCGACTCCCTGCTCTACGGCGAGGACTACGTCACCCAGATCCTCACCCGCTTCGGCAACGCCTTCGACGCCAGCGTGCACCTGCTGCCCATGCCCGCCATCTTCGACTCCGAGCACACCCGCCAGCTGATGTACCAGGAGCGCAGCATCAGGCGCCTGCTCACCCTGCGCGACAACCTCGACCTCATCATCACCTCGGTGGGCAGCCGCGAGGGCCCCAAGCCCAGCCCGCTCTTCGCCCCGGGCATGCTCACCAACGACGACCTGAAGCAGCTGGAGAAGGACAAGGTGGTGGGCAACCTGGCCTCCACCTTCTTCCGCGCCGACGGCAGCACCGAGGACGTGGCCATCAACCGGCGGTCCACGGGCCTGACGCACCGGGAGATTTTCAAGGTGCCGATCCGCCTGTTCATCGCCGGCGACAGCAGCAAGGCCAAGGCGCTGCTGGTCACGTTGCGCTCGGGGTTCGTCACGCATCTGGTGGTCGACCAGAGCACGGCCGAGCAGCTGCTGCCCTCCCCCAAGCGCTGAGGGCGCGGGCGGTCGCGGCGACAAACGGAATCGCCCGAGTCGCCGAATCCGCAAAATCCGCCACATTTCAGCCGAGAGATGTCCAATGTTCGAAAGGGGCACTAAAATTAGGACACCTAAAAACGTATATGGCCGCAAAGCGCGGCGCGCGCGGGCGGAAGGTGGACGATGACACAGTTTGAGTTGGGCATGTGGGGCTGGCAGGCCCTCTATCTCTTCGAGGCGTTCATCCTCTCCACCTCCATCGGCGTGGAGCGCCAGGCCCGCCACAAGGACGCCGGCACCAGGACCCACGCGCTGGTGGGCGTGGGTTCGGCCCTCTTCGTCATCATCAGCAAATATGGCTTCATGGACGTGCTTTCGTCAAACGTTAAACTTGACCCTTCCCGCGTGGCCGCCCAGATCGTCTCGGGCATCGGCTTCATCGGCGCGGGCGTGGTGTTCACCCAGCGCTCGCATGTGCGCGGCCTGACCACGGCCGCCTCGATCTGGATCACCGCGGCCATCGGCGCGGCGTGCGGCGCGGGCCTCTTCCTGCCGGCGCTGGTGTGCACCGTGCTCTATTTCATCGCGGTGCTGCTCTTCCCCGCCCTCATGCGCCTCATCTCCCCGCACCTGGGCTATAACGACGTGTTGCGCCTTCGCTACGTCGACGGCCACGGCACCCTGCGCCTCATTCTCTCGGTGTGCGCCGCACACGACATCTCGGTGGAGGGCTTCGCCACCCACAAACCCAAGAACGACAAGGCGCAAAGCGCCGGCGGGGAGCGCATCGTCTCGGCCAACCTCGAGATACGCGGCAGGGAGAATGCGGAGCTCATCAGCGACCTGAGCGACCTGGACGGCGTGATTTCGGTCACTCGCATTGACGGAAACGAATAATTTCGCGCTGATATTCGTCAGATAGACAAAAACGTTTGCTCCATCCGGCTAAGAAATAGGCCGCGATTGCTATATTGGGTACGTCCGATACATCAAACAAGAGGTCCCAGCATGCCATTTCGACAAGAACACCTGCTACGCGCGGATATGCAGCGTGTCGTCGATGCCTTGCACCACGAGGAAAGCAACGTCACCCCGTATCGGCAGGATTACCGCAATCTGCTCGACAACCATGGCAAGATGATCCGAGCCTCGCTGGTGCTGCTCTTCTCCTACGCCATCCAGGAGCGCCCGGAGCCGGCCCCCGAGGCCATCGTCACCGGCGCCAAGGCCATCGAGATGCTGCATCTGGCCACCCTCGTGCACGACGACGTGCTCGACAACGCCCCCATCCGCCGCAACAAGCCCACCGTGCACACCATGCGCGGCAACAAGGCGGCGATTTACCTGGGCGATCTCATCCTCTCGCGCTATATGGAGGTGATGGCCAGCGTCGCGCCCAACACGGCCTTCGTCACCTACCAGGCCCACACGGTCAACGAGATCGTGGCCGGCGACCTCTTGCAGGAGAGCGCCCGCCACAACACCGGCATCACCGAGGAATACTACACGCGCGCCGTCAGCGGCAAGACCGCCGCGCTCTTCCGCCTGGCCTGCACCACCGGCCTCGAGCTTTCCGGCGTCGACCCGGCCAACCCGCTCATCACGCTCGCCAGGGATTACGGCGAGAACCTCGGCGTCGCCTTCCAGATCATGGACGACATCGAGGACTTCAACGTCGAGCACGACACCGGCAAGCCCAAGCTCGAGGACATCCGCGACGGCATCTACACCCTGCCGGTCATCCTCGCCATGAAGGAGGACCCGTCGTTCATCACCTTGGTGAAGTCCGACGACCCGGCCAAGGCGCTCGATTACCTCGACGTGCACCCGGAATACATCGAGCGGTCCAAAGACACCGTGCGCGAGCGTTGCGGCAAGGCGCGCCAGGCGCTCGGCGAGCCCGCGGGCGACAAGCTGAACGCGGACATCAAGGCCCTGCTGGTCAAGACGCTCGACAAACTGGTCGCCTCGCTCTAGAGTGGCGGCTGGCGCTGGGCTTTGCATAGACGGGCGTCTTGCGGCAATAATATTTCGGCGCCGCGGAATTTTCGTGCTTACAAGGCGTAAGACACGCCGGGGCGGGATGTAGAAACGCCTTCGCAACATGCATTTTAGGTCATACGAATCGCTTGAATCTGGCTCTTTCGTCGGACGAATTATCGCTCAAACGCAAGATTAATTAGACTGTGGTCACTCGGACGTTATAATATTGACCCATCTTCGGCAATGCGACACATCCGCGCGCCCTCCTTGGGTTGCGCCCGGAAGCGTGGTCGTGGAGCCGGTAACGGTGTCTTGAAGGGGTTATCCGATGTTGAACGTGGTGGTGTCCGTCCTCGCGTGCGCGGCGATGCTCGCGCCCTTGACCGGCAACCTATCGAATGTGGACAACCAAAAAAGCACCGAGATCGACCCCCCCCCGCAGTCCTAACGACCAATTCTTATCACAACTCACCAACTAAGAGTAATCATCTCTCACTTCCCTCTTTAACGTCATTTTCATTGTTGGAACATGACGCATCGTCGCGCCCGTCCGCAAACTCACGTCCCGACCGCAAATCCGATTCGAAGCAACACAGTTCCACACGTTCCGCCTCCCGTAGTTCCACCCGTTCCAACCGTCAAGGTACGCGTTCGGACTCAATCCATGAGGCCTCGTTGACAGGTACCTCGAAAAAGACCCAAGCCAGCAAGACTCCGTCCGTAATCCACCAGGCGGATCCGGCCAGACAGCCGCAGGTGGGCCCGCAGAGCTCGTGCACGCCAACTACCGAGAGGTGGCAGGGTAGCGACCACGGCGGCCCCACCACCGATTACATGAACTGGACCATCGACGCCGACTGCAACATGACGATAACCGACGGGATACTCAGCTATGACTATTTTTACGCTTCTTCGCCTTTCCCCTGGTCTCAAGCCAGTACTTATGGGACTAAAGTCGTCTCGCTGACCATCAGTAGTTCACTGCAGCTTACGAGCGGAGTAACCGACATACAATACTGGTTCCAATATATGACTGAAATGAAGTCTTTTTCGGCACCTAGTTTGAATACCTTGGGTATATCCCACATGCAAGGCATATTCAACCAATGCCATAAGCTGAAGAATGTCGATCTGAGTAGCTGGGACACAAGAAACCTGCAAGACGTAAGTTATATGTTCAACTGCTGTTACGCCCTGGTCTCAGTAAACCTCAACAGCTGGGACACCAGCAAAATCACTAAAACATACGCGATGTTCGACGACGCCTCCTCGCTCGTCAGCCTCGATCTGAGCGGCTGGAACACCAGCAGCCTCACCAACGCAACCAACATGTTCGATGGAGCATCCTCGCTCACCACCCTCGACCTAAGCGGCTGGACGACGCCGCAGCTAACCAGCACGCACGGGATGTTCAGTGGTGCGGAATCACTCGTCTCCCTTGACATTAGCGGCTGGGACACCAGCAACGTCACCGACATGCGCTACATGTTCGAACACACGTATCTCAAAAGGCTGCGCCTGGGCGCGAACACCGCGAATCTGGCATCGGAGGTACAGGCGGAGGCGTTCCCCGCAAGCCCCGCACAAACCATCTACGTCGATGGGGCCTTCGAAACTACCACGCTTCCGGACAACTCGACCGTGTACGCGCTGAAACACTTCCGGTCCAATGCGGTGCCAGCTGGCTCCTACTCGACCGCGGTGACCAAGCCCACTTGGTTCGGCAACGCCAAACGAAGCATCCAGTACAACCACGACGACGGAACCGTGGGCGACTACCCCCGCCCCTGCCTCGACTGGGACGGCACGGGAACATGCACCATAGCCGGAGACACCGGCCTGACCGGATCCGCCACCCGCCGCCTCAACTGGATCGACGCCAACAACAACGCCTACATCCCCGGCGACACACTCACCCACGACGGAACCCTGACCGTCACGCCCCAATGGAACCCCATACCCGTCCCCACGGTCGACTCGGTTACTTGGCCGCATGATTTGGGCGGAGGGTCACGTAGCATCCGCGCCACGGGCACCGCCAGCCTCCTGCGCCACGACGACACCATCCCCGTGCGCTACACCTGGACCGACGCGACCGGCACCGAACAACACAAGGACACCACCGCCACCGTCAACGGCGGCAACTGGACCGCCGACCTTAACGACGCGCCCAGCTTCGCCAGCATCGCGGCCGCCGATCTGAAAGGCACCGGCACAAAGATTACCGTCACTGCGCAGGTCAAGGACGCCGGCGGCCCCACCGGCCTCTGGTCGGACGGCAAGGACGGTTATGCGGACATGGTCGCGCCGGAACTGTCAAGCTCTTACGCCAACCGCGACGGCGCGGGCGGCATCGCCATGAGCTCCAACCGAAGCCAGGCCGTCGCCGAGCCGGGCGACACGGTCACCATCAGCTGGCTCGACAACACCGACACCCCCATCAGCTGGCCCGACGGAGGAGGCACCACCACGACGCTCACCGTCACCGCCGGCCCCGGAGGCCGGTTCACCGCCACCAAGCCCCTAGCCGTCACCGGCGCCAAAAAAGTCCAATACGTCCTCAGCGACGGCATCAACACCAGCGAGCCGGTCACCAAGAAGATCACCGACCCCATCACCGCCATCCCCCTCACCGGCGGCCCGGCCCAAGTCTGGTCGAAGCTCCTGCTCATCCTGCTAGCCGTGATGCTCATCGGAGCCACCACCCTGCTGCGCAACCGCCGCAACCACGCCCTCCGCCTCGTCACCACCAACGGCCACACCATGCCAATTTTCCATAACCTCACCACCAACGGCAAAACCACGAGTGGAACACCGACGCGCAACCATCACGCCAACCGCCATACCATGAATCACCACGCCGCGACCCATCAAGCCAACGACCACCGCGCCGCAGTCATGCGGGCCAGCCTCTCGCAGGCCTCCCCCACCCCATCGCACGTCAAGCTCCGCCACGCCGCCAAATACGCCGCCCACGGCCCCCGCCACACCAAGTAACCACCACGCCCAACGCCACTAAACCGCGCCACAACTCTCACCACCACACAACTGACCCACGCCGCAACTCGCAGCCACACAGCCCAAACCCACCACGCCACCACATAAGTCAGCAACAGCCTTCGAGCATGAAAAATCCGGCGGCACAGGACCGCCGGATCATCCCGCCATGCCGACTTTCACGTCAGCATGGTGCTGGCACTACCCCATCCTGCGAATCGCGTACAACAAGCAAATCAGCAGGATCGCCGCGGCCAAAGGCGGACTTACCTTCGGCGCGATCGCGAGCAACACCGTCGCCACGAGCCAGCAGAGCCCGGAGTTCCCGGGTCTTTTATTCTTATTGGACGGCATAAGAGCCTCCCATTCTTGTTATTTTCAGCCGGCCTTATGGTCCAAGCCGACCGCACGCACGTTTCGGCCTTCCGTCTCAAGGGAAGCCCACCGCATGCGCGCGGCACGACAAACACTATCGGTTTGTACAAGAAAAGCCAAATGAAAACCTAAAGATTCAATAAAATTGGACATTTCTTCAGGATATTTCTTTAGGACATTTGAAGATTCTCACGCAATATGATAAGTTCAGTTTGTCGGTCGAAGTGGTCTCACTTCGAGACAGTTGCCGGGTCATTTAACGCTTTGTCTCGTTGGACTTCACCGATAGGGCGACTATTCTTACGTCCTTCTCGTTATTTGGTTTGTGTGGGCCGCTGGTTCCGACCAGTGGTCCACATGAGCTTTCTTTTCAGCTAGCCATTGGCTCATCGCCCCTTCATGATTCCCGACGCCCCAGATATTCGGCGAGACAATGCCACGCCAACCGCTTGGGCAAAATATGACGCGCAAGCCATAAATCGAAAAGCCGTGCAGCGAAGCCGGCGGTGACATCGAAGAAAAGACAAGTGCTTTGCGGAAACAATATTGTCGGATCCACAAAACATGAGACACACCAGGCGAACAGGCCGGGCGCGACACGCTGCCACAAGATTTTAAGTCATACGAATCGGCCAGATTCGGCGGTTTCGTCGGACGAATCATCACCGGAACGCAAGATTAATTAGACTGTGGTCACTCGGACGTTATAATATTGACCCATCTTTGGCAATGCGATACGTCACGCGCGTGGCTCCTCTTGGGCTGCGCCCGGAGGCGTGGTCGCGGGGCTTGGAACGGTGTCTTGAAGGGGTTATCCGATGTTGAACGTGGTGGTGTCCGTCCTCGCGTGCGCGGCGATGCTCGCGCCCTTAACAGGCAACCTATCGAATGTGGACAACCAAAAAAGCACCGAGATCGACCCCCCCCCGCAGTCCTAACGACCAATTCTTATCACAACTCACCAACCCAAACTAATCACTTCTCACTTTCATCTTTACCGTCACTTTCATCGTTATTGAAATACGACAACCCGTCGCGACCATCCGTAAACTCACGTCGCGACCACAAAACCGATTCGAAGCATCGCAGCCCCGCACCTTCAGATTCTCGTGACTCCACACGTTCCAGCAGTCAAGGCACACGTTCAAATTCAATCCATAAGGCCTCGTTCACAGGCACCTCGAAGAAGATGCAGGCAGGCAAGACCCCGTCCGTAATCCATCAAGCGGATCCGGCCGGACAGCCGCAGGTGGGCCCGCAAAGCTCGTGCACACCGACGACGGCGACCTGGCAGGGCAGCACGTACGGCGGCCCCGCCACGGACCATTTCGATTGGACCATCGACTCCGCCTGCAACATGACCATCACCGGAGGAATACTCAGCCAGAACTACAGCGCCTACTATTTCCCATGGAGAGGCTACGACTACAGCGATAAAGTCGTCTCGCTGACCGTCGACAGCCTGACCCTTCAGCCCACAGTCACCAGCATGGCTAGCTGGTTCGGGAGCATGACCGCGCTTACGTCTTTCTCCGCGCCGAACCTCGATACCAGCCACATCACCGACATGACGTACGTGTTCCTCTACACCCAGTCGCTCGCAACCCTTGACCTGAGCGGCTGGGACACCAGCAGTGTCACCGCTACGACCTTCATGTTCAACGGCACGCATATCAAACGCCTGCGTCTAGGGGCGGGCACCTCCAAGCTGGCACCCTTAGTGCAGTCAAGCGTGTTCCCCGCCAGCCCCGCACAGACCATCTACATGGAGGGCGCCGTCGAATCGACCTCGCTGCCGGACGGTTCGACCGTGTACACGCCGAAGCACTTCCAATCCAACGCCACGCCCACAGGCGCGTACTCCACCGCGGTGACCCAGCCCACCTGGTTCGGCACACCACAATCCCAACTGATCTACGCGCACGACGACGGGACCAAGGGCGACTACCCCCACCCCTGCCTCAGCTGGACCGACACGGACACCTGCACCATCGCAGGAGACACCGGCCTGACCGGATCCGCCACCCGCCGCCTCAACTGGATCGACGCCAACCACAACGCCTACATCCCCGGCGACACCCTCACCCACACCGGCAATTTGACCATCACGCCCCAATGGAACCCCATACCCGTGCCCGACGTCAACTCGGTCACCTGGCCACACGACCTCGGCGGCGGATCCAAAAGCATACGGGCCACGGGCACCGCCAGCCTCCTGCGCCACGACGACACCATCCACGTACGATTTACTTGGACCGACGCGACGGGAACAGAACAACACCAGAACGTAGTCGCCACCATCAATGGGAGCAACTGGGCCGCCGACCTTACCAACGCGCCCAGCTTCGCCAGCATCGCCGCCGCCGACCAGATCGGCACCGGCACGAAGGTGACCGTCACAGCGCAGGTGAAGGATGCCGGCGGCCCCACCGGCCTCTGGTCGGATGGCAAGGACGGCAACGCCGACATGGTTCCACCCTCCATCATCGACATGTACGCCGCACCCAGCAGCGCGGGCGGCGTGGTCATGAGCTCCGACCGCTTGCAAGCCGTCGCCGAGCCGGGCGACACGGTGACCATCAGCTGGCTCGACAACACCGACACCCCCATCAGCTGGCCAGACGGTGGAAGCACCACCACGACGCTCACCGTGACTGCCGGACCCGGCGGCCACTTCAGCGCCACCAAGCCAATCGCCGTCACCGGAGCCAAGAAAGTCCAATACGTGCTGAGCGACGGCATCAACACCAGCGAGCCGGTCACCAAGAAGATCACCGACCCCATCACCGCGATACCTTTCACCGGCGGCCCGGCTGAACTGTGGTCCAAGCTCCTGCTCATCCTCATGGCCGCGATGTTCATCGGCATCACCACCACGTTGCGCAACCGCCGCAACCACGGCCTCCGCCTGATCACCACCAACGGCCACACCATGCCGGTTCCCCACGGCTTCACCACCGTCAACCACCGCATCGTCAATCACCAAGCCACCAAGCACCACACCATGGCCACGCAGGCCAGCCCCTCGCCGGCCTCCAACAGGCCGTCGCACGCCAAGCTCCACCACGCCGCCAAACACACCGCCCATGGCCCCCGCCACACCAAATAAACCCGCAAACCACACTCACCACCACGCCACCACTCACCACCACACAGGCCAATCCCACAAAACAGCAGCAATCACCCGCGACAACAATGACGGCAGCAGTCCCGCAATCATCTCCGCCCCATCAAACGCCGCAACACCACAACTCACCGCCGCGCCGCGCAACTTACCGATAGAAAACGTCCACCCACAACGAAAAACTATCGCTGACTTGCAATCAGCGATAGGAAACGTACATAGATGGACAGAACTACAGCCGGGGGGGATCGGCGCGTCAATGCAACAACAAGACAAGGGCCGGAACATGAAGCAACATGTTCCGGCCCTTTGCCGATGCCTTCAAAGCAGGACTCTAAGCGAACCGAGCCAAGTCCCGCCCCGCCGCAATCTCACACGGCCTTCAGCGCCTCCAGATCGCCGACGTCCAGCTTGTAGAGGGTGCGGAAGCGGTCGTTGTCGCGGTAGAGTTCGGCGGGGGCGCCGTGCATGGCGATGCGGCCATCCTCCAGGAAGATGACCTGGGTGGCGTCCTCCACGCCCTGCAGGTGGTGCGTCACCCACAGCAGCGTCCTGTCGCCGACGGCCGAGAAGATCATCCGCATCAGGTCTCGCTCGGTGATCGGGTCGAGGCCGATGGTGGGCTCGTCGAGCAGGATCACCGGGGTGTCCTTGAGCACCACGCGCGCCAACGCGATACGCTGCCGCTGGCCGCCCGAGAACCGCTGCCCCGCCTCGTCCACCACGGTGTCGAGGCCGTCGGGAAGCGCGCGCACGGTCTCGTCGAGGCTCACGGCCTTCAATGCGGCCCACACCTCCTCGTCGGTGGCGTCAGGGGCGCCCAGGCGCACGTTCTCGGCGATGGTGGAGTTGAAGAGGAACGCCTCTTGGTTGAGGTAGCCGAAGATGCGAGGCCGCTCGTCCTGCAGCTGGGCCACAGGCACGCCGTTGATGCGAATCTCGCCGCTCTGCGGCTGCAAGTCGCCCAACAAGAGCTGCAGAATCGTCGTCTTGCCCTCGCCGCTGGGGCCGAGCAGAGCGATCTTCTCCCCCGCCGCCACATGCAGCGTGAAGTCGTCGAGCAGCACCGGCTGCCCCGGCCCGTAGGCGAAGGTGACGTGGTCGAAGTCGACGCTCTCGATGGGGCCTTCGAGCTTCATCTGCTTGGCGGGCTCGGCCTGGCGGGACTCGACGCGGCTGGTCAGGTCGTTCAGATGCTTGAGCGAGTCGCTGTAGAGCGGAATCTCGGCGGCGGCCTGCGCCACGTTGATGAAGCAGTCGACCAGCGGGAAGACGGCGAGCACGATGGAGGCGGACCAGTTGGCCATCGATTTCGTGCCGGTCATGGTCATCCCCGCGCCCACCATCAGGCCGATGGCGATGATGCCGAAGACCACCTGGATGGCGAAGTTGCGCCAGCGCTCGAAGCTCTTCTGCTGCGCCTTGCTGCGCTGAATCTCACGGTATTCGTCGGCGCCGATGGAAGTGAAGGCGTCACCCTTGTGGGTGATCACCCAGTCGCTCAGGCCGAGGTAGCTTTCGGTGACCTTGGTGTATTCGGCCTGCTGACGCTGCTTCTCGAGCGCGTAATGGTCGGTGGAGAAGCTCAGCGAGATCAGCGGGATGAGTATGAGCACCAAAGCGAGCATGACGAAGAGCAGCAGCGCGCCGGACCAAGAGAAAACGCCCATGGCGATGGTGACCACGATCCAGAGCACATAGGCCACCACGGTCGGGAAGATGGTGCGCAGGTAGAAGTTCTCGAGGTGGTCGAGGTCGTCGGCCAGAAGGCTCAGCACGCTGCCGGTGCGCTCGTGCTCGTTCAAGAACGCGGCGTCCTTGGAGAGGGTGCGGTAGAGCTGCACGCGCAGCTTGGAGATGACGTGGAGAACCCAGTCGTGGCTTTTGAGCTGCTCGACGTATTTGAACACCGGGCGGCCGATGCCGAAGGCGCGGGTGAGCACGATGGGCACGTAGACCATCAGGATGTTATAGGGCATGCGCGCCGAACGGTTGATGAGGTAGCCGGCGGTGAACATGAGGGCCGCGGCGCACACGAAGGTCATCGAGCCGAGGAAGAAGATGAAGGCGAGCTTGCGCTTGTTCTCGCGCAGGTAGGGCCAGAACCAGTGGTCGTGGTCCCAGATCTTGAGGTAGTCGCGCAGCCTGCCGCCCTTGACGGGTGTGCCCTTTGCTTGTTCGTCGTTCATATTCGCCATGTCTGCCGTCGGATTCGCGTGGAGGTCGGTGTTGGTCTCAGTAACGGTTTCAGTACTGGTCAATCTGGTTGCCTCCCATCTCGTCGATCAGCTGGTCGAGCTGGCCGCCCGTGCCGATGAGACCCTGGGGCGTGCCGGCTTCCACCACGCGGCCCTTGTCGAGCACGACCACCTGGTCGACGTTCTCGAGCCAGTGCAGGCGGTGCGTGGCGAAGACCACCAGGTGGTTCTCCATCACCGGCAGCAGCGTCTTCTTGAGGTCGTATTCGGTCTCGATGTCGAGGTGGGCGGTGGGCTCGTCGAAGAGCAGGATCTCGCGGGACTTGTCGATGAGCACGCGGGCCAGGGCCACACGCTGGGCCTGCCCGCCGCTGATGCCGCGGTTGCCTTCGCCGATCAGCGTGTCGAGCCCATCGGCGAGCTGGGCGAGCCAGTCGTCCAGACCCGCCTCGTGGGCGGCCGCGCGCACCTGCTCGTCGCTCGCGTCGCTCACGTAGAAGCGGATGTTGTCGGCGATGGAGCCACTGAAGATGTATGGGGTCTGCGGAATGTAGCTGATGTGGCGCTGCCAGGCGGCCACGTTGAAGTTCTTGAGCTCGTGCCCGTCGAGCTCGATGCTGCCGGCGTGCGGGGCGTTGAAGCCCGCCAGCAGGTTGATGAGGGTGGATTTGCCGGCTCCGGACTTGCCGATGACGGCGATCTTGCCATAGCCCTTGAAGGTCATCGTAAGGTCGTGCAGGGCGTCGGGGCCAAGGGCCTGGGCTTCGGACGTCTTGCTGACAGCGACGCCTTTGGAAGCGTCTTTCTTGCCCTTGCCTTTACGCCTACGCTTACTTTTGCCTTTGTTCTTGTCATTGGCGTCGCCATCGTCACCATCGCGCTGCTGCTCGACGGCGTTCATCGCCACATTGTGGCCACCAGCCACCGCGGCCTCGCTGTCGCCGTTCGCCTTGCTCCCCGCGGGATAGGCGAAGTCGACATGCTCGAGCTTGAGCTCGCTGTCCTTGGTCCAGCCGTCCCACTGGGTCTCGTCGTCCTGCGGCGTCTCGGGGCTGTTGATGAAGCCCATGATGTCGTGCAGGGCGTTCTTGCCGTCGAGCGTGGCGTGGTAGTTGTCGCCGAACTGACGGACGGGCAGGAAGTAATCGGGGGCCATGATCAGCGCGAACATGGCCGGGAAAAGCGGCATGGTGCCGTTGACCAAACGCAGGCCGAGGAAGACGGCCATGATGGCGATGCCGAGCGTGGTGAACCAGTCCAGCGCGAAGGTGGAGGTCATGGCCACCTTGAGCACGTCGATGGTGCGCTTGCGGAAACGCTCGCTCACGCTGTAGATCTCGCCCTCGTATTCCTTGTCGACGCCGAGCATCTTCAGGGTGGGCAGGCCGAGGATGCTGTCGACGAACTTGGTGTTGAGGATCTTGAATTGGTCGTATTGCTTGTTCGACCTGTCGCGCGCCGCGAGGCCGAGGATGACCATGAAGAAGATGATGAGCGGGTACATCAAGAGCAGGATGAGCCCGCTGACCCAATCCTGCGTCCACACCGCCACGAGGATGACCAGCGAGATGATCATCATGTCGGTCATCTTGGGCAAGAGAATCTCGATATAGGTCTTGACCTGGTCGAGCCCGTCGATGAGCATCGTCACCGTCGAACCGGTGCCACGCGAGGCGAGGGCCGAGGGGCCGAGGCGGAAGATCTTGCTCTGCAGCTTCGGGCGGATCTCGCCCGCTACCTTCTCGCCGAAACGGGTGGAGATGGACTGCTTGGCCACGTCGCACAGGTGCCGCAGCAGGTAGAAGCACAGGAATTCGATGACCGGGCTCACCAGCGCGGAGGCCGCCTGCTGCTGCCAGATGGCCACCAGCCCTCTCGCCAGGCCATGCGCCTGCCCCGCGATGAACAGCGCCTGCAGCAGCGAAAGCAGGGCCAGGAGCCCCATCCGCGCCCGGACGCCTGAGAACTCGAATAAGCTTTTGTCAATCACCTGCGCACATCCCAACCCAAGATGGATACGAAACACAAAGAAAGCCCGATGCTCCCCGTCATGCCGGTGGATATTATCTCACATCCACCGGCATGACGCCAAAACATCGGGCGGGGTTCAGTGTTCGCCCTGAAGCTCACGCCGAATCATAAAACCAGGATTCATCATCCGGCGACGACGGCCTTGATCGAAGCCGGCTGCGAGTCGGTGATCAGGCGCTTGCGCTGGATGAAGTAGCTCCAGGAGAAGTAGATCAGCACGATCGGCAGCAGGCAGCACAGCACGATCGTCATGACCTGCAACGTGTACTGCGAGGCCGAGGCCGTGGCGATGGACAGGCTCATCGACGGGTTCTTCGCCGGAATGACATTCGGGAAGAGACCGTTGAAGATGAAGGCGATGATGCCGGCCAGCGTGACGCCCGAGGCGATGAACGCCCAGCCGCCATGCTTCTTCATGTCGGCCACGTGCCCGCAGACGGTCGCCAGCAGGATCACGATGGTGATCAGCAGGGTCGACCAGGTGCGACGCTGGTAGAAATCGGTGAAGAAGAAGGCGAGAATCACGAAGACGACCAGCGCCGGGTAGGCGATCCAGTAGGTCTTCTCGGTGGTGTTGAGCAAGCGGCGGGACTCCGTCTCGTTGAGCTTGAGGCTCAGGAAATGGACTCCATGCTGGAAGCTGAAGAACACCACGGCGACGCCGCCGACCACGGAAAGCAGGTTGACGTAGTCGAAGAAGCCACCGAAGATGTCGCCCTTCGTGTTCATCGGGACGCCCTGGATGAGGCTGGTGAGCATCATGCCCAGGAAGAACGGCGGCAACACGCTGCCGATGAAGTTGGCCCACTGCCACACGTTGCGCTCACGGTCGCTGACCGCATGGCTGGCGAACTCAAAGGAGACACCACGGAGGATGAGGCCGACGAGCACCAGGAAGAGCAGCAGGTAGTAGCCCGAGAAGAGGCTCGCGTACCACAGCGGGAACGCCGCGAACATCGCGCCGCCACCGGTGATGAGCCAGACCTCGTTGCCGTCCCAGTGCGGGCCGATGGCGCGCATGTAGAGCGCGCGCTCGTCGCCGTTGCGGGCCAGCACACGGGTGGCCATGCCGACACCGAAATCGATGCCGTCAAGGAAGAGGAAGATGGCGAACACCAGCGCGATCACGAAGAACCACAGCAGCTGAAGGAAATTGTTGCCATCAATCAATGGTTTGGCGAGGAACTCACTCATGCCAGCGCCACCTTTCTTGCGGATCCCTTGACCGGTGCGTGGGCGGGAGAGGTCTTGGCCTCAGCCTTCACCTCCGCGTCGGACGCGGGTTCAGGGCCCTGGTGCAGCACACGGCGGGAGTAGAAGATCATCACGCCGCCCATGAGGCAGAAGAGCAGGAAGTAAACGATATTGGTCGTCAGCAAACCGGCGACGGTCGAGGTCGGCGAGACCGCGTCCTGGATGGTCTGCAGGCCGTAGACGATCCACGGGTAACGGCCGAGCTCGGTGATGAGCCAGCCACCGGTGGTGCCGACGAACGGCAGATAGGTGCAGACGCCGAGGATCCAGAGCTTCCAGCGGCTGTCCGCCAGGGTGTTCTTGGACTTGCGGGTGAACCACAGCACGCAGATCGAGAGGATCAGGATGGCGAAGCCGACGGCCGCCATGAAGCGGAAGCTCCAGAAGAGCACGTTGGCCGGCACGTAGTAGTTGGAGATCTCCGGATGGGCGATGCCGTTCTGGATGATCTTGCCACCCTCACCCTTGAACTGCTCGTTCAGGGTGTTCATGCCTTGGATGGTGCCGCCATAGAGCTTGTGGAAGGCGAGCAGCGAAAGCATGCCCGGGATCTCGAGACCGCTGGAGGTGTGGTTCGTCTCGTTCATGAATCCGACGACCATCCAGGGCGCCGGGCTCTTGAGGTCATCGTAGATGCCCTCGGTGGCGGCGAACTTCATCGGCTGGTCCTTGATGACCTCGAGGGTCTGCAGGTCGCCGGTGATGATCACCAGAATGGAGGAGACGAGGGCGATGATGGCCGCCACACGGATGGAGCGGGTGAAGAAGGCGCGGTCGCCGTTCTTGCGCATCATGCCGAAGGCGCTCATGCCCACGATCACGAAGGCACCGGTCATCAGCGCGCCGGTGGCCACGTGCGGGAACTGACGCCACAGCTGCGGATTGCTCACCACAGCCGCGAAGCTCGTCATCTCGGCATGGCCGGTCTTCTTATTGATGCCGTAGCCGACAGGGTTCTGCATGAAGCTGTTGGCCGCGAGGATCCAAATGGCGGAGCAGGTGGAACCGAGCCAGGTCAGCCAGATGAAGATGACGTGCACGCCCGGCTTGAACCGCTTCCAAGTGAACATCCAGACGCCGATGAACGTGGACTCCATGAAGAAGGCCAACAGCGCCTCGATGGCGAGTGGCGCGCCGAAGATATCACCCATGAAGCGGGAGTAGTTCGACCAGTTCATGCCGAACTGGAACTCCTGGATGATTCCGGTGACCACACCGACGGCGAAGCTCAGGAGGAATACCTTCCCCCAGAACTGGGCCATACGACGGTAAACTTCTTTTCTCTTCGCTACGTATAACGTTTCCATAACGGCCACGGAAAATGCCAGGCCGATGGACAACGGAACGAAGAAGAAGTGGAAGACCGTCGTCATCGCGAACTGAAAACGCGACAACCCCAAGATAGTCATACTTTTCCTTTCTTCCCTATCCTAACTATGCGTTTAGTAGGATTAGTTGCTTTCAAGCATAGTACGAATATTGGCCAATTCCAGCACGGAACGGTCATTCACGATCTTCTTGACGATGGAGACCTTGGAACCTTTGAGCTTCCAATGACCCATCATGTCAATCGACGCAATCCCGGCGTGGGGGCCGAGAGAGCAAACGGTTCCCATAGGCTTGAAAACGAACTTGCTCGTCTGGCCGCCTTTGAGTAGGGCGATGAGGTTCGCGGCGGCCGTGTCGGCCAGGGCGATGGAGATCTGGGCGGTGGTGGGATACAGGCGGCCGTTGCTCGGGTTCGGCACCGCGGAGACGTCGCCGATCAGGAACTGGTCGGGGTGGCCGGTGATGCGCAGATCGTCCTCGACGACCACGCGATTACGCTTCTGGTCATAATCGGAGTCGGCGATCACGTGGCTGCCGCGCACGCCGGTGGTCCAGATGATGGTGTTGGCCGGGAACTCGACGTCGTTGCTGACCACGGCGTTGGGCTTCACCTCGGTGATCGGGGTGGCGACGTGGAAGTTGACGCCCTTGCTCTCGAGGTACTTCACGCCCCAGTCCGCCAGGTTCGGCTCGAACATCGGCAGGATCTTCGGCGAGGCCTCGATGCAGTCGATCTTGACCTTATCAAGCGGGAAGCCATATTCCTTGGCCATCTTGGGCATGCGGTAGACGAGCTCGCCCAGATATTCGATGGAGGTGAAGCCGGCGCCGCACACCACGACGCGCAGGTCGTTGGGGTCCTGGCTGGTCTTGTAGCGGCGCAGCGTGTCCTCGAGGTGCTTGCGCGCGGCCAGGGCGGTGTCGATGTCGACCAGCGGCCAGCCGTTCTCCTCGGCGCCCTTGATGCCGAAGGTCTCGGACTCGAAGCCCAAGGCGTTCACCAGGTAGTCATAGGAGATGGGCTCGCCGTTCTTGAGCTCGACCTTCTTGGCGTCCTGGTCGACGCGGGTCACCTCGTCGATGACGACCTCGACGTTCTTCCTGCCGGCCAGCAGCGGACGGATGTCGAAGGTGATGTCCGCGGCCTCCTTGGTGCCGGCGGCCACCTGGTGCAGCTGCGTGGCCTCATAGTGGTACGGGTTCTTGTTGACCAGCACGATCTGCGCGTCGGCGTGGCCCTGCACCAGCTTCTTGACGACCCTCATACCGGCGTAGCCAGCACCCAGTACGACAATTTTCTTCATAAGGAAATACCCTTCTTTTACTCATGGTTTATCGCTTTGAAAGCCTCTTGATGATCCCTTGAAAGGCTTCTGCGTTATCAAAATACATCCATTAGGATATCTTCAACGCCAAACAAAAAACGTTTTAAGTACAGCGAAATCCCTTCTGTGACGCAATTTTTCCGCAACTATTGGCTATCTCACATTTTCGATTGCCGCAGCCCCCACAACTGGACCACAAAAATCATTTCATGTCATGACGCGAGGGTTTCCGGCGAGTCAGCCAGGCACCCAGGCGGCAAAGGGAAAGCGAAAAGTTCACTACCAATAAAATACATCATAGTGTCAATGTGATACGAACAAGAAAGGCGCGGCGTGGGAATCGACCCTCGCCGCGCCTTTCGCCCCATCGCAAGATGGAAGGCAACCTCAATCTTTCGTGGGCGGGCCCATGACCGGCCCACCCGCGAAGTCTGTTACTTCTTCATGATGCCGGGCACATCCGTCAGCTCGGTGACGGAGCGGTCGGCGACGGCCTTCTTGGCCACCGACGCCTTCGCGCCCTTGAGCTTCCAGTGGCCGCCCATGTCGACCTCGGCGATGCCTGTCTTGGGCCCGAGCGAGCACAGGGTGCCCAGGGACTTGTAGACGAACTTCTTCGGCTCCTTGCCCTGGATGCGCGCCACGATGTTGTCGGCGGCGGTGTCGGCCTGGGCGATGGAGATCTGCGCGGTCGTCGGGTAGAGGCGGCCGTTGTCGGGGTTCGGCACGGCGGAGACGTCGCCGACGAGGAACTCCTCGGGATGGCCCTTGACCGAAAGATCGTCCTCGACGACCACGCGGTTGCGCTTCTGGTCGTAGCCGGAGTCGGCGATTACGTGGCTGCCGTGCACGCCGGTGGTCCAGATGATCGTGTTGGCCGGGAAGGCGGTGTCGTTGCTCATCACGGCGTTCGGCTTGACCTCGGTGATCGGGGTGGCCGGATGGAAGGTGACGCCGTGGTCCTCGAGGTATTTGACGCCCCAGGCGGCCAGCTTCGGGTCGAACATCGGCAGGATCTTCGGGGTGGCCTCGATGCAGTCGATCTTGACCTTGTCGAGCGGGAAGTCATATTCCTTGGCGAGGTCGGGCAGGCGATACACGAGCTCTCCCAGGTACTCGATGGAGGTGAAGCCCGCGCCGCAGACCACGATGTGCAGGTCGTTCTCGTCGTGGCTGGTCTTGTAGTTCTTCAGGGTGTCTTCGAGGTGCTTGCGCGCCGCGACGGCGGTGTCGATGTCGATGAGCGGCCAGCCGTTCTCGTCGGCGCCCTTGATGCCGAAGGTCTCCGACTCGAAGCCCAGCGCGTTGACCAAGTAGTCATAGGAGATCGGGTCGCCGTTCTTCAACTCGACCTTCTTGGCGTCCTGGTCGACCTTGACGACCTCGTCGATGACGACGTCGACCTTGTCGTCGACGGCCTTGCGCACGTCGAAGGTGATCTCGTCGGGTTCCTTGGTGCCGGCCGCGACCTCATGCAGCTCGGTGGACTGATAGTGATACGGATTCTTGTTCACCAGGATGATCTTCGCGTCCACATTGGCCTTGACCAGCTGCTTGGCCGTACGCAAACCGCCGTAACCCGCGCCCAGAATAGCAATCGTTGTCATCGCAACCCCCTCCATTGGGAATTAAGGTGAGGGAAATGCATTGACATCATCGTGCTAATGCATATCCTTCATTGATAAGTAACACCTTTAGAATATTCGCAAAACGTGCGAAATAATGGCAGAATTGCAGAATCAGACACTTTTATGCACAAAACGACTATCGAATATGAACTAATTCACATTTATCTGGCACTCGGCGTTATCGAAACCTTTTTAGAAGGAAGCGATGACGCCGAAGATAAGACTCACGTCAAACGGTTCGCTTTTCACCCTCCACGACCAGCGAGACCGGGTCGCCGGAGAGGCGCTGGATGTCGACGCCGCCGGCGCGCACCGTGACCTCGAGCAACGAGCCATGCACGCGGATGCGGTAGGTGAGCGACTTCCACTCCCCCGGCAGACGCGGGTCGAGGGTGAGGCCCTGGCCGCCCGAGTCGCGCAGGCCGCCGAAGCCGGAGACCACGGAGAGCCACACGCCGCCGGCCGAGGCCAGATGGATGCCGTCGGAGGTGTTGCCGTGCAGGTTGGCCACGTCGGCGTAGAGCGCCTCGTCGAAGTATTTCATGGCCAGCTCGTCATGGCCCACCTCGGCGGCGATGATCTGCTGGGCCGAGGCCGAGAGCGAGGAGTCGCCGGTGGTCAGCGGGTCGTAGAAGTCGAAGTCGCGCAGCTTGGAGGGCAGGTCGAACTGCTGGGAGAGCAGGTAGAGCGCCAAGACGGTGTCGGTCTGCTTCAGCACCTGGTGCCGGTAGATCATCATCGGATGGTAGTGCAGCAGCAGCGGGCGCAGGGTGTTGTGCTTGAAGTCCCAGGTCTGCCGGTTGAGGAAATCGGCGTCCTGCAGGTGGATGCCCGTCTCCGAATCCACGGGCAGGGTCATCGCGTCGGCCACCTCGAGCCAATGGCTGGATTCGTCGGAGAGGATCTGCAGGCGCTTGACCGCCTCGGAACGCTGTTGGTCGTCGAGGTCGCCCAGAGCGCGGACGGCGGCCCGCAGGTTGTATTGGGCCATGACGTTGGTGTAGTAGTTGTCGTCCACCAGCGCGCTGTATTCGTCAGGCCCGGTGACCGTGTTGATGTGGAATTGGCCGTCGGGGCCCATGTAGCCCAGGCTCGCCCACATCCTGGCCGTCTCGACAAGGATGTCGATGCCTTTCTCACCCATGAACTCCATGTCGCCGGTGGCCGAGACGTACTGGCAGACCGCGTAGGCGATGTCGGCGTCGATGTGGTATTGGGCGGTGCCGGCCTCGAAGAAGGCGGAGGCCTCCTCGCCGTTGATCGTCCTCCAGGGGAAGAGCGCCCCGTCGACGTTCATCGTGGCGGCGCGCTTGCGGGCCGCGGGCAGCATGCGGTAGCGGAAGTCGAGCGCGTCCTTGGCGCGGTCGGGCGAGTTGTAGGTGAGGAACGGGACGATGAAAGCCTCGGTGTCCCAGAAGTAGTGACCGGAATAGCCGGTGCCGCTCAGGCCCTTGGCCGCGATGCCGTTGGGCACAAAGGCGGTGGTCTGCGCCAGCTGGAAGATCTCCCAGCGCAGCACCTGTTGGGTGCGCCCGCCGTCATCGGCCTCCACGTTGATGTCGGCCTGCGACCAGAAGCGTTCGAGCCACTGGCGCTGCAGGGTACACAGGGAATCCAGGCCCTCCCGCTCGGCCCAGGCCAGGGTGGAGGCGCAGCGCTGGAAGAGCACCACGGAGTTGCGCCCGTTGCGGCCCACGGCCTTCAGGCCCTTGCGCACGCCGATGGGGGTGACGCGGTGGTTGTTGTAGGCGGAATAGCGCACGACGGTGGCCGTCTGGCCGTTGACGACCTCAATATCGAAGGTCTGGGGCACGGAGGCGCCATCGGCGCGTTGGGCCACGCCCACGGCCATGGTGCACCCGGAGTGCTTGCAGTGGTAGGCGCCGAAGGTCTCGTTCTTGTCGCTTTGCGAGACGGCGTCGACCTCGAGCTTGCGTAGGCCGCCGTCGGCGATGAGGTCGGCCTTGCGCGGATCGACGTCGCGCGAGACCTCGGGATGCTGCACGTTGATCGGTGCGGCCACATGCACCTTGAGGCTCTCGCCCACGGCATGCAGCTTGATCGTGTTCACCAGAAGGTCCGCGCGGAAGAGGCAGGCCATGGTCGTGATCTCGACCTCGAGGCTGGCGTTCTCCCCCACCTCGTAACGATAGCTGCGGGTGGCCGTGCCCTGCTTGAAGTCCACGCTCTGCTTGTAGCAGCCGGGCGCGGTGAGCACCCTGCCGCCGACGCTGAAACGGAAATCGGAGGTGTCGGGCACACCCTGCACCACCTGGCCGATCCTGGCGAAGCCGTAGGCCTCCTCGGCGTGCCTGATGGCGAAAGTCTCGTGGAACCCGCTGATGAACGTGCCGGAGCCCAGGTCCCTCGGCTGGCCGGATTCGGCCCTGACGCCGATGGAGCCGTTGGAGACGGAGAACAGGGTGGCGCTCTCCTCGCTCGGCTCGCCGTATTGCGTGAAGCTCCACGGGTCGATCGGGTATTTCTCGGTGTCGAGATGGCCTGGTGTGGTGGGGTCGGAAGTCTCGTATTTGCCGTCGAGCAGCTGGCCGAGCTCGGTGACGACGATGTTGGCGCCGGCGTCGAGCAGTGCCTGCCGCCCCGCGCCGCGATCGACGCCGACGACCAGGCCGAAGTGGCCGGCCGCGCCCGAGGCCACGCCGGAGAGCGCGTCCTCCAGGACGATCGAGCGGGAATAGCGCACCCTGAACGAACGGGAGGCGTATTGGTAGGTGTCGGGGGCCGGCTTGCCCGCCAGGTTGTGCTGGGCGCGCACGTTGCCGTCGACCACAATGTCGAAATATTTGAGGATGCCGGCGGCGAGCAGCACCTCGCGGGCGTTGCGGGAGCTGGAGACCACGGCGAGCTTCTTGCCCACGGCGCGCAGATGCTGCAGCACGTCGACCACATCGTCGTAGGGCTCGATGCCCTGCTCGTGCAGCAGGCGCTCGAACTCCTCGTTCTTGCGGTTGCCGAGCCCGCAGATGGTGTTCTGGTCGGGGGTGTCTTCCGGATTGCCGTGCTCGAGGACGATGCCACGGCTGCGCATCAGCGCGTCGACGCCGTCGTAACGCGGCTTGCCGTCCACGTATTTGAAATAGTCCTCGTCGGTATAAGGCGCCACATCGTCGGGGAGCACCGAGATGAAAAGCCGCTTCCAGGCCTCCTTGTGCAGGTTGACCGTAGGGGTGAGCACGCCGTCGAGGTCGAAGAGGGCGGCGTCGAAATCCTCCAGGCGCCAGGTGAAGGGCTTGTCGGGCTTACTGGGCTCGCTGCCATTGCCTGCCATTGCGGGATTCGTATTCGAAATGTTTTGGGCCACCATGCCCTCAGCCTTGTTTTCGGTCTCGTTCTGCTCCACGCCCATCGTCCCGCTCCTCTTCGCTGACATCAGGAACCACAACAACCAACTCGTTCATTCGACTTGGCACAAGACAGGCAAAACCACAGCCAAACTGCGTCACACATGCTAGAAGTCCATCCATGGATCAGCCCATGCATACACGCGGTGGAAAAACCCTAGGAAAGTACCCCCTGAGAGAGTCGAACTCTCGTTGTCAGATTGAAAGTCTGGTGTCCTAACCGTTAGACGAAGGGGGCCAACAACCTTTTTAGGTTACGTGAGAAGGCAGACCGAAAAGCCCCTCGGCGTGTTGTGTTTCCGGGGCCGGGCGGCCTTGCGGCACAAAGGGCGCGGAACCGCCCGCCGCGAGCGCCTTTTCGACGATTTCGCGGCGGGTTTGCGGCCCGATTTTGCGACGTTATCCGTGGGCTCTATCGGGGATGCCATACGGCGAAGGTTGGCGTGCTCCGATCATGCCTTTCCTCGCTGAGTCATGGACTGGAATGTTTGGTTTTTCAGATTGTTCTTCGGCATGAATAGTCAGGAATGCCGAAAACCGTTCACCTGGCAACCGCCAGTAAGCGTTCTTCGGCATAGGATATCGGGGATGCCGAAAACCGTTCATTGAGGAGCCCTCAGTGATTGTTCTTCGGCATAAGCGAGTAGGCGTGCCGAAGACCAATCAGAATCACCCACACCCCGAATTCCCAAAGAAAAGCAACGGGACGAGACACCTACGTCCGCAAGACAAGACCAAGGTCATGGACCAAATATTCCGGTCCATGACCACCGTGGATATGGAACCCTTGGTTGGATTTGGGTTTGGACGCGGCCGTTTCAGAGCGCCTGATAGGTGAAATCGTGGATCAGGCGGCCGGCGGCGAGGCCCTTCTTCTCGAAATTCGTCAGCACGCGGCCGCCGAACCGCTCGGATTCCTTGAAATCGGCGTGAGGCAACGAAGCGGCCTCCCCCGCCGTCCCCTTGCCCACATGCTCGGTAGGCAGCGAGACCGTGAACGTGCCGACATTGCTGAAGTCATCGCGGCCGTCCATCACCTCGTGGACATGCAGCGCATAGTCTTCGATATCAGTCGAGAGACGCCACAAACCTTGCGGCTTCAACGATTGGTGGATGTCGCACGCCAGGTCGGGCTGCACGATGCGGCGCTTGTGGTGGCGCATCTTGGGCCACGGGTCGGGGAAGAACGTCCACACCTCGTCGATCGCTCCCGGCTCGGCCACCGCGAACAATTCGGGGGCGTTGACCTGGGCGATACGGAGGTTGCACAGGCCGCGCTTGCCCGCCATCAACATGGTGTGCGCCACGCCCGGATCATAGACCTCCACCGCCAAGAAGTTCACATCGGAGCGCGCCTCGGCCGCCGCCACCACGTTCTCGCCCTGCCCGGTGCCGATCTCGACGATCACCGGATGGCCGTTGCCCCAGGCCTCCCGGGCGAAGGCGGCATCGAAGACGAACCCCGGCCTGATGTCGAGCGAGCCTGGCGCGGGGTTGATGTCGAGCAGGAAGTCGGGCGAATACTTGTCCCACGCGCGCTGGAGCCGGTCGGTCAAGCGCCCGGTGCGCCTCACAAACGAAAGGACATGATGAATCTGCGTCTTGTTGTTCTCTTGCACCCCGCCAGTCTATCGTCAGCCCCACCACCATCCACCGCCCGTCCATAGGCCTCTCCCACCGATTTTCTATCGCTGATTCGCACTCACCAACAGAAAACGTCCATTGGGGTACTTTTCTATCGCTGAGTGATGCTCACAGATAGGAAATGTCCATATCAGAACATTTTCTATCATTCAGCGTGAGTCAGCGATAGGAAACATGCATGGGCCGGTGATTTTCCCGGGTGTATGGCAAACGATATGTGTGGATGGATTTTGTGCGCTTGCTGAGACCCGTCAAAGCCGCATGACAATGCGAGACTGGCGGAAGCACAACGAAAAGCATAGAACGTTGCAAATTCCGTGATGAAATCCGCCACAGATTGGCGCGGGCGCGCCGGTGACATGTAGACTGATACCTATGAACAACTATAGTTCCAGCAGCACAAACGACCCGCAGCCGAGCCAAGGCGCCACCGGCTCACCGAACCCCGGCCAGCAGGGCGGCCCGCAATACAACGCGAACGGCGCGTGGCAGAAGCCGACGCAGACCTTCAACGCCAACGCATCCGCCGCGAGCCAGCCCTCGGCCAACACCAACCGGCCGGCCGCCGGAGCGGGCCAGCAGGCGCCGGGCGTGAACCAGCAATCGCAACCCCAGCAGCCTCAGCAACCTCAATCCGCCAACCAGGCCAGCTCACCATATGAGTCGCCCTACGGCACGCCGACGTCGTCATATTCCTTCGACGGCTACATCGGCGGGCAGGGTGCCGGGAATCCGGGCAACGGCCAGTACCAGCAGAGCCAGGGCAACCCGCAGCCGAACTACAGCGCCCCGGCCGCGCAGCCATACGCCGGGCAATACCAGCCGTACACGCCGAGCTACCAAACCCAGCCGAACACGGCGGCGAACGGCGGATACGTCCCCTACGTCCCCGTTGAGAGCAACCGCTGGAACACGCTGTGCATCGTGGGCTTCGTCCTCTCCTTCATCTTCGCTCCCGTCGGCCTGGTCCTCTCGATCATCGCGATGAACCAAATCAACAAGACCGGCGAGCAGAGCAAGGGGCTGAGCATCGCGGGCATTGTGATCAGCGCGATCGGCACCGTCTCGCTCATCATCGTGGTCGTCCTCATCGTCGTGGCCATCTCGATGGCCGGCGACTCCTCATATTCGGACGATGACGACTGCTATTACGACGAGGATTGTTCCTCGGAGCAGACATACCTCGACACCGACCACGGCATCCAGGCCAGCACGCAGGACACCGCCGATCTCATCTGGGCCAAGCCCTCCATGCTCAGCGGCGCGGATGGCAACGTCGCCGAGACCCTGTATCTGCAGACCACCGGTCTCTCGCAGTGGCTCTGAAGACGCGTGGCCATCAGGACGTTAGTTTGACGGCGCTTGCCGACGTTTTGTATGACGACACGGAAAAATCGCTGGAACACTAGGCGACACGCTGTGCCTCATCCAAGACTTGCGCATTTCCCGGTTTTCAGTAATATAGATACTCGGCTGCTTGATGAAAGCAAGCCACGGCTCCGTAGCTCAGTTGGTTAGAGCGCCGCCCTGTCACGGCGGAGGTCACCAGTTCAAGTCTGGCCGGAGTCGCTCGAATGGTCTTAAGCCCGGTTCGCCGGGTTTTTGATTTATTCATGGCTCTGTAGCTCAGTTGGTAGAGCGAACGACTGAAAATCGTTAGGTCAGCGGATCGATGCCGCTCGGAGCCACCACTCAGGTCTCGAAACCAAGTCATCACGGTTTCGAGACTTTTTCATTCTCACCGACGAGCTGGTCCTCACCAAACCCAGCATTTACCCAGCAGATTCAAGAAACAGGATGCAGAGGACTTGCTTCCTGTAAAAAAGGAATATCCTAAATCAGGTGATATATTGTTCTTGTCGGTTGCGGCATCGCAAACCTTTCGAAGATTAGGCGGCAATAAAGCTTTATCGGAAGGGGTCGCAACTGATACTAGACATTACATGTCTTTCTCAATATGGCCGTCGGCCCCGATGTTTGGAAACAGACACCGGGGCCGAGGTGTATCGCCTTCCCTGTCTCCGCTAATGCAACGCGGCAAGAACACTTAAAGATGACGCCGCGGCCACCGCTCCCTGCTCTGTTCAGAGCTGCCTGGCGACCCAATCGACGATGTAGGGGGCGACGCCGTCGATCTGGTCGATGGCGATGTCGAAGTCGCGCGGACCGCCGTACCACGGGTCCACCAGGTCGATCTCGCTTTCGTGCCCCTTCGCGGGCTTCGGGAGGTCCGGGTCGAAACTGCGATAAAGGTGGACCTCGGAGCGCTTCTCCTCGGGCAGCTGCCACAGCAGCTCGCGCATATGCGAGGCGGTCATCGGCAGGAAGAGGTCGGTCTCCTCGATCTCCTCGGGGGTGATGCGGTGCGCGAAATGGTGCGCCGGAATCTCGTAGCCCCTGGCCTTGAGCACCCGCACGGCCCTGCGGTCGATGGGATTGCCGTGCTCCTCGTCACTCACCCCGCTCGACATCACGCGCACGCGGTCGGCCAGGCCCGCGTCCTCGAAACGGGCGCGCAGGATGATCTCGGCCATGGGCGACCGGCAGATATTGCCGGTGCAGACGGTCATGACGGTGTAAGGCTTCTTGGACATTGTTCTGGCAACTTTCCTTCGGGAATACAGGCTTTCGAAATACAAAGTTCTGGGACGCATTATACGGAACACGAACTACAGCCGCCCGAATAAATGCTGCGACCCAAGCGGATATGAATAGGCAAATATTCGAAACGGAACGCGACGGCACACCGACGCAGCCCAGCAAGCACCTCAAATCACCGCTATATGCAACGACGCGGATACCGCCGCGAAACCGGCGATACCCGCGTCACTGCGCTAAACGCATCAGCAAAAGCCAGGTAGACTTAGAGGTTCTTCTTGTAGGTGGCGAAGCGGAAGGCCTCCACACCCTTCTCGTGCTTCTTGGGGCTCATCCAACGCCCGTCGTCCACCACGCTCCAGGCACCGGAACGCAGCATCTCGCCCATGTCGGGCGCGTAGGTGTCGGCGTCGAAACGGCCGCGGATGTAGGTTACATAGGCCTTGTTGGCGAACGGCATGATCTCGCGGAAGATCTGCGCCCCGCCGATCACCCAGATCTCGCTACGGTCCAGGCCGTCGTCGGGAATGGCCTCCTGACGGGCGAAATCGAGCGCCGCCTCGATGTCATTGGCCGTGGTCGCACCGGCGGCCTTGAATTGCGGGTCGCGCGTGACAACGATGTTGTCGCGGTTCGGCAACGGACGGAACTTGGGGTTGAGTGAATCCCAGGTCTTGCGGCCCATGATCACCGGGTGCGAGACGGTGAGCTCCTTGAAACGCCGCATGTCCTCGGCCAAATGCCAAGGCATGCCACCCTGGAATCCCATCGCGTTGGGGCGGCCCTGCATATCGGAGGCGCACACCCAAATCAGATTGACCGAGAAGGTTTTGACGACATCGTCACCCCAGTCCTCGACCACTCGTTGCCCGGCGGATCCGGGCACGGGTTCGTGATAGCCACTGCGACTACTGTCATGCTCCATTTCATTCACTCCTTGAATACGGCATTTGGCACCAAGTCTATCGACCGGTTCAGACGGCCACCGGCGCCTTGATGGACGGGTGATGCTGGTAGTTCAAAATCTCGAAATCCTCGTACTTATAGTCGAAGATCGAGTCCGCCTTTTCAATCCTGATCTGCGGATACGGATAAGGCTCGCGGCCGAGCTGGGTGAGCACCTGCTCGATGTGGTTGTCGTAGACGTGGCAATCGCCGCCGGTCCAAACGAACTCCCCCGGCTCGAGGCCTGTCTGCTGCGCCATCATCAACGTAAGCAGCGAATAGGACGCGATGTTGAACGGCACTCCTAGAAACATGTCGCAGGAACGCTGGTAAAGCTGGCATGAAAGCTTGCCATCGGCCACATAGAACTGGAAGAGCGCATGGCAGGGCGGCAACGCCATTTCCTCGACCTCGGCCGGGTTCCACGCAGTGACGATCATACGGCGTGAGTCCGGATGTGTTTTGATAAGATCCAACACATTGGAAATCTGGTCGATGGTGCGATTTGGATCATCCTTGGTCGGTGCGGGCCAACTGCGCCACTGCACGCCGTAAACCGGACCCAAGTCACCGTTTTCGTCGGCCCACTCGTCCCAGATGTGCACGTTGTGCTCCTGCAGCCAGCGCACGTTGCTCGAGCCTTTGAGGAACCACAGCAGCTCGTAGGCGATGCCCTTGAAGAACACGGTCTTGGTGGTCAGCAACGGGAAGCTCTTCGACAGGTCGAAGCGCATCTGCTGGCCGAACAGCGAGATCGTGCCCGTGCCGGTGCGGTCAGTCTTGAGCGTCCCCTCGCGCAGGATCTTGCGTACGAGGTCCTCATAGGGCATCGGGATGTCGGTTTGCGGACGGTCGGGAATCTCGCGACGAATTTCTTCAAGCTGTTCTTGGTTCAACATAACCAACCATTCTAGCAACCCGGGTCGGCCTTGCGCTCGCGACGAATACCATGTCCACCGCACCACCGCATTCGTTTCACCGAGGGAAAACGCGCCGGATTGGATGTATCCTGTTCGCTCACCAACACCTCGCCCGTACGACGGGGCTTGGGGTTAGATTGGTAGGGATACGCCTTGACACCAGCAAGGCACAACCGCGAGGAGGTACGCAATGGCGAAGAAACTGTGGGTGGAGCGCAACAAGGACGGCTCCTGGGACGCGTTCAGCGACGAGGGCGCGCACATCAAGTTCGGGCACGGCAAGGGCCAGTTCAACCCCGGCGACCTGATGAAGGTGGCGCTGGCGGCCTGCGGCGCGCTTTCCAGCCAGATGACCATCGAGAATTCCCTGGGTGAGGGCAAAGGCGCGAAGATCACCGTCGACGGCGATTACGACCGCGAGGCCGACGGCTACACCGCCTTCCGCGAGCAGGTGGTCGTCGACGCGCGCAGCGCCGGCATCCACGGCGAGGACGTGGAGAAGCTCAAGGACCGCGTCGCCAAGCATATCGACAAGTCCTGCACGGTGATGCACACCTATGAGGTCGCCACGCCGGTGAGCATGGAGGTCAAGGTGCTCACCAAGTAAGGCCGCCTTTCCGCAATATCAAGCGAGCAACAATAGGGCCCCGACGTTCGTCATCTTGAGCGTCGGAGCCTTACTGTTTTGACCGTCGCCTGCTTGCCCGCAGTCACCACATTACTTACTGACACGCGATTCGCGCGGCGTAGCGAAAGCCCCGGCATCCATCACCGTGGACGCCGGGGCTTTGCTATACGTTATGCGTTATGCGCTACCAGTAAATCAGCCCTTGTGCTCCGGGTCGATCGAGGACTCGATGGCCTCGGCCTGTTCGCTGCCGGCGGTCTCCACCGACACCTTCTCGACGCCGCTGACACCTTCCAGCGTGCCGTCAGAGCGCGACTTCTCGGCCTCGACGTACTTGCGCGGCACCACGTAGACCGGGCCGGCCGCGTGCTGGATGAGCCCCTGGCTGGTCGAGCCGACGAGCAGGCCAGTGAACCCGCCCTTGCCACGCGAGCCGACGACCACGATGTCGTGGTCGTAGCTGGCCTTGGTCAGGGCGCTCACGGCGGACTCGGGAACGATGGTCTTGGTGATCTTGAGATCGGGGTGGGCCTTGCGAATCGGGGCGATGTCGGACTCCAGATCCTCCATGTAGGAGTCGTAGACGCCGTCCTCGTCGCTGACGCCCTGCAGGCCGGCCACCGCGTCGATGACGTCGAGCTCGGCGCCACGGTCGGCGGCGAGGTCGGCGGCGATCTGCAACGCCTTGAGTCCCCACTCGCTGGCGTCGATGCCCACGGCGACGCTGGTGATGTTGTTGTTCAGATGCATCGTCTTGCCGTCGTCGTCGGTGTAGGGCACCACGATGATCGGGCAATAGGCGTAGGCCGGCAGCGACGAGCTGGTGGTGCCGAGCAGTCGCTCCGCCAGGCCACCCTTGCCGCGGTTGCCAATGACGATCAGATTGTAGTTGCGCGAGAGCTCAACGAAGACCGACGAGGGGTCGCCAGTGACGATGAGGGTCTGCGCGTCCACGCCCTGCTCATTGGCGATGGCCTTGGCCTTGGAAAGAATCTCCTGGGCGTCGATGTGGGCCGCGTTGTCGTCGCCCATCGACGTGTATGTGGAATCGAATGACACCGCGGCATAGCTCGGCAGCGAGTACGCGCACACGATCTGCAGGGTGAGCCCCGCGTGCTTGGCGTAGTTCGCGGCCCACCATGTCGCCTTGTAGCTGGCTTGCGATCCATCTACGCCCACCAGAATGGCCTTGTCGTTTACCATGACTACCTCCTTGAATCAGCGGCACTCAACACCGCCTCTGTACTAAGAATACCGCGGGTCGGATAACTCGTGTAAGTTTGCGCGCTCAACAAAGCGAAACGCGCCCCATTACGGAGCGCGTCATAGAAAGTTCATAAGACCTCAGAGCAGACGACGAATCGAATACCCGCCAGGGAAGACCGTGCCCACAGGGCAGATCTGGGTTCCCTGGCCCGGTGACATCGCGTTGACGACCATGCCATTGCCGATATAGATGGCGGCGTGATCACCGTTGGCGATGATGTCGCCCGGCATGGCCTGCGAGAGATCGGCGACCGCACGACCCACCCCGGCCTGGGCGCCGGAGGAATGAGGAAGACTGAAACCGAACTGGGCATAGACGTACTGCACGAAGCCGGAGCAATCCCAACCAGCAGGCGTGTTGCCGCCGTAGACGTAGGGAACCTGGCCGACGAACTGCACGGCGAACTTGACGAGCGCGGCGGAGGTCTGGCCGTCGGGAGGCGTGATGGTGAAATCACCCTTGGTCAACGACTCACGACTTGCCGAGCGCGAGGCTGCCTGAGCGGCGGCCGCGTCCTTCTCGGACTGGGACTGGGTCTGGGGCACGTCAAGCGATTCGATACCGCCCCAGCTCGACTGCGCGTCCACACTGGTGGATGTCGATTCCTTGAGCAGGTCTTTCTTGACGGTGTTGACCTTGCGGAACGAGCGCGATGAAGTGACCGGAACACTGTCTTCAGTAGTGGCAGAGGCGGTCGAGGAGAATGCGAAGAGCGCCGAACCCACAAGGGCGACAGCCGCGATAGCAGAGCAGGACTTCGTGAATTTCATCATTCCTCCACCATAACAAGCAGACCAAACAAAAAAGGTCAATTGTTTTACATAAATGACACGAAAAATAAGGGGTGTAACTTGAAAAGCCCAATATGATGGGCGTCACATTATCTTCATGCCGACAGCGAAATCAGTAGTGGATGATTTCGTGCTGGGCGACCTGGGCGGCGGTGTAGGTCTTGGAGTAGGTCTTGCCGTTCATCACGCTGCCGCACTCCGAGGTCTCGACCGAGCCGTCGGGGTTGATCTTCTCGATGATGGCGACGTGGCCGCAGGTCGGATCCGTGCCGTCCTGGCCGGGGGCGAAGACCATGATGTCGCCGACATGGCGGGCGGTGTTGTCGACCCAATAGCCGAGGGCCCTGGCCGAGCTGCCCCACATCGCGCCGTTGCCCATATGCGAGCCGGCGGGAAGGCCAAGCTGGTGGCGACGCACGTAGACCCACCAGGTGCACTGGCTGAACTCGTAGGCGTTGCCGGTGTCGCCCGTGTCGTGGTTGGGGTTGAACCCAGCGGGGAGAAGGCCGGCGTCCTGATCCATCAGGTCGGCCACCTTGGGGTTGTTCGCCGCGGATTTCGACATCATCGCGACATCGAGGGAAGTATTGGAATCACCGAGGTCCCAGGCACCATAGTTGCTGGTCTGGGCATTGTGGCCGTTGACCTGCGTGCCGTTGAGGGAGGCGCGGTCCTCGGAGCGCGAGGCGGCGCCGGCGGCCCTGATGTTCGAGGTCGTGGTCGGGTCGGCCACAGCCATGCGCGAGCGGTTGACCCCGCCCAAGGCCATCGCGGCCGTGGCCGTGGTGCCCACCAAAGCGGCCAACGAGGCCGAGACCACCGCCGCATGACGGCGGCTCTGGGCCTGGCGCTCGATGCGGATGGAACGACGGGTGGGGGGAATGATCTCGTTGATCTTCTCGGCGACGGCGGCATCAAGCTCGACGACCGCGCCATCTGAGGCCATCGCCTCGGCGCGACGCATAGCTTTCGCAGAGTGCGCGGCGTGGCTGGACTTCGACATCAACCCTGATATCGACAGACCGCCCAAGCGTCCGTGCGCCTTGTGCGCTGCATGCCCCATACGTTTAACTCCTTGCGAATGCCGTCCACATTCTTCAACACTTGATAACAAGTTGGCACGATACCACATGCCAACCGCAACAAACCAAGCAATGTAAGATGCATCACTTACAACAGTCCATTATTCTACCCGACCGGTCGAATTTCCAAAAGGCTCGATTGTGCCGCAACGGCAGCAATAAGGGGAAAACAACGAAACCCCCGGCGTGTCACTTTTTCACAATTTCAATACAAACTGCAAATGCATTACAGAACGGCTTTCGCCGACGGCTTGACGCATCACATTTCCGCTTCGCGACAACGCTTGACGTCGCCCTAGACCTGCGTGCAGGCGTAGACGAACGACCCCGTCGGCGAGGCCTCCGACCGCCTGCGACCGGCCCGCGTCGGGCTGCCTCCGGCCACGCTGATCGTCACCCTGCCATCGCTGGCCGGCACGAAGATGGCGTCGCCCTGGCAAAGCACCCGCTCCTCCTTGGCGCTGGCGCAGGCCACCGAGCCTTCGGTGCAGACGATGATGCGCGGGCCGAAATGCCGCGGCGCCCGGCGGCTGACCTGTGGCAGCTCGTCGTAGCGCTGGGTGATCTTCTCCCAGACCGGCCAAGGCCTGCGCCCCGAGCCCACGCGTCCATAGGCCAGGGCGAACTCGCTGATGCGCGGGCGGTAGAAAACGCGGTTGCCGAACATGGTCCCAAGGTCGGCGAAACGGCTGACGGTGGGGTTGACGGGCGCGCCGCACGAGCAGTCGAGGCTTTTCATGAAATCGGGGATGTCCTTGCTTTTCACGGTCATCCCGGCGCGCAGCACGTTGTCGGAGTTGGTCATGATCTCGATGCCGGTGCCGCTGATATAGGCGTGCGGGGTGCCCGCGGCGATGAACACCGAATCGCCCTCCTGCAGCGAGACCGGGTTCATCATCAGCAGCGCCAGCACGCTCGGGTCACCCTCGAAGGTCTGGCAGGCGCGCAGGGCGTTGTCGAACGCGAGTGTGGAGCGTGGGTCGGAGACCGTGGCCCGGGCCTTGCGCAACGCGGGCTCGAGGCCGGTCTCGGAATCGGCGGTGACGGCGGTGTGGAAGGCGCGGAACACCCGTTTGCGCGACTCCGGCCACACCATCGCGGCGATCGGCATCATGGCGTCGGCCGCCGCAAAATCGGAGGCCTGCGTCACCGACGGCCCTCCCCCGGTGCGCTCGCTCGGCGCCTTGGTCAGCGCGCGGACCATCCGCTTGGCCACAGGGTGGTCAACCAGCGTGAGGTTGGCCAGCATGAAGGCCGGCGAGGCGAAACCGACGGAGGCCTCGAAGGGCTCAAGTGCCACCACCATCTCGTTCTTGGCCACGGCGTCCTTGAAGGCGCGGTCGGGGTCCTCAATCGGCCGGCCGAGCGCGGTCTCGAAATTGAAACCGGCGCGCGCCTCGAAATCGACCGGATGGACCTGCAGCGAAAGCGGGGTGCCCGCCGAGATCACCTTGAGCAGATATGGCAAGACCGGGCCGAAACGCTCGGAACAGCGGGTGCCCACCATCGCCTCGGGGTCGCTGCGGATGAGGTCGGTCAGGGGCGCGCGCACGCCTCCCCCGAGATCGACCATCGAGGGCCACTGGGCGTGTCCGCTGAACCACATCTCGGCGATGGGGCCGCTCGCCGGCTCGGCATCGCCCTCGTCAAGTGCTAAAACGTCGGCGAACATGGACTGCAGGCGGGTATGGGAGCCCCACGCATATCGCTTGACGACCGGATGGATCGGATACACGCGCGCTCCTTTCTTGGTGGCTCCGCTGTTGGTTCCTTTGTGGTTCCGTTTGGCGACGATAGCCCCGACACCCACCGGAAGCGGGGACGCCGGGCCGCGTTCATCGTTCTAAGCCTACAGTCAAGTCCCAAGGTTAGCCCCGGATACTAAAATCGTCGATATGAAGCTGACCCCAATCATCAACCCGGACGTATGCAAGCCACCGCCAAAGCCGGTGCGCGTCGACCTGCGCAAAACGTTTGCGATTGTGACCAGCTGGTGGCTGATCGCTCTGGCCGTCACCGTGGTCCTGCTCATCTGCGGGTTCAAGGTGCTCGAGGCGCTCGTGTTGTGCTCCTCCGGGGTCATCATCGGCGTGTTGCTGCTTGTCTGGGAGCATTTCGACCGCTGGGACTATCGCAGGCTCGGCGCGGATTAGTGCCGGTTCCGCAGGTCGTTTGGCTTGCAATTCAGTTCGCAATAATTCAATATTCAGTATGTGACATCCGTCATCAACGACGGCCCAAAACGTAACGATATCCAATCAAACCAACCACCGAGACTCCTCCGGGACGACCGACCACAGCCCATCACAACGAGACGAGGAACCATGCGAGTCATCTACAACAAGGAACTGGAAGCGGTGGCCGACGACCTGGAGCACATGACGACCAGCGTGCGCGACGCCATGCACGGAGCGGGCAAGGCACTGCTCGACGGCGACATGGAAGCGGCGCAGAAGGTCATCGACGGCGACGAGGCCATCGACGAGCTGGAGAAATCCGTGACCGACCAGTGCGTGCGGCTTCTTGCACAGCAGAGCCCGGTGGCCACGGATTTGCGGGTGGTCGTCGCCACGCTGCGGCTGGCCTCCACCATCGAACGTATGGGCGATTTGGCGCAGCATATCGCGCAGACCGCGCATCGAGCCTATCCCGACTCGGCCTTGCCGGACGACGAGAAGACCCGTCGCATTTTCACCAGCATGCGCGCGCTGCTCGATGTCACCGCCGACCGGCTGCCGGGAATGCTCGCCGACCGCGACACGACCTTGGCCCAGCAGGTGATCGCCGACGACAACAAACTCGATGAGCTGCACCAGGAATCCTTCGATCTGGTGCTTGACGACTCCTGGAAGGGCACGAGGCAGCAGCTCATCGACGTGGTGCTGACGGCGCGCTTCATGGAGCGGCTTGGCGACCACGCCGTTTCCATCGCCCGCCAGGTGGTCTACATCGTTTCCGGCTTCGACCCCAGCAAAGAGCCCCGCGACCTCGACGAGGAGTGAGCGCAGTCGCTTCTGCTGCTAACCGGTCAATCCTGCTCCAAAACGTACGTTTCAGGGGCAAGAAACATACGAAAACCAGCAGGATTGACAGGTTAGCAGCAGTATTGACCAGCCAAGGACTGCAGCCACCTGCAGGCAGTGGCTTCAGCTGATTCAAAAACAAAAGGGTCCTTACGACACGAAATCGTAAGGACCCTTTTGTGAACAACCAGAAACTTACTTCTTGGCCTGGCCCTGTGCGGCGACGGCCGCGGCACCAGCGGCGGCGGCCTCGGGATCGAGGTACTCGCCACGGGGCTTGATCGGCTTCATATCCTCGTCAAGCTCATAGACCAGCGGAATGCCGGTGGGGATGTTGACCTTGGAGATCTCCTCGTCGGTCAGCCCGTCGAGCATCTTGACGATGGCGCGCAGCGAGTTGCCGTGCGCGGCGATCAGGACGGTCTTGCCGCTCTTGAGCTCGGGGACGATGTCGGACTCCCAATAGGGGGTGACGCGCGCGACGACGTTGGCCAGGGCCTCGGCCTCGGGCACCGGATCGCCGGCGTAACGCGGGTCGTGGTTCTGCGAGAACTTGTCGTCGGGATCGATATCCGGCGGCGGGGTGCCGTAGGAACGGCGCCAGATCATGAACTTCTCCTCGCCGTACTTCTCGCGAATCTCGGACTTGTTCTTGCCCTGCAGCGCGCCGTAGTGACGCTCGTTGAGGCGCCAGCTACGCTTGACGGGGATCCAGAGGCGGTCGGCCTCGTCGAGTGCGTAGTTGGCGGTGTTGATCGCGCGACGCAGCAGTGAGGTGAAGACGATGTCGGGCAGGACGTTCTTCTCTTTCATGAGATCGCCGCCGTGCTTGGCCTCTTCGACGCCCTTCTCGGTGAGCGGGACGTCCACCCAGCCAGTGAACTGGTTTGTTTTGTTCCATGCGCTCTGGCCGTGCCGGAGCAATACTAATCTATATGACATGCTTCAAGTCTAGGCGGTCAATGGGACGGACGGGCACCAAAATTGTGAGCGTTCACATAGCGTATTGACGCAAACTATACGAAAGCGTCAGGCCACCACGCAAAGCACGATGACAGCCCGACGCTCAAAGCCCTGCAAGGTCCGTTACCAAGACCTACAAGAACCTCGTAGTGAAACCCCGCAAAGCCTTATAAGGCCAACGAAAGCTCCATGAAGATGAAGACGAGCGAGAACAGCAGCACGGTCATGCTGCACATCGGCAGGGCCTTGACGAAATTGCCGGCATTGACGCTTTGCACCATGCCGACCATCGCCTTGACGCAGACCGCCGCGACCAGCAAGGCGAGCACGGTCAGCACGATGCCGACGAGGCTGATGGCCCACGAGCGGCTGATGACCTCGTACAGCGGCACGAAGGCCATGACGATGGTGATGGCGAAGGGCACAAGGTAGGTGACGAAGAGGACCGTCTTGGCGTTTTTGTATCCCAGGCGCACACCCAGCGTCATCTTGCCGCTGACCTTGTCCTCGTCGACGTCGCGCAGGTTGTTGACCATGAGGATGGCGCACGAGAAGAGGCCGCAAAGCACCGCGCCGAGCACGCCTTCGGAGTTGATCTTGCCCGCGAGCACGTATTCGGTGCCGAGCACGGCGGCCAGGCCGAAGAAGAGGAAGACGCCGACCTCGCCGTAGCCCGCGTAGCCGTAGGGGTGCTTGCCGCCCACGTAGAACCAGCCGGCGAGCAGGCAGAGCACGCCGAGGATGAAGAAACCCCAGTAGCCGGTGATGACGATGGCGGCGATACCTGCCAGGCAAGCGATGAAGGCGTTGACGCCGGCGGCGGCCAACACCTGGTGAGGGGTGACGAGGCCGGAGACGGTGAGGCGCTGCGGTTTGGCGGTCTTGGCTTCCGTCTCGCCACGGCCCTCGTCGGTGCCGCGGATGCCGTCGGAATAGTCGTTGGCGAAGTTGGCGGCGATTTGCAGGAAGAGCGCGACCAGCACGCAGAGCACCGAAAGCAGGGCGAAAACGGACCATGATGAATCGGGGCCAGGCAGTCCGCCAGCCACGCATCCGGTGGGTTGGGGCGCCACGGCCCCGCAGGTGACCGGCGCCTTCACCAGGCGATATCCGGCGGCGATGCCCACCAGCACCGGCGCGATTGAGGCCGGCAACGTCTTCGGACGAAGCCCTGAAACCCATAGCGACATATTCTTCAACTGACCCACTCCTGTACTTGCTGCTTGCTGACTTTCCAGCGGCCTCCGCCAATGTTGAGACTGGCGGGAACCCCCAAGTCACTCGAGTAATTGCCACTGTATGCCACGCAAACTACATCGGGCACGGGAACCGGAACGGGCACGAGGCAATCATTGAATTTTTGCGGCAGGTGGCGTTCATCGTGCGAGTTTTTGGGGAACCGTCTGGGATTTGAGTAGGCAAACGATGATATGTGGATGGCGGCTTATCACGGCATCACACGTTGCACAGAGCCAGATGGGAGGCGATATATCGATATATGAAATGCGATATGCAACAAACGACAAACGAAGCGTACTGAGATGTTGTGCACGAACGCAACGTGGGCCCGCCTTCGGTTAGAAGACGAGCCCACGGTTTCCGATTCATGCGGCGGACTCACGCGATGAGGCGCGAATCACGCAATCAATAACTTGCGCTTAGTTGAGCGGCTTGACCAGCGGGAAGGTGATGGTCTCGCGGATGGTCGCGCCGGTCATGGCGATCAGCAGGCGGTCAATGCCCATGCCCATGCCGCCGGTCGGAGGCATGCCGACGCCGAGCGCCTCGAGGAAGTCCTCGTCGATGTCCATCGCCTCGACGTCGCCGGCAAGCGCGTCCTTGGCCTGGTCGACGAAGCGCTGGCGCTGCACCACCGGGTCGTTGAGCTCGGAATAGCCGGTGGCCAGCTCGAAGCCGCGCACGTAGAGGTCCCACTTCTCCACGACGCCCTTCTTGCTGCGGTGGGCCTTGACCAGCGGGCTGGTCTCCACCGGGAAGTCACGCACGAAGGTGGGGGTGACGGCGCCGAGATCGGCCTCGTAGAAATGCTCCCAGAGGTGCTCGATGAGCTTACCGTGGTTCTCCACCTCGTCGCGCTCCACGCCGAGCTTGTCGGCGATCGCGCCAAGGTGCTCCACGGAGGTCTCGGGGGTGATCTCCTCGCCAAGGGATTCGGAGAGGGAATCATACATCGAGATCTGCTTCCATTCGCCGCCGAAGTCATATTCGCTGCCGTCGAGCAACGTCACCTTGGTGGAGCCGAACGCGTCGATGGCCGACTGCTGGATGAGCTTCTTGGTCAGGGCGGCGATGGTGTCGTAGTTGCCGTAGGCCTGGTAGGCCTCGAGCATGGTGAACTCGGGAGCGTGCGTGGCGTCGACGCCCTCGTTGCGGAAGTCGCGGTTGATCTCGAAGACGCGCTCGATGCCGCCGACCAGGCAGCGCTTGAGGAAGAGCTCCGGGGCGATGCGCAGGAAGAGGTTGATGTCGAAGGCGTTCATGTGGGTGATGAACGGGCGGGCCGCGGCGCCACCGTGCACCGTCTGGAGCATCGGGGTCTCGACCTCGAGGAAGTCGTCCTTGGCGAACGTGTTGCGCAGCGAGGAGACCACCTTGGAGCGGCGGCGGACCATGTCGCGGATCTTGTCGTCGGCGATCATGCCGATATAGGGCTTGCGGGTGCGGGTGTCGTCGGAAAGCTCCTTGTGCAGCGCAGGGAGCGGCTGGAGCGCCTTGGCGGCGATCTTCCACTCGCTGGCGAAGACGGAGAGCTCGCCGGTCTTCGAGGCGATGACGCGGCCCTTGAGGAAGAGGTGGTCGCCCAGGTCGACCAGCTGCTTGAAGGACTTCAGCGAATCCGCGCCGATCTCCTTCTTGGAGATCATGCCCTGGATCGTGGTGCCGTCGCCCGCGGCGAGCTGCACGAAGCACAGGCCGCCGCCGTTGCGCAGGAAGAGCACGCGGCCCGCGATGGCCACCACGTCCTCGGTCTCCTGGCCGGCCTCGAGCTTGCCGTCATACTTGGCGCGCACCGCCGGAATGGTGTCGGTGACGCCGACGCTGACGGGGTAGGGATTGATGCCATCCTTGAGCATTTGGGCGCGCTTGGCCACGCGCATCTGCACCTGCTCGGGATGTCCTTCCGGGCCGAACTGCTTGTTGGTCGGGTCGATGGCGTCGTCGAATGAGGCGCCCCCCTCAATGTTTTTGGCGATCTGCTCGTCTTGTTCCAAGAGCATCTGAGCATGCTCGATGGTGGACATCTGCTGGCCTTCGGCCTCTTCTTCTTGCCGGTTTTCCCCGGTCTCTTTGGTTTCACTCATACTTCACGAGTGTACCGAGCAGCCCCGATACAGGAGGCCGGGGTTCCTTATCTCGGAAGGATAATCATAGGTAGGGTTCGGTGAGATTTTCGGAAGGCGGATTTGCGGTTGGCTCGTACGGGACGGACGCGGACTTTGCGCGAGGCACGTCACGGAACGCGTGCGGGAGACGTGCGGGAGACGTGCAGGGCATTGTCGCGTCAGGAAGTTGACGCCACCCTCCCCCGCAAGCCGCGATATCACGCCGAAAACTATAACTGCAATACAAATAAGGACCTGCCTCCCGACACGCATGGTGGACTCGTCCCCAGGTTGGTTGTATGATGATTGCTGTTGTTCATCGGGCTGTAGCGCAGCTTGGTAGCGCGCTTCGTTCGGGACGAAGAGGCCGCGAGTTCAAATCTCGCCAGCCCGACCAACTTGAAACCCCTTGATTTTCGAGGGGTTTCGTCATGTCAGGAACAATGTTCCCGTCTTGTGTCTGCCGAAAAGTGGGATATAGGCCATTCCATGGTGTTTGGTGTCGTTACGACGTCACTACGTTATTGCGTCACCGCACCACCATCGCGATGCCGTTGCCCCGCAGCGTCACCCTATACAACGCGTCTAGTCCGCCTAGCCTGTCCGCCAAATCGTTCGAGCGTGAGTTGAGTTTCACGAATCGGTAGCTATATAGCAGCTATATATAGGTAACGCCTGGAGGTATACGCAGGCCGAATTTGGTGAGCATACGCCGTGAGGAAAGAAGTAGTATGCCTGACCTACAATCGCTACGCTTCACAAAACACTTTGGCGACGCGTGCGGATTTGACACGGACGGGCAACACCACGGCCATAACCGCAAAGAGCCACAATAACCATAAATTCACCATATTATCCATAAAGGAACGAACTTGAAAAAGAGTCTGCTCGCGCTTGCAGCCGGGGCATTCACCTTCGGCGCCGCCGAATTCGTGATGATGGGCATCCTCCCCCAGGCCGCCCACACCATGCACGTCTCCATCCCCACCGCCGGAAACTTCATCTCGGCCTACGCCATCGGGGTGTGCGTGGGCGCGCTGATGCTCGTCTTCGGGCGCAAGGCCGGACCGAAGCAGCTCATCATCGCTTTCATGGTCATCGCGCTGGCCGGCAACGCCTTCAGCGCGCTCTCGACGAACGCGCCGCTGCTGATCGCCGCACGCTTCATCTCGGGCCTACCGCACGGGGCGTTCTTCGGCACGTCGGCGCTCATCGCCAAAACGGTGGCGAAGCCGGGCAAGGAGGCCCAGGCGGTCTCGCTGACCGTCACCGGGCAGACCGTCGCCAACATGCTGGGCGTGCCGGCGGGCACCCTCATCGCCGAACACCTCTCGTGGCGTCTGGCGTTCCTCATCCTCGCCGGGGTGGCCGCGCTGACGATCGTACTGGTGCTCGCTTGGGTGCCGCAGATCACACCGGTGAAGGACACTGGCATCATCGGCCAGTTCCGCTTCCTTGGCAAGCCCGGGCCGTGGCTGATCCTGGCGGCGGTGTTCACCGGCAACACCGGGATTTTCAGCTGGTGGAGCTATGTGTCGCCGTGGCTGCAGCGCGTGGGCGGCTATTCCTCCGGCATGGTGCCGCTGTTGATGATGCTCGCCGGGTTCGCCATGGTGGTCGGCGGACTTGCGGGAGGCCAGCTCACCGATCATTGGCGTACCGCCGGCACCGCTGGGCTTGGACAGCTCTTCTCCGTCATCGGCCTCGCCTTGGTCTTCCTTGTGCCCGGCAACCGGGTGAGCACGGCGATCCTCACCTTCGTGGTCGCCTTCGCACTCTTCTTCATCTCCACCCCGCAGCAACTGCTGCTCGCCGAGGCGGGCAAGGGCGGCGGCGAGCTCATCGGCGGCGCGGCGGTGCAGATGGCCTTCAACCTCGGCAACGCCGTGGGATCGATGGTCGGCGGGTCGATGCTGACGATTTCGGATATGGACTACCACTACCCCGCGCTGGGTGGCGTGCCGTTCGCCGTTGTGGCCGTGGCACTGCTGGCGGTCTATTCGCTGCGTTATGAGACCCATACCGACGCGCTTGAGCGTTTGCAGCCGGTGGAGGTCTGAGACGGGCGCCGATGAGCTGGACAGGGCTGAGCTGGAAGAAGCACGGACATGGAATGAATATGGACGAAAAGGATGTATCTGCTTTCGTTCGTATTCAGCCGGATTCCGCAACGTCCGACCAGATTCAGCAAAGGAAGAATTGAAGATGGCGAAGTCAGGGACGGCGCATTAGAGTGACTCGCATGCGATTGTTCAAGCGCCTGATTCCTCCGACCGCCATATTCGTGGCGTTGCTGGCGGTTTTCGCGACGCTGGGAGCCGCGATGACGCCGGATTGGCAGGCGGAACCGTTGCGGGAACACGTCTCCGTTGCCTCGTCGCAAACGACCATCCAGGCACGTGACGTTTCGAGCCCGCAGGAAGGCACTTACCAGGTTTCGACGACTTCGATGCGTATTCGGCTGACTGACAAGGTGACCATCAATGCGGTCGTTCGCTCCCCGCTCGGGGCACCGGGCAAACGGCCGGCGGTGCTGTTCATCCACGGGGCGGGCACCGGCAAGGCCAACGAGGTCTATGGCGACATCGCCTCGGCCATGAGCTCGGCCGGCATCGTCACGCTCGTGCCCGACAAACGACTCGACACCTATGGCACCTTCCACCGCGACTATTACGCGATGGCGCGAGATTACTTGGTCTCGCTCAACACCTTGCGGGCGCTGCCCAACGTCGACGCCTCCAAAGCGGGCATCTATGCCGAGTCAGAGGGCACGTGGGTCTGCGAGGCGATGGCCGGCGACGACCACGCCATACCCTTCATGATTCTGACTTCTCCCCCGGCGGTCTCCGGACGGCACCAGATGGCGATGGCCGGCAACTCCTATCTGGCGGCGGTTGGCGCTCCACCAAGGCTTCGGCACGCTGTGGATTCGTTCGTCAGCTTGGATTTCGCGCCAATCGGACCTAATTATGCGGACTTCCCCGCCGACCGCTATCTCGACCGCCTGAGTATGCCGTTGCTGGTCAACTACGGCACCGACGATCTGGCCATGCCCATCGAGCAAGGCGCGCAAGACATCGCCACGGCGGCCAAGGGTGTAGGAAACAGCAATGTGACCGTGCGCTATTACCAAGCCAATCATCAGATGCGTGTGGGAGCCTACACATCGAAGCCCGGTTTGCCGCTTGAGCAGCATTACACGCACGACCTTGAGGACTGGACCAACGCCGTGGCCTCGGGAGCCTCGGCCTCCGACTGGACGACGCCGAAAGTCGCCGGAACGCAGCCGCGCCAACGCTTTGCCGTCCCCACCACGATCAGACCAGGCCTCATCTCGACTCTTCCGGCGCTGCTGGTTTTGCTCGTCTTGGTGTTTCTTTGCCCGCTGGTGGCGGGAATCTGGGCAATCGGCATCGCGATTGGCAATGCATGGGCCCGGCATCGCACTGGCGAATCTGGGACGAACAGGCTCGGAACAGACGGTGACGCATACTGTGCCGGATACGATGACCACAATGATGTTCAGCACCATAACAGCGAGCGCCACCATCTTCGGCTTCCGCATAAACTCGCCGTCGCGCTAGGCGCCAACGGTTTCATGTCAGTCGCCGGTGTCGTCTCGTTCGCCGCGTATGTGGTCATGGCGGCACGAGACGCATTGAGCCTGACATACCAGAGCACCCCACTCACTGTCGGTTGGATTGTGCTGCGTCTCATACCGCTTGTCGATATCGCGTTGCTCACCTGGCTGATCTTGAGCCTGTGGCGCACACTCCGTCACCGCACCTCGCCGGACATCGCTTCTGCAGCGGAGTCTACGTCTGGTTACGTTTCCAGCAGCACGGATCAGGCATGGTTCTCTACAAGCAATTCCGCGTCTAGGCATGAACAAGGGGACGGCGACCCCACTTTCAAGCCCACCGGGTTCCCAGAAAACAGTTCCATGTTTAGGTATGAACACCGCAACTACGAACACGAGAATCACAACCGCGGCGAAATCGTCAAGCCGAAAGACGCAACATTCGGTTTCTCCAGAACAGCCGTCATCGTGCTGTGCGCGCTTGGATCTCTCCTGTCGCTGACGTTGATGGCGTTCTTCGGACTGCTCACTTACTGACCCGAGATGCACACATCCCCACTGTTTAATTTTTCCTATCTCTCATACCCAAACCCCTTTCTCATATCCAGACCCCTTCTGAATACTTCAGTGAGTTTGCCGATGGTGATTTCGCAATCTCTCCTATCCATACCTCCTCTGAATACGTCTGTTTATCAATTGGACCTTTGCCGATGAGACCGAATCGCTGACGCCAACCCCCACACGCCGGCAACCAAGATCAGCAGGCCACCCAACACCGCCAGCACCAAGGCCGCCAACGCGCGCGGGTCGGTGCCGCCCATACTCGGCAGCAGGGGAATCGGGAACCAGATGCCGACGATGAGAGCAACCACGCCGAGAAACAGCGGCAACAAACTGAGCAAAATGGTCATTCCGCTCAAACCGGTGGGTTGCGGGGACGGCTCCCACACGGGTTGCCCAGGCACATCACGTGGCACGTGGATGTACGACCCGGAACCTTGCCCGTCCACGAAATAACCCGGACTGGAATTGCTAGCGGCTTGATCATAACTTGCAGTATTTTGATAGTCCTCTGGATGTTCCTGCTCGCTTGAGGTATTCCGCGAACCATCCGACGCATCCCAATACTGGTTCGCGTCTCCGTTGATGTCATCTCCGGCAACGCTTGCTTGGCTATTATCCGCATTACCGATACTCGGGTTATCAGGACCCAAACCAGCAGTACCGGAATTGACAGCGTCCAGATTATCTACATCAGGATTACCGATATCAGAATTATCAGGACCCAGCTTAGTTGTACCTAAACTGTCGGCATCCCGGTTGGCAGTACCCGGATTACCAATATCAGGATTAGCGCTACCCAGCTTAGTTGTGCCCGAATTGGCGGTATCCCGATTGTCGGCATCCAGATTGGCAGCCACCGCTTCATCGGCCGCCCCTATTGCCTCATCAGACGAATCCGTCGGCTCCCCCGTCACTATCTTCACTTCGGCAGTCACCGTATCTGCGTCAAACTGCCCGGGTTCGGCACCTTGGTTTTCGGATTGGCCGAGATCAACGGCATCAACCTCGGCTTCAGTAGCATTGTCAGTCATACCATCTGGCTCATTGCCATCCCCGATATTGGCTACGTTGTTTTCCTTGTTTGGCATGTCGCTCATTTGACCTGCTCCTTGCTGAACCGCGCATACGTCGGCACGGTGCTTTCTTTCGGATATTGCACCGTCACTCGCCCTTCGACGATATAGGGTGCGTCAATGGTGAGCTCAGGACCACCTTTCGGCATCTTGGCATGGTTATTCGAGAAGAACCACTCATAGTCTTTGGATGAACTGATACCGTGTTGGAATTCAAGGCGGCTATAGCTGTTCCCTCCTACACCAATCTGGGAACCACGACCGATGGCGACATAACCACTGCCCAATGATTTGGTGCCAGTGGCCAAATCGTCGCCAAGCCATGCCCCCATACCGAAACTGCCGTCACAGAAGCCAAAGCAGAACCTGTCACCCTGACCACCATCATTCTCGCTGCTGTAATAGTCGTTGTCTTCATCATCGGTATCGTCATCCTCATCAGAATCGCAACCGAAACTTTCGTCATATTCACTGCCATCACTGGATTTGGCATGCCTGTGCGTGCAGGAGACCGGCAGTGTGGAAGCCGAGCGATTCAAGAACCCATGCAGACCACTTGGCTCGGTCAAGGCACTCTGCTCGTTCGCGCCATCAATGGACGAGGCGGATTCAACATTAGCGCCTCGAGTATCTTGCCTCATGAACCAAGAGGATTGAGAAGAGACATTCGGTTCCTCTGGTTTGTCGGGTTTAGTGGGCTCCGCAGGAGTACTTGGTTTAGAGGTCTTCGCATCGGCATGTCGTTTCTGGGCCTCAGCACGTATGTCGGCATTCGTGCCATGACTGAGTCGGTAGGAGCAACCAGCAGGCAATGTGACATATACCGTCGATTGCTGCACCGTCAGATCGATGCGGCCAGTCGGGCAGCCGGACTGGACCTTGCTGCCGTCGTTCAACTCGACCTCATGAGTACCGTTGGCTGCCTGATACTCGCTCATATCGATGTTGACGACATCGTTGTCAAGGCGATTCCCTTTGAACGCCATTCCTTGGTTCAGCTGCGAGAGCTGAGTCTTGTCGCTGCCATCAAGCGCTTTGAAACCGGTCACGTTCACGCTTTGGTAAGAGGTGTCCACACGGTTCATATCGCTGAGTACATAGGAATAGCCGATGTCGGAGCTGATAAGCGTGACGGCCACGATGGCCGCGATCCACATCAATGGATGCAACCCTCCAGCACGCCTGCCCGTCATGCCAAGCAAGGCGATGACGACGCCGAGCGCCAACAGCACACCCGCAATCCAGATGGTGCCCATCTTGAAGATGGATCCGAGATAGCCGCCCTCGCTCACACACACAATCGCGACGATGGCACCGGAAAGGATGATGGCGCCCAGCATGAACAGGACAAGAACGAACCCAGCCGGCTTGCGACGGACACGCTTCTTCGCACGCACCCCAGCGACAGCTTGAGGATATGGTTGCGGCTGTTGGTACGCAGGATCATATGGTTCAGCCATATAGGTAGGAGGCTCACCAAGCCCATCCGCGGTGCGATCAGCTGACCAATTGAATGAATTGGCACCGTCATTCACTGGTCGCGGAGCACCACTTCCTTGCACGTCTTCCCTAACTGTATCGCTGGAGACGCGAAAGGACTGATCTCTCGATCCTTCATCGGATTGACCCCGGAACGCTTCCGACCGAGCCTCACCCCCGCCAAAATTCGTAGCATTGGTGTTGAAGGTGTTGGCGTCTGGCATGGGCGGCTGCCAGCCCCCTCCCTGAGGCGGATTAGGGCCATAGGGACCAGCTGAGGGCTGATTGGGCGCTCCCCGTCCTCCGGTTCCGGCCCCACCATTGTGATCTTGCACGCGGTGTTGCAGGCTGTTGACCATGACCAACAGCACACCGACGGCAATCACCGCCAGCAACACCCCAATGCCGGGCGAGGCAAAGGCGATGAGGATGAAGATGATGGGCCCCAGCAACGACCACTGCCAGTGACCATATGCCAGCTCCTCACCGGAAATCCTGCCATCTCGGCAATCGGGCAGCAACACCCATCCGGCCGCGTAGAAGGCCGCCCCGAAGCCAAACACCAAGGTGGATGCCGCCACAATCGCCCGCACAAAGATCGGACTGAGGCCATAGCGCACCGCGATGCCGTCGCACACGCCAGCAATCCATCGGTTGTTGCCGCGCATCAACCCGCTGGAGCGAATCCAAGCGAAGAAATGGTCGATCTTCTCATGCCTTGGAGGCACCGGACCTTGACCGCCCTGGTAATTTTGCGGGCCTGGCGCGGCCCCCGCATACATGTTGTCGTTGTTCATAGTGCCATTACACCATGCCGACACTCGCGAAAGGGTCAGGGAACACCCTGATTCAACCCTGATTTTTCGACGAATACCCATGAACATGTCAGATTTCGGGCACAATGGAAGCATGAGACCAACAAACCGATCCACGCGAGGGCAACAGCCGGGGCAACCGTACCCCGACTCGTCAGCCCGTGGATACGGCTATGGCCCCAATGGCCACTCCTCAAACGAATACGGCCGTTATGGTTATCAAGGAAACAACTACCCAGGGCAATCCGCGTTCCCCGCTCCCGTTCGTCAACGGCTGCCGCTGCTCAGGCCGAAAAACAAGCGTATGCTCTGCGGGGTGTGCCGGGGATTGAGCCTGCATCTGGGCATCCCGGTAGCGGTCATCCGAATGGCGTTCATCGCCCTGACCTTCCTGTTCGGCTCAGGCATCGCCGCCTATATCTTCTTGTGGGTGTTCGTGCCAGCGGGCGATCCGGTGGCCGTCTACCAAGCCCAACAGCAAGCCAGTCAGGGGCCGCTCGCCCGTGGCAATCTGGCCTATCCTGGAGCGAACCAAGACTTCTATGGTGGCAACGCCGGTTACCAAAACGGCGCGGATATCGGAAGCTCCAACTCTAACATCGTGAATCCCGCAGCTGAAGCAGGAATTGACAACCATCAAGACGAGCGACGATGTAAAAGAGAGGAGAAGGGCAATCGTCAGCAATACGGACACCCTGAGAACACTCCTCAGAATTCGTCGGCGGATGCAGGCGCTGATGACGGCATCGGCTCGTTTGAGGATATCGGCCAGGCCCTGAAACGAGCCTCGAAACCCTCGTTAATCGCATTGGCCGGGTTGGCCCTTGTTATTCTCGCCATCTTGCTGACGGCCAGTCCTATTCCCGCCGACCTCACCGTTGGCGTGCTCATGGCGTTGTGCGGCATCGGTGTGGCATGGCTCAAGATGAACGCGGCGCGTGGCCAGCTGCCCTATCTGATAGCGGGCATCATCCTCTTGGCCGCCGGCTATATCGTCTGCACGGATTCCACGACATTCCAATTCCACCTTCCGTTCTCCGCAATGGTGGCGGGACTGGCGCTTCTTGCGGGTGTGGGCGTGGCGTTGGTGCCATTGGGCAACAAGCTCACCCAGGATCTCGGCCGCGAGCGCGCGCTGAAGGAACGCGAGGAGGAGCGGGCCGACATGACGGCCCACCTGCATGATGGCGTCTTGCAAACCCTCGCCCTCATCCAGCTGCACAGCGACGAGCCACAGACCGTTTTCACCCTGGCCCGTGGTCAGGAGCGGGAATTACGTCGTTGGCTCTATCAGGACCGCACCCCACCGGATCGCTCGGTGAGCGCAGGCCTCCACGAGATTGCCGCGCGTATCGAGGATGAGTATCGCAAGCCCATTGAGGTGGTGGCGGTGGGCGACGCACGACCCAGCGCCCAGACCGACGCCTTGCTCAACGCCAGCGAGCAGGCCATGCTCAACGCCGTCCAACATGGCGGCGAACCCATTTCCGTCTATTGCGAGACGGGCGGGAAACTGGTCGAGGTCTTCGTGCGTGACCATGGTGACGGATTCGACGTCGATGCCATCCCCGAAGACAGGCTTGGCATCCGCGAATCAATCATGGGGCGCATCAAACGTCGAGGCGGCTCCGTCGAAATCGTTTCACGGCCCCAATGGGGCACCGAAGTGCGCATGCATATGCCAATCTCGCAGGAGCATTGTGCCGCAGATGACATAATGGCAAGTGAGAGGGGAACTGGAGACGCAGATGAATGACGAGGCGAATACGGGGCTGCTGGGTGCCAAGCAGTCTGACATCAAGGTATCGGATATGGCCGAATCCGCCATATCAGCAACCAGCTCAGGCAAGTACGGTTCGAGAAGCACAGGAAAGACCAGCGCTCCCCGGACGTTCACGGCCCAACCTGATTCCCATCAACCCGATACGGCAAAATCGGACCATCACGATATTCGCATCGCTGTGATCGACGACCACGAGATGTTCCGCGCGGGCGTCATCACGACCCTGAGTCCTTATTTCGCCATCGTCGGGCAAGCCCCCGATGTGGAGGGTTCGGTGGCGATGATCGCCAACACCAAGCCCGATGTCGTGCTGCTCGATGTGCATGTGCCTGGCGGCGAAGGTGGAGGCGGCGCCGAGATACTGGCGAAATCGCAGCCGCTCTCCCCCGATTCCGCGTTCCTCGCCCTTTCCGTCTCGGATTCGCCGAAGGACGTAGGTGCCGTCATCCGCGCCGGAGCACGAGGCTATGTCACCAAGACCATCAGCGGCGACGACCTCATATCCTCGATTATCCAGGTCAACGAGGGCTACGCCGTCTTCTCACCGAAACTGGCTGGCTTCGTGCTCTCGACCTTCCAAGGCACCGAGCCGGCCCAGCACGATGATGAGCTTGACAAGCTCTCCACCCGTGAACAGGAGGTCATGCGTCTCATCGCGCGCGGTTACACCTATAAGGAAATCGCCGCCGAACTATTCATTTCCGTCAAGACCGTCGAGACCCACGTCAGTGCCGTGCTACGCAAGCTCCAGCTCTCCAACCGCACCGAGCTGACCCGCTGGGCCGCCGACCGAAGAATCGTGTGAGAACGTAAAAGTTCAAAGCATTCGGAGTCCCAAATCGGCAACCATATTCCGTTCAGTGCTATCATTTTCCGATATGAGCGAGATGAGAAGCAACGAAGCGGTGATCCCGATCAGGGCGTGAAATGGCTTATCAAAAGAACGACATGAACCGAGCCGAGGGTGGCCCAGACGTGATAACGCCGACCGAAAAGGACAATGCCGGCGACGGACAAAGGTGGTCCGTTATCAACGATCCCACCCTCCCGCAACGCAAGATTGGTGGCACAGACCAGTGACAGCCGACACCACGAAAGACGGCACCATCGAATCCAATGTCAGGAGAACAAACCCATGAAGGAAGACACCAAATCCAGGCTCATATCATTCTGGCAGCGCGCCTTCATCACCACAGTAGCCGTCATCGCCGCCCTGGCGCTCCTGTTCGTCGGGCTTATGGTATGGGTGGGGCACGAATTCGACAAGGGTATGGAACCTCCCCCGCATGAGCCGTTCATCTCCACCTACCGGCGGCACGCCGACATCGTCACCCAGACCGACAGCCTGTTCCTCGACCACCGGTGGGACGTGCAGAAGGCCCTGCAGGGCCACGGCCCCGACATCAAAGCCGACACCGTCGCCGGCCAGATGGACAACACAACCGGCATGATCACCGTCAAAGCCAACGGCTACAAGCTTATATTCTCGCGGCCGGACTCCGATGCAGATGAGCGACGCAGCATCAGAGTCAGCATGTACAGGAGCGACGAAACCGCACCCGCCATGTCCGTCAACATCAGTGTTTACGCGCATGGCACCGCCATCGACGCGAACGAGAAACCCGACGTTGAAAGGAGACTCGGCCTGACCGAGCAGCAGGCCGAGGATATGGCCACGCAAATGGTTCGTCTGGTGCTCGACACCGCCGCGAAAAACTGGCCGAAATGAACCAACAATCACCAGTGATGTCGCCGCAAACTGGCCCCAATAACCTTTCCGAATCTTCCGCCAGTCTTAACCATTTGCATCGGCCGTCACCAAGCCGGCAAGCTGTTCCCGTCATTCCTCCGTATAGGCTTCGGACTGGCATCAGATTCATTCGAACGAAGATTGAGCGGGATTCTTTAAGACTTCCTCGCCGTCGTGCAATTGACGCGAAAACGAGAAATGGGTTCCGGATAGGCTTAGTATCCAGAACCCATTTGCAAAGCGGACAGAGCGAGATTCGAACTCGCGGAGGGTTGCCCCTCAACGGTTTTCAAGACCGTCTCTTTAGACCGCTCAGACATCTGTCCATGAGGCGCATCCGGCTGACACCGAAATGCGCGACTGATGAATTATAGCAACCGCCCGCAGACAGCAGGCGCGTCGCCCTACCAGCGATTATTCAGCAATTGCATCATAAGCAAGCCTCCAGCAAGCACCAAATGGCTCAACAATGGCGAAACTATAGAGACGCGCCATAAACAAGCCGCTGACCAAGCCCAAGCGGCTTGAAAATGGCGGAATGACGGAAAGCGCCATAGACGGGCCGCTGAACGATTGTCAGCGAGCTTGTTTATGGCGCTTTTGAACGATGAGAACCCGATGCGGGGCTACGCTACGCGACGGAAGCCGTCACGCCTCCCACTTGGTGGGCTCAATGACCTCGCGGCCGCCCATGTAGGGGCGCATGGCCTTCGGAATCTCGATGGAGCCATCCTTCTGCTGATGGTTCTCGAGGATGGCGACGAGCCAACGCGTGGTGGCCAGCGTGCCGTTCAGCGTGGAGACCGGGCGGGTGGATCCGTCCTCGGTGCGCTCACGAATGTTGAGACGACGGGCCTGGTACTCGGTGCAGTTCGAGGTGGACGTGAGCTCGCGGTAGCGGCCCTGCGTCGGCACCCAAGCCTCGTTGTCGAACTTGCGCGCGGCGGAGGAGCCGAGATCGCCGGCGGCGGTGTCGATGGTGCGGTAGGGCACCTCGACCTTGGCCAGCATCTGCTCCTCCATGCCGAGCAGCTGCTTGTGCATCTCGCGGGATTCCTCCTGCTTGCAATAGACGAACATCTCCACTTTGTCAAACTGGTGGACGCGGATGATACCAGAAGTGTCCTTGCCCGCGGCACCGGCCTCGCGACGGTAGCAGCTCGACCAGCCACAATACTTCAGGGGGCCATCGCCAAGGTCGAGAATCTCGTCCTCGTGCATACCGGCCAGCGGCACCTCGGAGGTGCCCACCAAATACTGGTCGTCAGGTTCGCGCAAACGATAGATCTCGTCGGCGTGAGAGTTCAAGAAGCCGGTTCCGGCCATGACCTCGGGGCGCACGAGCGTCGGCGTGATCGCCAAGGTGAAGCCGTTCGCTTCGGCCTGGTCGACGGCCATGGTGAGCATCGCGATCTGCATGCGGGCCACGGCGCCGCGCAGGAAGTAGAAACGCGAGCCGGAGACCTTGACGCCACGGCGCATGTCGATGCCGGCCACGCCCACACCGAGCGTGAGATGGTCCTTGGGCTCGAAGCCCTCGGCCTTGAAGTCGCGCGGCGTGCCGACCTTCTGCACCACCACGTAGTCGTCCTCGCCACCTTCGGGAGCCTCGGGCTCGACGATGTTGGAGAACTGCCACATGGCCTTGGTGTAGGCCTCGGAGGCGTCGTCGGAGACCTTCTTGTATTCGGCGACCTTGTTGGCCAGGTCCTTGGTCTGCGCAATCAGCGCGGCCTTCTCATCGGGCGCGGCCTGGGCGACCTTCTTGCCCATGGCCTTCTGGCTGGCGCGCGCCTCCTCATACGACTTCAGCGCGGAACGGCGGGTCTCGTCCTGCTTCAGGACCTCGTCGACCAGTTCGACGGATTCGCCTCGCTTGCGCTGAGATTCGCGCACGACATCGGGATGTTCACGGATAAATTGGATATCAAGCATGTCTATAAGCCTACTTGTCTAAAGGGACACCCTCGTGGTGCCCGACCCGGCCGACGCCCACGCGGTATCGGCTATTTTCCGGCCTTGGTGTTGGACTTGGCCTTGGCTTTGAGCCTCAGAACAGCGCAATGATGTTGTAGAAGATGGCGCTCACCGCGATCACGCCGACCACGACGATGAACACGTTGCTGATCTTGTGAGAGTATTTCTTGAGCGCCGGCACCTTGTGGACGCCGTACATCGGCAGCAGCAGGAGCACGAAGGCGATAAGCGGGCCGGCCATGGTCTCGATCATGCCAATGGCAGAGGGATTGGCCCAGGCCACCAGCCAGCAGGCGAGGAACATGAAGACGCTGACGGCCACGCGCAGCGGCTTGCGCTCGATGACCACATGACGGGTGTGCGCCACCTTGCGGATGATGCCGCCGAGCCCCTCCTCGACGCCGAGGTAGTGGCCGAGGAACGCCTTGAAGATGCAGACGAACGCGGTGATCGAGGCGATCCACGAGATGGCCGGGGTGCCCATCATGTTGGCCAGGTAGCTCAGGATGGAGACGTTCTGCGCCTTGGCCTTCACCAAATCGCCAGGCGTCAGGGCGAGGTCGCTGCTCAGCACGAAGAAGAGCACGACGGTGACCATCATGGGCTCGCCGACCTTCAAGATCTTGCCGATCTTGGCGTCCGCGTTCTCGCCATAGCGCCCGCGCACGTGCACGGAGAACGAGGAGATGATGGCGGAATGGTCGAACGTGAGCACGATGACCGGCATCAAGAGCCACAGCGCGAAGATCAGCTGCCCGAAATCGAAGCCGCCGGAAGCGTTGCGCGGCACGCTGGTGAGCATCGACGGGTTCCAGCGCGGGATGAGGTAGAGCGCGAAAATCACCAGAACGGCGATGACCGGCCATGTCATCCAGCTCATCACGCGGGTGACCACCCCGGCGCCGCAGACCACAATCAGAATCAGCGCGGCGATCAGCACCAGGGAAAGCAGCCAGCGGTGCGGGGCCGACATGTGCAGCTGGTTGACGATGAAGCTTTCGGCAGTGTTGGTGATCGAGACCGAATACATCAAGAGGATGACCAGCACCTCGATGAAGTAGATGATGGTGAAGACCATGCCGAAGCCGAAGCCGAAATGCTGCTCGACCACGTCGGTGATGTCGTCGCCGGGGTTCTTGGCCGAAAGCACGAAGCGGCACATCGCCCGGTGCGCGAAATAGGCCAGCGGATAGGCGACGGCCAGCATGAGCAGGATGCCGATGATGCCCGCACCGCCAGCGTCGATGGGCAGGAAGAGCACGCCCGCGCCGATCGCCGTGCCGAAAAGGCTCAGCATCCATCTGATGTCACGGCCGTGCCATTTGAGCGCCTCGGCCCTGCCGCCGCTGGTCGACTGGCTCACATCCACCCGCTCGCCGCCGGCCGGTTTCGTTGAGACATCCGGTTTTGTCGTCATGACAATGCCACTTTCCCTTTTGTTTTTATTTGATTGTTGTGCTTTGTTGTGCTTTGTTGTGCTTTGTTGTGCTTTGTTGTGCTTGTTTGGTTGCGATTCACGATTATCACCGATGATTGTTGCGTCGGCAAGACGGTTTCCGTAACATTGTCCGCGATATTCGCCACTATTCCCTAAAACGATTGACGGTAATCCTTGGGATTCTTCGGCGGTCTCCTGAACGGACTTTCCGGAAATAAGCGTCAGCGACGCGAACTAATGTCGAGCCACGAGCCGGAACCGGTGCAACGGCTGGAAGACGACCACGAACGCGATCGACCCGACTGGTCGAGAATGCCCAGAACCGGCATCGACTCATCGACGCGCAACACACCGATGGCGCGGCGGTCGAGAGTTCGCAGGTTGAGCATGGTTTTGAGGATAACTTTGCCGCGCAACCCTCGCAAACAGGGTGACACATTGTGAGACAGGCCCGCGAAAACCGATGGCACCGCAAACCATTCACGCCGGAAAAGACGCGGGGCGACGCGTGTAGGATTCGTTCATTTTTGCACCTTTGTAAGGCATGTCGTCGAGAAAGCGCGACACAATAAAGACATGTCTGGTACTGTGCTCATCGTCATCGCCGCGATCATCTGCCTCATTGTCGTGGCGGTCGTGGCGCTGCTGGCCTGGCGCGCCTACAAGCGCCGCAAGCGTGTGGAGAAGCTCAACGAACGCGACGACGACCAGGTGAGATACGCCTTCATCGTCAACCCCTCGAAGCCCCAGGCCGACAAATCGCGGAGGCACATCGAGGAGTTCTGCCACGCCCGCGGCATCAAAGACATCGAGTTCATCGAAACCACGCTGGAGCACGACGGACGCGCCTGCGCATTGGACGCTCTGGACCACGGCGCCGACGTGCTGGTGGCGGTGGGAGGCGACGGCACCGTGCGCACCGTGGCGAGCGCCATCAGCGGCACCGGCCACACGCTGGGCATCGTGCCAATCGGCACCGGCAACCTCTTCGCGCGCAACATGGGCATCCCCATCGACGACATCGACGCGGCGCTCACCGTGGCCATCTCGCGTGGCGAGCGCATGGTCGACATGGGGCGCATGGCCCTGCTGGACCGCGACGACCAGACCCACGCCCACGCCTTCCTCATCATCGCGGGCATCGGCTTCGACGCCGACATGATCGAGGACACGGACCCGGAGCTCAAGAAGAACATCAGCTGGCTGGCCTATTTCGCCGGGGCCATGAAGCATCTCTTCGCGCCGAAATACCGCGGCACCATCACCATCACCAGCCCCGACGGCACCGCCCGCACCATCACCAACGTGCATTTCCGCACGATGATGGCGGGCAATTGCGGCCAGATTCCGATGTTCTCACTGATGCCCGACGCCTCCTTCGACGACGGCCTGCTCGATTTCGAGATCATCGACACCTCCGGCGGCATCCTCGGCTGGGCCAACCTCTTCGGCGACGTGATGCACCAGACCATCACCGGCAAGGCGCAGCAAAGCCCCATCTCCACCAACTCGACCATGGACCAGATCCAGGGCACGCAGGCCGAGGTGCGGCTCGAGAAGCCGGCGCTGGCCGAGGTGGACGGCGACATGCTCGGCGAATCGAGCCACATCCGTTTCAGCATCGAGCCGAAGTCGCTGTGCGTGCGCGTGCCGTCGAAAGAGGCCATCAGCTAAGGGCTCTAGGGGCCTGCCAGAGCCGGTCAGTAATCAGCTGGCGCTCAATTCGCAATCGGTTCGGTGGCGAAACGGCTCAATTATTGAAAGTCGTTTCGCCTTATTACCTTATTATTTCGCGCGTTTCGCCCTATTTCGCATACCCCGTCAACTCAAGCCTGCCCTTGACATACTCGCCGATATACACCGCCTTCGTGCCGTCAAAGCCCTGCTTCTTCACTTCCCCATCGAGCCAATCCTCGTCATGGCCGATGGCGTCGAGCACGTCGGCCGAGACCTGCCCGTCGACGATCAGCGGCATGCGCAGCGACTCCTCGCCATATTGAATGACCGTAAGCTGGCCGCTCTGCTCGAAGTAGGCCTTGCGCACCTTGGAGATCTCGTAGACGCCTTGCGAGCGCAGCTTGAGCATGAGGTCGTTGGCCGAGACGCCGGCGCGCATGCAGGTGGCGACGTCCACCTTGCCGCCCGAGATCAGCACGACCGGGCCGCCGTCGATGACCTTCTTGACGAACCGGTTGTGCTCCTTGGCGAACTTGATGATCATGCACAACAGCGTCCAGGTGATGAGCACGAAGAGGAAGTCGAGCACGGTGATCTGCTCGTTGTAAATCACGCCGCCGATGATGGCGCCGAGCACGTAGTTCTGGATCTGGTCCATGGCGCTGGTGGGCGCGAGGTTGGATTTGCCGAAGAGGTTGATGTGGACGATGAGGAAGACGATGCCCACGACGAGTTTGATGACGAGTGTTGTGCTGATGAGCATGATGAAAGTCCTTATCTACTTATACTTGCAATCACGATAATCAAAATTGGATGGTTGTATCGGCCGAATACGTGGTTCCTGCTGCTAACCGGTCAATCCTGCTGGTTTTCGTATATTTAGGACCGCCGAAACGTACGTTTTCCAGCTCGATTGACCGGTTAGCAGCAGCATCCCGTGGCGCGGCCGCGGCTGGCATGATCCTCACTCACTGCTCCACTTTGATGTCGGTGAGCATGTGGGTCTCGGTGAGACGGTAGGCGGTGTAGTCCGTGTTGAGTGTCACCGTGTAGTATTTCTTGCCGATCTTGACGATGACGTCCTGGTTCAGGTATTTCGAGTTGACCAGAACGTCCTTCTGCGAGACGTGTTTCTCCTTGGCGACGTGCTGCACGAAGCTGACCATCTGCTCGCTTTTGGCGCTGGCCGTCTCACTTTGCCGGTATTGCGTGTAGCCGCCGCCGAAGACCAGCGCCACCAGCAGCAGCGCGATGATGCCGAGGTCGCGGTATTTGGTCTTGAGCCGGTGACGCAGGTAGAGCACGGTGAACGCCACCAGCGCCACGCACAGCGCGATGATGACGGAGAAACGGATGAGTTGGTTGATGCCGTGCTGGTTTTGCAGGTAATCGATGCCGTAGAAGGTCATGGAGTGCCTCGAACTGTTGGGTTGCGGAATTCTCTCGTGTTCCATCGTAGAATCGCGCCGATACCACGGGCCTGTTTGGCGCTGATAGAAAAATTTATATGACATTTTCCAGCGCTTTAACCGAAAAGGCACCACGCCGCCAAGCCCCAACCCGCACGATTCGCTTCGCATTCCCAGCCGTCGCCACTGCCACCGCCAGCACCATCACGGCTCGTCGGCCCCACCTCATCCGCCGCTCATGGTGTGGAAGCTGTCGGCAACTTCGCAAAGCCGCACCTTCATGGCCCCGACGTGGCACAATGGAGATATGGTAGCAACAAATGCGGGCAAACCCGCCACACAGAAGGACCTCATCGACGTTGACGAGGTCATCGGTAAGTATTACGACAACGTCCCCGACCCGGCCGACCCGGCGCAACGCGTCTCCTTCGGCACCTCGGGGCACCGCGGCTCATCGCTCAAGACCTCGTTCAACGAGGCGCATATCGTCGCGATCTCGCAGGCCATCGCGGAATACCGCAAGAAGGCGGGCGTCACCGGACCGCTTTATCTCGGACGTGACACCCACGCGCTTTCGGAACCGGCGATGAAGACCGCGATTGAGGTTCTGGTCGCCAATGGCGTGACTGTGCGCATCGATTCGCGCGATGACTTCGTGCCCACGCCTGTTATCTCACATGCGATTTTGACCCATAACCGCGCCGCCGACGGCTCACAGCGTTTCGAGGGCGACGGACTTGCCGACGGCATCGTCGTGACGCCTTCGCACAACCCGCCCACCGACGGCGGCTTCAAGTACGACCCGGTCACCGGCGGCCCGGCCCCGGCCGAGGCGACCGAAGCCATCGCCAACCGCGCCAACGAGCTGCTCGGCTCGTTCCACGACGTTAAGCGCGTGCCCTACGACGAGGCCATCAAGTCTCCGCTGGTGGAACGCTTCGACTATCGCGACCACTATGTTTCCGACCTCGGCGACGTCATCGACTTCGACCTCATCCGCTCCTCCGGCGTGAGGCTTGGCATCGATCCGCTCGGCGGCGCTTCCGTGAATTACTGGCCGCTGATTAATGAGAAGTACGGATTGAATATCGGTGTGGTCCGCCCCGACGTGGACCCGACCTGGCGGTTCATGACCATCGACCACGATGGCAAGATACGCATGGACCCGAGCTCGCAGTATGCGATGAAAGGCCTCGTGGACGAACTCAACGGCGGCGCGTGGAGCAAGTACGATCTCGTCGGCGGCACCGACCCCGACGCCGACCGCCACGGCATCGTCTGCCCCGACTGGGGTGTGATGAACCCGAACCACTACCTCGCCGTGTGCATCGCCTATCTCTTCGGCGGCGCGCGCCCCGGCTGGCCCAAGGGCACCGGCGTGGGCAAGACGCTCGTCTCGTCCTCGCTGATTGACCGCGTGGCCGCTTCCATCAACGCGCCGCTGGTCGAGGTGCCGGTCGGCTTCAAGTGGTTCGTTGATCCGCTCTTCACCGGCAAGGTCGCGTTCGGCGGCGAAGAAAGCTCCGGCATGAGTTTCTTGCGTCGCGACGGCCGCGTGTGGACCACCGACAAGGACGGCATCATCCCCGACCTGCTGGCAGCGGAAATCACCGCGAAGACCGGCAAGAACCCGGCGCAGCTCCATCAGGAGCAGGTCGCCAAGTTCGGCGAAAGCTGGTACAAGCGCGTCGATACGCCGACCACGCTCGAGCAGAAGCAGAAGTTCGCAGGCCTCTCCCCCGAATCCGTCTCTGCCACCACGCTGGCCGGCGAGGACATCACCGCCAAACTCACCCGTGCACCCGGCAACGACGCACCCATCGGCGGCATCAAGGTGACCACCAAGAACAACTGGTTCGCCGCCCGCCCCTCCGGCACCGAGAACATCTACAAGATCTACGCCGAGTCGTTCGTCTCCCCAGAGGCGCTCGACCAGGTCTTGGATGAGGCCACCGACGTGGTCGATAAGGCGCTCGGCGAATAATTCTCTATAGGAACACTGCACAAGTCGGTAGATAGAAAAACAGGAATGGCGAAATTCCGCGATTCCCAAAAACCTATCTACCGACTTGTTGTTTGTTGCAGCCCAAATCTGATTCAAGTTTAAAAATATTTTTTAACTTATCGATTTCTCACCCAAATATAAAACGCACTTTACATTTACCCAAATTAGGGCAAAAGTATAAAACGCATTTTACATTTATCTGAAAATCCAATAAAAGCAGAACTGGTTCCTCTTTTCAATTTCGCCGGCAAAACGTAGGCTGGGAGCTATGACTATCACGGTTTCTACGGACGGCAGCGCACTCGGCAACCCCAACGGGCCCATGGGTTGGGCTTGGGCGGATCACGCGTCGAACGCGGCGCGGACGCCCGGCCACCAGCATGACGGCGACAGCGACGCGGGCGGCGCCACCAACGGCACCAATCAGATCGGCGAGCTGTGCGCGGTGCTCGAGGCGCTGCGGGCGCACCGCGGGGCCGAGCCACTGACCATCGAGACGGACTCGCAGTACGCCATCAACTGCTCCACCAAGTGGGTGCACGGCTGGAAGAAAAACGGCTGGAAGAACTCGCAGAAGAAGCCGGTGAAGAACGCGCCGCTCATCAAGGCAATCGACGCCGAGATCGGCCGCCGCGAAGGGCCGGTGAGGTTCGTGTGGGTCAAAGGGCACAACGGCAACCCAGGCAACGAGAAGGTCGACGACCTCGCCCACACCTACTCCGGCGACGCGCGCAGCGGGGTGAAAGACGGCTATTTGCCGCTTGAGGGCTGGCAATCGCTGCTCGCCTCGGCCTACGCGAAAGGTGTGGATATTCCGGCCGACGCGAAGATGCTGATTGACGGCAAGATTACCGAGGAGCAATATCATCTCGGGCGCGGAGCGAACTCGGGTGATGACGCTGACGATGACTGGAACGATGAGGACGATTACGGCGAGAATGATGGCGCGGATTACGGTGCGGATAATGACGCGGGATTGAGTCGTAGCGCCGACAATCATGACAACCAGAATGACAACGACGGCCGCCACAGCGATGACAACGCTAGTGGCAATCATCGTGAAAACGGTTCGGCACATCGGCCGTCACTCGCCGAACGACTGTCGGAACCGGAGGATGTGCCGGAATACGATTTCGGCTCGCGCAAGCCGATCGTGGCCCATCACCGCGCTGCTGAAAACGACGAGGCTTCCGCCGGTGAATCCTATGACGACGCGGATTGGGTGAGCCAGTCGAAGGACTTGGACGATTCGAACCGACCGGGCCATACAGTTGCGGCGAATCGTTCGGACATGACGTCACGTACCAAAGATTCCAACGATTCCAACAATCCCAACGATCTGGAAACGCTTGTACCACCAGAAACGGCAGCCGATACAAGCGCTTTCGACCAATATCAAAACCTGGACGGTTCCATAGAACCAGTCGATTCGGAAGATTCAACTGATTCAGCCCATTCAGCCGATTCGGAAGACTCAGACGAGTCCGAGGAATCAGCCGGCCTGAACAACGCGGCAGGGACCGCGGAATCAAGCCACTCCGATGAGCACCGTGGATTCGATAATTCGGATAACACCCGGAAGCAAGACGGTTCAGCCGATTCGGACGAATCTGACGAGTCCGCCAATCTGGCCAATTCTGACGAGCGCGGCGACTCGGCCAATTCCAACGAATCCCATGACGGCGATACGTCAACCGACTCATCGCGACCAAACGATTCAAGTGAATCAGCCAGCTCGGCCGAGACAATCACATCGCGTGGCAATGCAACCAGCAACGCGGGAGCCTCCCACAACCCAGTAACGCAACCCGACAACCCAGCAACGCAACCCGACAAGCCACAACCTCGCCCGCAGCAGCCAACCTACCTGCCCAGCGGCCTGACGGTGAATGGCACGTTATGCTTCTCCCCCGCCCCGTGCACGAGTCCGACCTTCGACGGCAAGCCGCGCCGCATCCGTGGCGTCATCGCCATCGATGGCTACGTGGCCGGCGACGGCGCGATCACCCTGAACGGGGCCCCGTTCCTGATCGCCAACAACCGGCGGAGCGATAACTAATAATCCCCACAAAAACCGCGGAATACCAACCATCCGGAACCATATAAAGACACTCGGAACTTCACGTCGTTCACCTCGACGCAAAGCCTCGCCGAAAGTATTGCAACCCCGATAGTATGGCAACGGAAGCCCGCCACGGGTTGGCCGGGCAAAGCGCTTAACAAAGGAGCAAGATGGATAAGCAAGAGCAAGACGCGCTGAAAAAGGCGGCCGGCATCGAAGGCGCCAAGTTCATCAAAGACGGCATGATCGCGGGCCTCGGCACCGGTTCGACCGTGCGGTTCCTGGTCGATGAGCTCGGCCGCCGCACGCAAGAGGAGGGCCTCAAGTTCACGGGCGTCACCACCTCGCGCCGCACCGCCAAGCAGGCCGAAGGCTACGGCATCAAGATCGTCGACATCGATGACGTGGACCACATCGACCTGACCATCGACGGCGCCGACGAGGTGGACAGCAACTTCAACGGCATCAAGGGCGGCGGCGCGGCGCTGCTCTGGGAGAAGATCGTCAACGAGAACTCGAACTACAACATCTGGATCGTCGACGAGTCCAAGGTGGTCGACACCATCGGCCGGTTCCCGCTGCCCGTCGAGGTCATCCCGTTCGGCTCGCGCCACGTCATCGACAAATTCGAGGCGAAGGGCTACAAGCCCGTGCTGCGCAAGAACGTGGACGGCACCGAGGTGCGCACCGACGAGAACAACTTCATCGTCGACCTGCATCTGGAGCGCATCGACCACCCGGAGGAGCTGGCCGAGGACCTCATCAACACGGTCGGCGTCGTGGAGCACGGCCTCTTCCTCAACCGCGTCGACAAGGTGATCGTCGGCAACCCGAACGGCCCGCGCGTACTCACCGTCTCCGAGGAGTAATCCAGGGAGTAAGGTGCTGGGATTGGTCGCTTGATCGCCTGGTTAATCGGTTGACCAGATCGCGTTGGCCAGCCTTCACGTACGAAACCGGTACACGGCTTGATTCACAAGCCCGTACCGGTTCTTTTGTATCCACTACCCCATTGCGTTTGCGACGCCAACACCCCACTAAGCGTCACATCTGCAATATGACAGAAAAATGGTTGCGTTTGCGACGGTAACACCTCAATTAGCGTCACAAACGCAACTCACAACCGTTGCCCAGTTGCATTCGTGACACTAAACCCATCTTCTGCGTCACATCCGCAACCAACACAGTTGCGTTTGCGACGCCAACGCCCCACTTTGCGTCGCATCTGCAATGTGGCAAAGAAAAACGGTTGCGTTTGCGACACCAACACCTCAATTAGCGTCACAAACGCAACAATTACCGTTAGCTGGTCGCATTCATGCACTACATCCACTGTTTGCGTCGCAAACGTAACCCACACCATCGGCCAGTTGCATTCGTGACACTAAACACATCTTCTGCGTCACATCCGAAACCAATACAGTTGCGTTTGCGACGCCAACACCTCACTAAGCGTCACGTCCGCAACACAACAGTTACATTCGTGACGCTAATGCCCCACTTTGCGCACATCTGCAACCCACACAATTAGTCGGTTGCGTTCGCGACGGTAACAACCCACTTTGCGTCGCATCTGCAACTCAATCGACCCGTTGCGTTTGCGACGCCAACACCCCACTTAGCGTCACAACTGCAATGTGACAAAGAAAATGGTTGCGTTTGCGACGCTATAACTGCAATTAGCGTCACAAACGCAACCATTGGGGTCGGCTGGGCTAGACTAACCGTCCGGGCCGACCAAACCCCGACAAGCCGACCAGCCCCCCCCAACAGACCGACCAACAATCCGGCTGGAATCTGGCTGTCAGAGCGACTCGACGGCCTTTCGGACGGCGTCGTAGTCGGGCTCGTCGTGAATCTCGGCGACCTGCTGGGTGTAGGCCACCTTGCCGTCCGCGTCGATGACCACGACCGCGCGCGAAAGCAGGCCGCGCATGCCACCGTCGGCGATGGTCACGCCGTAGTCCTCGCCGAACGAGGAGCGGAAGACGGAGCCAGTGACGACGTTCTCGATGCCCTCGGCGCCGCAGAAGCGGGCCTGGGCGAACGGCAGGTCCTTGGAGACGCAGACCACGGTGACGCCGTCCAGGTCCTCGGCCATCTTGTTGAACTTGCGCACCGACATCGAGCAGGTGGCCGTGTCGAGCGAGGGGAAGATGTTGAGGATGACCTTGCGGCCGGCGAACTTGTCGAGGCCGAAGTCGTTGAGATCGCCATCGGCGATGGAGAAGGCCGGGGCCGCAGAGCCGACGGCGGGGAGATTTCCTACGGTGCGAGTGGGCGCACCACCCAAAGTAATTTGTGCCATATAGCCATGGTGTCACAGCGCGCCGTGAAACACCACCGTTTTGCGCCCACCGGCGATAAATTACACGACTTCGACGGCGGGAAACGAATACAAAGCCGTACAGAATTATCCGATGTATGCCGCCGAAACCGGTTAACGGCAGAAAACGAATAATTCTGACGCAAACTATATCCAAAATCTGCCATCGAAGGATTGAGGCGGCAAGCGGTACCACCACCTACGCCGGCACCACCAATATGCCGGGATACCGGCCAGAATGTGTGTCTGCTTTGGGTTATAGGCCAGAAAACGTGTCTGTTTTTGGAGGTGTGGGGTGTTGTTTCGTATGGCCTGACTGGTGTTTGAGATACAGGGGCCGCAATCTCGGGGTCGGCCAGAATATGCCGCCGCCACACCCGTCAACGCGCATAACAAAAGCCCGGAACCTTGCGATCCCGGGCCTCTAAGCGTTAAGAACTACTTGCGCTGATGACGAGTCTTACGCAGCAGTTTGCGGTGCTTCTTCTTGCTCATCCGCTTGCGGCGCTTCTTGATGACGGAACCCATCTGAAGCCTCCATTCCTTGACTGTAAGTGTGCAACTTGCCCAATGATACACTGCCAAGCCGACTTAAAACGCCATCGACCGACAAAACCAACTCACCGAAACCGAGCGCGCCCGGCTCAGAGCGGGAACTTCTGGTAGAAGCGCAGCACCGAATCCTTCGGACCGGTGGCTTGGAAGACGACGCTGTCGTTGCGCCAGATCGCCGTGGCCTCCTTGCCCTTCTTGTCGGTGGTCTTGACCATATAGCTGCCCGTGGCGTTGCCGGAGACCTTCACGTCGCCGCTGGCCACGTCCTCGCCGTTGAGCGCCTTGACCAACGCGTCGTACTGGCCGTTCGCGCCGTCGCCGCTGGGCCACTGCGCCACCTTGAGGCTGACGTTCTTGGCCGAGTCGCCGGTGGAATAGGTCAACGTGTATTCCTCGAGCGGGGAGGCGGAGGTCCAGTCCGCGCTGGGCCCGGCGTCGATGCGGGCGAAGTTGAGCACGCTGTCGGGCATGGCCTTGAGCAGCGCCGAGGCGTCCTGCGGAAGGTCTTTGGCCTTGATGCTCGGCGTGGTGGGCTGCGACTTGGAGGATTGCGCCTGTTGGTCGCGCGAACCGTTGTGGTTCATCGCCCAACCAGGCCAGACGAAAGCGGAGAGCAGCACCAGTGCAATCACCACCGCCGCACTGACGATGACCGCGATGAGCTTGCCGTGGGAGGAGGATTTTTGAACGTTTGACATAGTAGTGATTATTTCACACTGGGCTGACGCTTGACCACCTTGCAACATGGCCGTTGCGCGGGTGTCGAAGTGCATTACGGGGCGGCTGGATTTGCCATGCACCTTATAGCCATATATCTAGTTAATAGGTATGTTAAGCTCCGACTTTTGCGCTTTATACCGAAAGGACGCACACCCAAATCCATGGTTACCAAAAGATACCATGGAAATACGTACGGTATCTTTTGGTAACCACCCTTTTGGGTGTGCGTCGTCGGCGCCAAGAGGTTTGCCGTCGATTCCGAACGTCCGATTTTCGCCGCTGTCCATATATATCCGCGTATATCCATGCATATCCACAAGACGACTTGCCTTTGTCAGCCAAACTCGGTAGCGTCGGCCTCATGGCAAAGAATTCGACACAGTATGTCTGCTCGGAGTGCGGCTGGAACGGCGTGAAATGGTATGGCCGCTGCCCTGAATGCGGCCAATGGGGCACGGTCGAGGAGTTCCACGAGGCACGCCCCGCCACGGCGAGCCGCACGGCAGCGCCCGGGCGCACCTCACGCACCCAAGCCAGTTCCGGCGTGGTGGCCGGCAGCGCCGCGGCCAAGCCGATCACCGAGATCTCCACCGAAAGCACCACGCGCATCCCCACCGGTTTCGAGGAGTTCGACCGTGTGCTCGGCGGTGGCATCGTGCCGGGTTCGGTGGTGCTGGTAGCGGGCGAGCCGGGCATCGGCAAATCGACCCTGCTCTTGGAGACGGCCGGCAATGTGGCACGGAACCATCCCAAGAAATCCGTCCTTTATATCTCCGGCGAGGAATCGCAGGCGCAGGTGCGTATGCGAGCCTCCCGCATCAACGCGCTCGAGGAGAACCTGTTGCTCGCCGCCACCACCGACCTCGCCACGGTCCTGGCCTTGATCGAGCAGGAGAAGCCAAGCCTCGCCATCGTCGATTCGGCGCAGACCATCGTCTCGCAGGACGTCGATGGCATCTCCGGCGGCTCCACGCAGGTGCGCGAAGTGGCCAGCGCCCTGATCGACACCGCCAAAACGCTTGACATCCCGGTGATGCTGGTCGGCCACGTCACCAAGGACGGCTCCATCGCCGGCCCGCGCACGCTCGAGCACCTGGTGGACGTGGTCTGCCAGTTCGAGGGCGACTCGCAGACGGCGCTGCGCATGCTCCACGCGGCCAAGAACCGCTTCGGCCCCACCGACGAGGTGGGCTGCTTCGACATGAGCGGCGAGGGCATCGAGGAGGTCACCGACCCCTCGGGCCTCTTCCTCTCCACCGAGGACGCGCCAGTTGAGGGCACCTGCGTCACGTTCACGCTCGACGGCCACCGCAGCCTGCCGATCGAGGTGCAGGCGCTGGTGACCAAATCCGTGCTGCCCACCCCGCGCCGCAACACCAACGGCATCGATTCCAACAGGCTCGCCATGCTTTCGGCCGTGCTCTACCGTCACGGGCGCGTGAACCTCCTGGCCAACGACCTCTACGTCTCCACCATCGCCGGCGGACTCGCCAAGGAGCCCTCGTGCGACCTGGCCATCGTGGCCGCCCTGGCCAGCGCCGCCACCAGCAAGCCCATCCCCCGCACCACCTGCGCCATGGGCGAGATCAGCCTCACCGGCCAGGTGCGCCCCGTCCCCCAGCTCTCCCACCGTCTGAACGAGGCCGCGCGTCTGGGCTTCACCCGCGCCGTGGTGCCCGCCCATCGCGGCCGCCGCGCCATCAAGGCGGTCAAAGGTTTGCAGATCGTGGAGGTCTCGTCCCTGCGCGATGCCCTTGACGCGATGGGAGTCTCGAAGGGCCGGTAGCGGCAAACGGTTTCTCGGCGCTGGGCAAAGAAGACAGCGAGCAAGGCAACGACGCCTGAAATCCACCATTCCGAAGTTATTTGTAATACATTTTGTGATAAAATTAGTTATTTTATATTTTTTATCTAATTAACTGAGCATTTGTGATACAAAATGCTATTATTTTTATATAGTATTACAAATCCACCGCAAGAGTGGATACAAACACCTCTCCCGTCCCTGGATGAAGACGGCAATCCATACAGGGAGGGATTCGCATTGAGAAGCGACACGAACAACAAGCTCATCAAAACGGCGATCGCGCTGCTCGCGGCCACGGCGATGCTGGCGGCCCCGCAGCTCGCCAGCGCGGCGACACCGCCGGTCTCACCGCAGGTTGATGGCAGCACGGCCGCGCCCACGCAGCAAGGCGACTCGAGCCAGGCAACCGGCGAGCAGTCTGGTACGCAAACCCCAAGCAAGGATGAGCCCAGTGCTGCTCCCGCTCCAGCGTCGAAGCCCGAGACTTCACAACAGACCGACACACACCAGCAACTCGGTTCGGCCCCGCAGTCACCAGTCTCAGCTTCCGATTCGACACTTGCGCAAAGCAACCAACCAACCGTAGGTCCGCAAAGCAGTTGCAACGACTCAGGAATCACACCTTGGGGCACCAATGCCTACTGGCATGTAGACTCTGACTGTGTGCTGCACTTTGGCGCAGTTGATACCTCCCAGCCGGCAACCCTAGGTGTAACCAGCCGAATAAGCTATGGCGAGGTGCATAGAGTGCTTCCTTGGTTTGACTGGTCTTATCACGTGCAGAAAGTAAAATTCGACTCTGCTGTCCAAGCCGCAACCAGATCAGCCTGCCTGTTTGGCGAGCTTCGAAATGTTACCGAAATTCAAAATCTAAATTTACTTGACACTAAAAATGCCACCAACCTGAAAGAGATGTTCGATGAAGACAATAAGCTGACCAGCCTAGACCTCAGCAACTTCGACACCAGCAACGTCACCAGCATGGACAGCATGTTCGCCGACACCTGGGGGTTAACCAACCTGGACCTCAGCAACTTCAACACCAGCAAGGTCACCAACATGGGCGGCATGTTCTACGACGACTGGGGGCTGCGTAGCCTAGATATCAGCAGTTTCGATACCAGTAACGTCACAAGTATGAGTTGGGAGTTCGACGCCGATCACTTGCTTACTTTTATCCGTCTTGGGAAAGACACGACAATCAAACCCCATAATGAGCTCCCAAGTGCCATATGGACCAGCGAAGATGGCATCTCAGGAGATCCAAGCACTGACCCCACTCCTTTCGGTACACGGTCGAAAGCCATGTGGTATAGCAAAGTTTCCATCGCGTATCTCTTCGACGGCAATGGCGCTTCGGGTGGAACTCCCGTCCCGCTGGCAGTATCTGGCAGCACATACACGGCACCAGACCGCAACTCGTTGGAAAAGACCGGTTATGAATTCTTGGGCTGGTCGGCCTCATCCGAGGCGACGGAACCCACATACCACCAAGGTGACCCTCTTACCGAATACAGCGGCAACACAGTGAGGCTATACGCGGTATGGAAAATCATTCCAGTGGCAAACATGACGGATATTACAGCGCCCAAATCCTCCGAGGGACTGAATGTAGACAACAACTCTGAAGTGACGATTACGGGGACCCTGACACCTGCCTCAGGAGCCGACGACGTATCGGTGAGCCTGCTCCCCTCTGGCAGCACCAGCGCGACTCCGTCCGACGGCAAACAAGGGACGACGACGTTCAACATGAGCGCGAACACATGGTCCGCCACGTTCCACGCCTCTGATTTCACCGACACGGCCGCCGACACAACCGGCACGGGCGTCGACTACGTCATCCGCGCCCGCCTGCACAACAGCGATGGCGACTCGGCCTACACCTACAAGACCGTGCACGTCGACATGACCGCGCCGTCGCCGAGCAACCTGGTCTCGGACCATCAGAAAGTCACCGGAACGGCCATGTCCGCGAAGGACGGGCTGAGCGGGGTGACGCCGGCCGCCGAGCAGAACACGACCGTCACCATCACCTGGCTCGACAAGGACGGCGACGCGATCACGGCCGATACGCCGAGCGTGGTGACCAGCGCCGCCGACGGCACGTTCGAGGCGAACTGGCCGACCGACCGCAAGGCCGTGAAAGCCGGCGTGCAGGCCAAAGACACGACCGGCAACACCAGCGCCACGACCACACTGGACCTTGGCCGCCCGGCCGACCCGGATTCCACGATCAGCCCCGAAGCTCCCACCGCAACGGCGGGCGTTACCCCGACGGGCCAAGTCAGCGTGACGGGCACCGTCAGCGGCACCCACGCGGGAGACAGCGTGATCGTTCGCCTCCTGCCCTCCGGCAAGACCGCCACCGACGCCGAGGCCGGGCAAGGCATCCTCGCCGACAGCCCGACCCTCGACACCTCGACCGGCGCATGGACGGCAGACTTCCCCAACTCGGCGTTCGCCGATGAGATCGGAACCGGTACCGAGCACACGTTCTGCGCCAAGCTCCACACCGACCACAACGGTGACTCGGCCTATACCTGCCAGCAGCATAACGTCGACATGGTCGCGCCTGTGGCCACCCAGGTCACGTTCACCGCGCCCGCCGGCTCCGCGAGCGGCATGGTGACCGGCAAGGTCCTCTCCTCCGCCGACGAGACGGCCCAGCCGCACCGCGCCGCCGAGGGGCATGTGACGCTGACGCTCGCCTGGTTCGACGCCGACGGGCAGCCATTGACGACGCCGGGTACGCTCAGCCGTGGCGGCACGCCGTTGACCACGACCGCCACCAGCCAGACCGACGGCACCTTCAGCGCCGAATGGCCCGCGAGCGTGCGGCTCGGCTACTACGTCACCGTCACCGCGCGGGACGGCGCCGGCAACACCAGCGCCCCCACCAGCATGATGCGCCTCGGCACACCCGCCTCCTATCAGCCTCAAGGCAGCTCAGGCCGCGGCTCCGGCAGCAACAGCGCGAACGGGAACGGCCCGAATCGGAATGGTCGCCTCTCCTCCACCGGCGCGGCCATCGCCGGGACCGCCATGGTGGCGATCCTGATGGCGGGCATTGGCTTGGTACTCAACCGCTCCAAGGCCCATATGAGCAAATAGAAATAGCCGATAATTCAATATAAAAGGTGAGGGTCCACGAGTTATCTCCATGGCCCCTCACCTTTTATCAATCGTCTTTGCCGTCGTCCATTTCGTGTTGCCATTGCCCTCGTCTACGTCATTGCGTATCCGAAATATCCTGGTACCAGATTTACGTATCGACGCCATCCACGCCACCTCCGCGACGCGACCTCGGATCCATCGGTACCGCAATCCAATTACCATTGAATCCTGTGATTGAGGCTTGGGACGACCCCGCGCTTCCACCCGAACAAAAGACGAAGGACGGCAGAACAATGAGCGTTGCATTTGAGGATATGAGCGAGTACGCACAGCGTGTGGTGACGGCGCTGGGTCTCGAGGAACATCCCGAAGGCGGATGGTACCGGCAGACCTGGCTGAGCGAACAGGCCGCGGCGGGCGTGGCGACACGGCAGGGCACGGAAGCCGACCCCAAGGCGTTGAAGGCGATGAAGGCCACCGAAGGCCGTCCGCTGGCCTCGCTGATTTACTTCCTGCTGGCCGAGGGCGACGCGAGCGCCTGGCACAAGGTAGATGCCACGGAGATCTGGCTCTGGCACGGCCCGGCCACCGTCGGCCTTGAGCTGGGCGGCTACGGCGACGCCCCGGCCGACGAGGACGGACGCACGCTCTACGCGCTCGGGCAGGGCCTCGCCCCGGCGAATCCAGCACAGGCAGACGCGGCACAGCCAGAAGCCGCAACGCCCGACGCATCATCGGCGCCCATCGGCCAGGTGGTCATCCCCGAAGGCTGCTGGCAGCGCACAGTGCCCGGCAAGGGAGACGCGCTGGTCTCCTGCGTGGTGAGCCCCGGATTCACCTTCGACGGCTTCACCCTCGAGTAAGAAACGAAGCCAAACCGAAGTCGAGCAAACAACGGCGGCAAAGTGCACGGAATCGTCTTGACGTGCGTTTCGCCGTCATGAGTGTCTAGTATCAAAAACCACTTAATCGTAGTCTCAAAGAAGAGTGCTGTAGCGATTCAAATCATGGCATTCGATAATCAGACCAATGAACCAGCGACGGCATAATCGCAAAACCTTTCACAGAAAAATAGTCAATTCGACACCCAATGTGAATTATTTCCGCCACATCTTATATGGTTGTATTACATGTGAATTGCATTACAAAAGACAGCGCCATGTCTTAATGACCACATGCATGCTCCAGAAGAGCGGAGAGGAAACAAGGACAATGGGAAAACAGCAAGCCCATACCATCGTACGCATCTCGGTCGCGCTGTTCGCCGCGGCGGCCACCATCCTGGCCCCGCAAATGGCCAGCGCGGCCACACCGGTCAGCGGCATGTCACCGTCGGCAACTGTGAACGCTCAACCGGGCAATGCCGACAAAACAGGCAATGAATCCAACACACAATCCGGCAAAAACAACACACCGAACGACGCCACGACCCAATCCACAGCAAAGACCCCTGCGCCGACCACAGGCATCACGCCAAAATCCGCGACGCTCGGTTCGCCCGATTCCGCCATGAAACGAGGCGCCAGCCCGTCCGTCGGCCCGCAGTTTGAATGCCCCGATTCGGGTCAGCAGCCTTGGGGCAACAATGCTTATTGGCATCTCGATACCTCCTGCACATTCCATCTAGGCACTCTGAACCAGGCCCTGGGTATCGGAACTTTGGCTGCAACTTCTTCCTATGAGGATTTGCCCTGGCACCCTACTTATAGCAACGTCGCCCTTCAGGTGACCATCGATTCAGAAGTCAAGGCCAATGAGAATAGCGCCTTTCTATTTCTTGAAATGATCCAAGCCACCAAATACAACAATATGAACCTTCTGGATACCAGCAATGTCATCAACATGAACAACATGTTTCAAACCAACAGTGCCCTCACCAATCTGGATTTGTCCTCCTGGGACATGAGCAAGGTCACCAACACATCATATATGTTCACCGCTGACGGTTCGCTAACAAGTATCGACTTATCTAATCTGGACACCAGCGTAAGCACAATCAGCAATGCCTACGCCATGTTCGACAACGGCGTGAAGATGATTCGTCTGAGCGCAGCAGGAAACCTATCGTCACTGACTAACGTTGCAGGCGATGATGTAAACGGCCCGTTCCCGTGGTCAGGCACTCCTATAACTTGGTCGAATGAGGACGGCACTTGGAGCGGCCCACGCAGTTCCATTCACCCGGTGGGACGCACGCAGTGGTACGGCAGAATAGGATATGTGTTCGACGGCAACGGCGCCACACAAGGAGAGAAACCGCCTTTCATGATCATTCCAGGTTATAACGATCCAGCATTGACGGCACCATCCCAGAACACATTAGAAAAAACCGGTTACAGCTTCAAAGGTTGGGCGACCTCGCCGACGGCGACAACACCTGACTACGCAGAAGGCGCTACGCTTCCGGACACGACCACCAGAAACGTTCTCTACGCCGTATGGAAGCGGGCCGTTCCCAAACCGGGCATCAATGGCGCGGATGCTCCCAAATCTTTGGAAGGCAATGCGGTCTCACCTTCTGACACCGTGACGGTGAGCGGCGATCTGGCGGGCGCCACCGATATTGACGGCATGTCCATAAAACTCTTGCCCGCCGGCAGCACCAGTGAGACGGAAGGCGACGGAACCGCCGCCGCGACCACCACCTTCGACACCTCCCGCAACACGTGGTCGGCGACGTTCCCCGTATCGGCTTTCACCAATATCGCCGCCGATTCCAACGGCACCGGAGTCGACTATGTCGTCCGAGCGAAATCGCTTAACGGCGTGGATGTCTCTCCCTATACCTTCAAGACCGTGCATGTCGACATGATTGCCCCGGCGATAAAAGATAATAGTCTCGCTTCCGCGTCGGGGAAGGTGACCGGCAAGGCGATGAGCGCCAAGAGCGGGCTGACCGGCGTCACCCCCGCGGCCGAGGGCGGCGACACGGCCACCATCACCTGGCTCGACAGCGCCGGCAACGCCATCACGGCTGACACCCCGACCAGCGTGCAAAGCAGCAGCGTCGCTGGCCATATCGGTGCGTTCGAAGCGAACTGGCCTGCTGACCCACAGGCCGTCAAAGCCAAGGTACAAGTCAAGGACGCGACCGGTAACACCAGCGCCATCAGCCCCCTTGAGCTCGACAGGCCGGCGCCAAGCGAGTCCTCTGCCCCCGGCCAGGGAGCCTCCAACGGCCCCGGTGCCAATGGCGCGAACCCGAACGGACGCCTCTCCTCCACCGGTGTGGTCATCGCCGGCATCACCACGGCGGCGATCCTGGCGGCCGGTATCGCCCTGGTGCTCAGCCGTTCCAAGGCGCGCATGCGCAAGTAAGATGAGGCTGCATCCGATCAATCAATAAGGCGGGGCCCACGGAAATGATTCGTGGGTCCCGCCTTATATACTTGCTTATTTTTTTAGAACAGTCTCGGCATGAATTGTTCCGACGCCGGCAACACCATCAACGCCGGCAACTCCATCAACGTCATTAACGCGAAGGCAACAAACGGCGATCACCAATCGTCCGCAGCGAAAGCGACCCTGCCGAAACCGACGGCACCAAAGCAGCCGCCATCACTCTTTGGCGGTGATCTCGAGCGTCTGGTCGGCGTAGTCCTTCATCGCGGCCGTAAGCTCCTCGGTGCCGCTGAACTTGACCTGCGAGCGCAGGAACGAGGAGAACTCCACACGCACGCGATGGCCGTAGAGTTCCAGCCAGTCGTCGGTGACCGCGTAGGGCTCGATCACCCGCGCGTCCACGCCCGTCTCGTCGGAGTAAGTCGGCTTGGTGCCGATGGAGATCGCCGCCGGCCAACGCCACTGCGACCCCTCGGCCATGCGCATGCGGTCGCGCGTGAAGTTGCGTTCCTCGTCGGCCGGGCCCAGGTCGATGAGCCAACCCGCATAGACGCCGTCGACCGGCACATAGCCCTCGACGCGCTCGGCCAGGTTCGCCGTCGGGAAGCCCATCTCACGCCCCCGCTGCTCGCCGTGCACCACCGTGCCCTCCACGGCGTGACGGTAGCCCAGGATGTCGTTGGCCTCGCGCACGCAGCCATGCGCGAGCAGATAGCGCACATTCGACGAGCTCCACACCCGCACGTTCCTGCCTTGGCGCTCCTTGCTCCAGGCGCGCAGCTCGGCCTTGCCCATCGCCTTGCGCGGATCCTCGGGGTCGCCCAAGTGGTCGGTCGGCGGGGCCAACGGCTCAATCTTGGCCGGCACGCGCGTATAGCCGGGGCCACGGTCGTCCACCACGTCGAGCTCGAAGACGCCGGTGGCCAGCGAAAGGTTCTTGATGGCCTTGATGTCGCCGGTCTTACCCGCGCCCATGGTGGCGTCGCTGCCCAAAACGAGCGTGCGCATGCCGAGCTTGCCGACCAGCTGGCCCAGGAAGAAGCGGAACGATTTGGAGGCGAACGCCAAGTCGTAGCGCACCACGAGCACGTGGTCGACGCCCATCGCATCGAACTCACGCAGGCGCTGGTCCACCGAGGTGAGCGCCTTGGCGTCGTAGAAGTCGGCCGGCACGGGCATGTCGTCGTGCGCGTGCGCGTAGGCGTGGACGAGCGCCGGACGCGGATCGAACATGATGACCACGGAGAACGACTTGGTCGCCTTCGCCAGCTCGATGACGCGGCGCACCACGGCCTGGTGCCCGCGATGCAGCCCGTCGAAGGTGCCGACGGTGACCACGGCCTTCTTGTCGCGGCTCAGCAGGGGCCAGTCGACCAGTCCGGTGGTGTCGGGTGTCAATCTCGTGATGTTCATCGAAGTCCTTTGTTTATCAACCAGCACACCATGTTACCAGTTACGCTTGCGCGAGGGAATAGCGACGATGCCGCCCTGTGCGAAGTCACACAGGAAGGGTCGAACGGCCTTGGGCGGGAAAGTTGCGGCTTTGGTAACCGTTCTTACGGATCTAGTTTTCGGCGATATGCCCACACAATGATATTGGCGATATTGAGATGCTGAAAATATTACCGCCGCTTTATCTACGATTCTGCGGGAAAGACCAGGACGGACTTGAGCTCGTGGTCGTTCGCGGGCTCCGCGATGCCCACCACCTCACCGGTCTGCGGAACGTATGCGGCGGCGGTCGGCGCGGTGTCCGGAAGCGAGCCTTCAATCCTACGCCCGAAACGCAAGTCGGCGGCGTCGTTCTCACTGATCTCGATGGTCGTCATGGTGCGCTTCGCCGCCTCCAGCATGGGCAGGGCGCGCTGCAGCAGCTCGTCGCGGTTGACGTCGAGCACGGCCTTGTTGAGCGTGACCTCCTCGCCTTGGCGATTGGTGAAGGTGTGCGGCATGGCGTGCGCGGTGACGACCTTGGATTCATTGACATCGAACCTGCCGACCCTGGTGCGGCGCAGACGCGTGAGATAACCGCCCACGCCCAGCAGACGCCCCAAATCCCGCCCGAGAGAACGGATATAGGTGCCGGTGGAGCAACTGATGCGCACGTCCACGTCGACCACTGAGGTGACGCTTCTCACGGCGTCGACGCTTTGGATTTCATTACCGTCGCCGTCTTTGTCGCTTCCACCAAGCTCAACCTCGACATTACGGGCCTCGAGCACGCTGAATTCGCTGATGGTGACCTTGCGGGCCTCGAGCTTGACCTCCTTGCCCTGGCGCGCGAGCTCGTAGGCGTGATGGCCGTTGACGCGCACGGCGGAATAGACGCTGGGCACCTGCTCGATGTCGCCGGTCAGGTGCTCGGCGATGGCCTGCTCGATTTGATTGACCGTGAGCTCGCGGGAAACTCGAGGTCCGTTCTGCCCGCCGTGTTCGTCATGTTCATAATGTTCGTCATATCCGTGGCCCATACCCTGCCCTGCGGAAGCCGCCGGACCCGTGGAAGCAGCACGGCTATCGGAGCCATCCTCCAACCGCACCGAGGCGACGGTCGAAATCTCGCCTTCGGAATCATCGGTCGTGCTGGTCTGCCCGAGCCGGATGGTGGCCTCGTAGGTCTTGGTGTGGTCGACGATGTAATTGAGCAGGCGCGTGCCGTGGCCGAATCCGACCACCAAGACGCCCGAGGCCTGCGGGTCGAGCGTGCCGGCATGGCCCACGCGGCGCATGTGCAGCGCCCCGCGCACGGCCGCCACCACGTCGTGGCTGGTGACGCCCAGCGGCTTGTCGACCACCAGCAGGCCCGAGGCCTCGGTCTTGCCCTGTTTCGCCATATCTTCCCCAATAATCGAAAAGTAATCGAAATCGGGAGCCGGCCTTTGGCAAGCCGCCCCCCCCAATATGTTCTTCTTCAGTACGTTGCCCGCAGAAACGTTGTCCGCAGAAACGTTGCCTGCCTATCCACGGCTATACGAACACAACGACACCACAACGTGCGCGGTTTGACCCACGATATACGCGGGCGCTACTCCTCAATCCCCGACTCGACGCCATCTTCGAAATCGGCGGCGGTCTTCTTCTTGCGCGGCTCGACATACGGGTCCTCGCCGCCGGCGTATTGGGCGGTGGCGCGGGACTTCTCCAGCTCCTCGTCACGCTTGTGGGCCACCGTCAGGATGTCCTCAATCTCGTGGGCCTCGCTCGGCACCTCGTCGTAGACGAACTGCAGCTGCGGGGTCAGGCGCAGCCCGGCCTTCTGCCCGACCAGCGAGCGCAGGCGGCCGGTGGCCTGCTTGAGGGCCTGTTGCGCGCGCTTGCGCTCCCCCTGGGCCTTGCCCTCCTGGCCGAGCTGGGTCCAGTAGACCCGCGCGATCTGCAGGTCGCCGGTCACGCGAACATCGGTGATGGTGACACCCTGCAGGCGCTTGTCGTGCAATGTGCGCTCCATCGACGAGGCGATGACGCGCTGGATCAGGGCCGCGATGCGCGCGGCGCGTGGATTGGTTCCTGCCATAACGTTTCCTTGATATATAACCGTTTCATAATAAGGATATCCGCGAATCCATATATTGCCTAGACCCGCACATCCCAATGAAGAAACGGACCCTTGACCAACGAATAGTCCGTTCCTTCACACCAACACACTCTACCTGTTACGAAACGGAATCTTACGAAGCCCCACAGTCCGTTTCGTCACAGGACCACACCCGACCTGTCACGAAACGGAACCCTAAAAGATGTCACAGTCCGTTCCGTCACATGACCAGAGCCCAATGGTCACCAAACAAAATCAGCGACTGCCATCTGCCGCGAGATGACGCTGCAGGTGACAATCGCTGGGGGGTCGGATGTCACGCCTTCTTGGAGTCGGCCTTGGGGCCTTTGCCGGCATCCTTGGCGTCGCCGGACTTGTCGTCCTTCGACGAGGGCTTGACGTCCTTGCGCTCGATCTCCTTCATCTCGAAGGTCTCGATGATGTCGCCTTCCTGGATGTCGTTGAAGTTGCCGAGGTTGATACCAGCCTCGTAGCCTTCCTTGACGGACTGCACGTCGTCCTTGAAACGACGCAGCGAGGAGATCTCCAGGTCGTTGACCGTGGTGACGCCGTTGCGCAGGATGCGCGCCTTGGTGCCACGCTTGACCTCGCCGTCCTGGACCATGACGCCGGCGATGTTGCCGAACTTGGAGGAACGGAAGATCTGGCGGATCTCGGAATGGGAGGTGGTGACCTCTTCGTATTCCGGCTTGAGCATGCCCTTGAGCGCGGCCTCGATGTCCTCGATGGCCTTGTAGATGACGGAGTAGTACTTGATCTCCACACCCTCGCGATCGGCGAGGTCGGCGACCTGGCGGTTCGGGCGGACGTTGAAGCCGATGATGACGGCCTTGTCGACGCTCGCGAGGTTGACGTCGTTCTGGGTGATCGCGCCGACACCGCGGTGGATGACCTGGATGCCGACCTCGTCGGACACCTCGATCTTCATCAGGGAGTCTTCCAGCGCCTCGACGGAACCGGAGGAATCGCCCTTGATGACGATGTTGAGCATGTCGACCTCGGACTTGGCGAACTGCTCCTTCAAGCTCTCGAGCGAGACGACCTTGCGGCGCTTGGCCAGCTGGGCCGCGCGTTCGGAGGCCTGACGCTTCTCGGCGATCTGGCGGGCGGTGCGGTCGTCGGGGGCGACCAGGAAGAGATCGCCGGCGCTCGGCACGCTGGTGAGGCCCAGGACCTGCACAGGTGTGGAGGGCAAGGCCTCCTTCATCTGCTTGCCGTTCTCGTCGAGCATCGCACGCACACGGCCATAGGAGGTGCCGGCCACGATAGCGTCGCCCACATGGAGTGTGCCCTGCTGCACCAGCACGGTCGCCACGGCGCCACGGCCCTTGTCGAGCCTGGCCTCGACGGTCGCGCCACGCGCGTCCATGTCCGGGTTGGCCTTGAGGTCGAGCGACGCGTCGGCGGTCAGGAGGATCGCCTCGAGCAGCTTGTCGACGTTGGTGCCGAGCTTCGCGGAGATGTCGACGAACATGGTGTCGCCGCCGTACTCCTCGGGGACGAGGCCAAACTCGGTGAGCTGGCCGCGCACCTTGTCGGGGTTCGCGCCCTCGACATCGATCTTGTTGACCGCCACGACGATCGGCACATGGGCCGCCTGCGCGTGGTTGATGGCCTCGACCGTCTGCGGCATCACGCCGTCATCAGCCGCGACGACCAGCACCGCGATGTCGGTGAGCTCGGCGCCGCGGGCACGCATGGCGGTGAACGCCTCGTGGCCAGGGGTGTCGAGGAAGGTGATCTTGCGCTTCTGGTCCTCCAGGTCGACCGTCACCTGATAGGCGCCGATGCGCTGGGTGATGCCGCCGGCCTCGCGTGCGGAGACGTTGGTCTTGCGGATGGTGTCGAGCAGGCGGGTCTTGCCGTGGTCGACGTGGCCCATGACGGTGACCACCGGGGGACGCGGCTTGAGGTCCTTGTCGTCCTGCAGCTCTTCCTCGTCGAGGTTGATGTCGAACTGCTGGAGGATCTCCTTGTCCTCCTCCTCGGCGGAGACGATCTTGATGTTCCAGCCGATCTCCTCGCCCAGGATCTGGAAGGTGGTCTCGTCCAGGGACTGGGTGGCCGTGGCCATCTCGCCCAGGTGGAACATCACCGTCACCAACGCGGCGGGATTGACGTTGATCTTCTCGGCGAGGTCGGCCAACGTGGCGCCTTGGCGCAGCTTGATGGTCTGGCCGTTGCCGGTCGGGATGCGCACGCCGCCGATGGTAGGAGCCTTGATCTCCTGGAAATCACGACGTTTCGCGAGCCTGTTCTTACGGGCCTTGGAGGACTTGCCGCCCTGACGCCCGAAAGCGCCCGCGGTGCCGCCACGACGGCCGCCACGCGACGGACCGTGCGAGGGGCCTCCCTGGAAACCGCCACCGGCACCGCCGCCGAAGCGGTTGCCACCGGTGTGCCCGGCGCCGCCCTGGCCTTGGCCCGGACGGTTGTGGCCCCACTGGCCCGGACGAGCGCCCTGACCCTGGCCCTGACGCCCATTGCGGAAACCGCCACGTGCGCCGCCGCGACCGCCACCACGGCCATGGCCGTTGTTGACCGTCGGACGCGCCATCGGATGCGGGCGCGGAATGCCGCTGGGCATGGGCACATGCATGCCCTGCTTGCGGCTGAACGGATTGTTGCCCGGACGGGGCGTGGAGCCATTGTGCTGGCCCGGAGTGGGGGTGTGCGGATGCGGCGCGCCGCCCTGGTTGCGCGACTGGCCGCCCGAAGGCCTCATGCCCCCGGCGTTACCGCCATTGCCGTGCTGGCGCTGGTCCTGGCCACCACGCGGCCCCGGCATCGCGCCGGAACGACGCTGCTGGCCGTCATGACGCCCATTGTGCCCTTGCCCGGTGTGGCCCGGCTGCCCAGGCCTGGCCGATGAGAATGCCGGCTGCTGGCGCGACCCCGGCTTTGGGGCGGAACCAGAATGCTGGCGGTTGCCGGAACCCTTTGAGCCTCCATTGCCCGACTTGCCCTCGGCGTTGCCCGCGTCCCCGCCCTGCTTGGGAAAGGCGGCGCGAAGCTTGCGAACCACCGGCGCCTCGACGGTGGATGAGGCGGATTTGACGAACTCGCCCATGTCTTTGAGCTTGTTCAATACCGTCTTGCTGCTTACGCCAAACTCCTTGGCGAGTTCATATACGCGCTGTTTTGCCACTCAGTTTTCTCCTAATGTTGCGGCCACGCGTATATGCGCGCGGTCAATGTATTTTGCCGGCGAGCTTACCCAGACTCATCGTGCGACCATGATCGTGTTACCTCGTCTCCATTCCGTCGCGCGGGCAGACTGTGAGCCCGCGCTCGGATTACCGTGCCCCAGCATACTCGTGACGCTGGATTGCGAATCACTGCTCTTTCGGCGCCTCGGAGGCCTGCGCGGCCTGTTGCGCGGCGTGCGCCTCGCTGGACTCGATGCCGATCTTCCAACCGGTCAGTTTCGCGGCGAGACGGGCGTTCTGGCCCTCCTTGCCGATGGCGAGCGAGAGCTGGTCGTCGTGGATGAAGGCGATGGCCGTCTTGTTCTTCTCGCTGACGATGTTGACGCCTGTGGCCACGGCCGGCGAAAGCGCGGAGCCGACGAACTTCGCCGGATCCTTCGACCAGTCGACGATGTCGATCTTCTCGTTGCCAAGGTTCTCCATCACGGCGCGCACGCGAGCGCCGCCGGGGCCGATCAGCGCGCCCTTGGGGTTGATGCCGTCGGTGTTGGCGCGCACCGCGATCTTGGTGCGGGCGCCGGCCTCACGCGCGATGGCCATGATCGAGACGGCTCCGGAGACCAGCTCCGGCACCTCACGCTCGAAGAGCCTGCGCACCAGTTCGGGGTGCGAGCGGGAGACGACGATCTCGGGGCCCTTCAGGCCGCGGCCGACGGTCACCACATAGACGCGCAGACGGTCGCCGTGGCGGTAATGCTCGCCCGGCACCTGCTCGCGCTTGGGGAGGATGGCCTCGACGTCGCCCACCTTGACGTGCACGTTGGCCGGGTCCTTGGCGTCCTGCTGGATGACGCCGGTGATGAGCTTTCCCTTCTGGCCGGCGAAGGCGCCGAGCACGCGCTCGTCCTCCGCGTCACGGAAGAGCTGGCGGATGACCTGCCGGGCCGTGGACGCGGCGAGACGGCCGAAATCATGCGGGGTGTCGTCATATTCCTCGCCCAGCTCCGGGCGCGGGTGCGGGTCCTCCTCGGTGGGCTCGACGGGCTTCTCGTCACGGGCCCAGATGGTGAAGGTGCCGGCGCGCTCGTCGAGTTCGACGCGGGCGTGCTTGGCCGCATGTGGAGTTTTGCTGTACGCGAGGAGCAATGCCTCGGAAAGTGCGTCATCCAAAGTCTGGGAATCGATGCCCTGCTCGGACGCGAGTTGATGAATACCTGTCAGGTCTAGTTCCATGGTCGCAAGACCTCCTATATGAAGTTATGTAGCGAATAAAATAATCTACCGAGCGCTCTGCCCATTTAGTCACAATCAGACGTTATTCTAGTGGTTTATGCAGACACGTAACCCACTTTTCTCTTTGCGCAATTTCCACCATCACCGTGCCTGCAAAGGGCTTCTCGCGGCGCTGTTGATAACGCCTTTGGCCGCTTGCACGGCACCCACGATCCAGACCACGCCGACGCAGGCCGGCCCGTGTGAGACTGCTTACACCGCAGCCTCGCAGGCCCAGGCGCACGCCGCCCCGGGCAACCCGCTCCCCGTGCGTTATTTCTCGGCCGGCAACGCCTCGCTTGGCTGGAGCGAGGCCGCCGCGCAATGCCCCTCGCAATTCGACATGGACACCATGCGTGCCGCGCAGGCGCGTTGGACGCAGGCCACCATGGCTCCCCTGTTCGGTTTCGCCGCGCCGGGCGCCGACGCCGAGACGATGAACCTCGACAACGTCGTGGCGCTCAACATCGACGACGAGGCCCTGAATGGCGTCGCGCTGGCGGAGGACCGCGCGGGATTCGAGGTGCAGGTGCTCACCGCGCGAGGCAGCGACGGGGCCAGCCTGCTGTTGAGCGACAACCACCATTCCGTGGCGTCCAGGCTCATCTCGCTGAGGCAGGGGCTGGGCGAGACGAATGGCGCGAATAAGACGTCAGGTTCCGACGGTTCTTCTGGCACTGCTGGCGCTGGTGGCACTGCTGACGCGTCCGGAGGCAATGTTTCCGCCGACCCGCGTCAAAAGGTATATGACGTCACGAACCTCATCAACAACCCGCAGATCATCGACGACCCATCCACCGGATTGCGCGCCCCCACGATGGCGGTCGTGGAGATGAACTGCGCAAGGGAGTCGGTGGACGCCGTGGCCAAGACCCACCCCTCGGCCTCCACCAAGCGCAACGCCACCGACAAGTCATTGGCAGCGCTCAGTGACCTCGCGGCCTCCCGCGCCTACTACGCGCTCACCCTAGGCTACCCCGCCTTCGACGAGGCCCTGTTCAAGTAGTAGAGACACCGTCCAAGTAATGGCGACACCGCCACGACGATAAAAGAAAAGACCTTCGGAGGTGGAATTCCAAAGGTCTTTCGCGGATGAGGCGAGATTCGAACTCGCGGAGGATTTCTCCTCACACGCTTTCGAGGCGTGCTCCTTAGACCGCTCGGACACTCATCCATCCGCTGCGCGAAACGCAACTTTTCAAGTATAAGGCAACCCGCCAACCACCGCAACCGGGCGTGGCGCACCTCGCCAATCCAATATTGCTGATCACATTACGAAAACACCAGACCAATCACACCGTTGCGCAACCACACCGCCTCCACTTCTAACACCACTTATACCAACAGCGACACCTTACTGCTGCGAACCGGTCAATCCTGCTGGGAAACGTACGTTCTGACGTGCAAAAACATACGAAAACCAGCAGGATTTACAGGTTAGCAGCAGTTAGCCAGACGGCAAAACTGGGTCAACTTGTTTGATCGGGCAACGTGCGGCGGGCGCGGATGGCCTGGGCACGGGTGGCCAGCTCGTCGTCGGCGGGGTACGCGATGTGCTCGAGGGTGAGGCCGCGGGCGGCGATGGGGCCGGTGGAACCTTCGCGCACCGGCTCGCGCATCTTCCCGGCGAACCAGTCCAGCGTCTTGCGGTGACGGCCGACCTGCACGCAGCCGTTGACCAGCGAGCGCACCATGTTGTGGGCGAAGGCGTCGGCCACGATGGTGAAGCACAGCAGCCCCGACTCCAAAGCGGGCACGGCATAGCCCACCTGCTCAGCCTCTGCACTCAAAGCGGCATTCCGACCAGTGGACTCCGCACCATATTCGACTTGAGGACGTGATGGATTGACACCATCGCGTGAACCAGAATCATTGACCTCTGTGATATTCGCCGAGGAACTTTCCAGCCAAGACACCCCCGCATTCCCACTCACGAGAGCATCGTTCACGTGCCCAACTTCTGTACCCGACAAGGTATCGCTGCCCGCGGCACCTTTGCCATATTCATCTTGCGAATGCGCCGAAGCAATGCCATCTGAAACAGCACCATCCGAAGCATTGAAGCCATTAACCACTGAGGCATTACCCGACATACCTTCCAAACATGACGAGCTCGAATCATGGCTCACAAAAGTGTCGCCGTACATACCCATCAACGGAACCCTGCGCCACAGCGCACTTTTCACCTCGCGGATGGTCGTGCCACCGGGGTTCGGCGTGGCGAACGATCCGAAATCATGCAAGCCGATCGTCATCGCCGCCGCCTCGTTCATCGCCTTGATGTCGAGCTCGTCCTCCACATCCAGTACGAAGCCACGCATCCTGGGATCCTTGGGCCGCGCTCCGTCGCAGATACGATAGACGTAGGTACGCTCCAAGGCCGAAAACCGTGCGTCAAAACCGTTCGGCGCCTCACACACCCCAAGCAAGGCAATATCATCGGGCAACGCGTGGTTCAACCGACGACGCAGCGCCTCCACCGCGGGCACTTCCATGTGCCCCACGCAACGCTCGAGCGTCCGCTCCCCCACGTCCAGATGGCAGACCTGGTGCGAAGCGTGCACGCCAGTGTCGGTGCGGCCGGCGACGGTCAAGCGCAACGGTTCCTCGGCGTTGTCAACTGGCACACGCAACACGGTGTGCAAGGCGGTCTCCATCTCGCCCTGCACGGTGCGCAGCCCAGGTTGCCTCGCCCAGCCGTGGAAGCCGCCGCCGTCATATGCCAAGTCAATTCGTAATCTCATCGTTGCCAGTATACGTTCCGGGATGCCTCGCGCTTGATCGGGCAACCACCGGCTCAGTCTGCTTGTCGCCGCGCGCTTCACCAACAACGCGTCCAAAAGCAGAAAACGCACGTCCAAAATCTGCTTACCGACGCAACCATGACGGCACCAGCGTCCGCAGGCAGAAAACACAAATCAGAAATCTGCTTACCGACGCAAACTCGCGCTGCCGCCACCCATGGCCCGCATACGCAAGAAGGCCGGAGACTTGCATCTCCGACCTTCTGTATCCAGAAACCTAGCGAATCCTAGAGACTCACTTGTCTTCCTTCTCGGCCTTCTTGGCGGGAGCCTTCTTGGCAGCCGTCTTCTTGGCGGCGGGCTTCTTGGCCTTCTTCTCGGCCTTCTCGGCGTCCTTGGCTTCGGCCTTCTTGACCTCGGCCTTGTCCTCGGCGACGTCGGCGTTGACCTGGGTCTCCTTGGCGGCCTCGGACTCAACCGCCTTGTCGGTGGTGGTCTTCGCGGTCTTGGCTTCGGACTCTTCGACCTTCGCCTCGGCCTTCTCGACCTCGGCCTTGTCGGCGGCGACCGCGGCGCTGGCCTCGGCCTCCTTGACGACGGACTCCTTGGCGCTCACAGGCTCGGTGACGAGCTCGATGATGGCGCGCGGAGCGTTGTTGCCCTTGGCCGGAGCGATCTTGACGATGCGGGTGTAGCCACCCTCACGCTGCTGCATCTGCTCGGCGATCTCGGTGAAGAGCTTGTGCACGATCGACTTGTTGCGGATGACTCGCATCACGCGACGACGATGGGCCAGGTCACCCTTCTTGGCGAAGGTGATGAGGCGCTCGGCCACCGGGCGCAGGCGCTTGGCCTTCGGCAGGGTGGTGACGATGCGGCCATGCTCGAACAGGCTGGTCGCCATGTTCGCGAGCATCAAACGCTCATGTGCAGGGCTCGACGCGAGATGCGGCCCTTTTCTAGGTGTAGGCATTATTACTCCTTAACGCCCCGGTTTTACACCGTTCAGGTGGGCATACGCCCGAACATCCGAACGGCGACCGAAGCTTAAAATGAAGTTGGCGCTCACTCGTCCTCAGGCGAGAAGAAGGTGCCACCCTCAAGGTTGTTGGTATCGAAGCCGAGCGGCGAGGCCTTCAGCGAGAGACCCATGCTTTCGAGCTTCTCCTTGACCTCATCGATTGACTTCATACCGAAATTGCGAATGTCGAGCAGATCCTGCTCGGTGTGGGAGACGAGCTCGCCAACGGTGTGGATGCCCTCGCGCTTCAGGCAGTTGTAGCTGCGCTGCGTGAGGTTCAATTCCTCGATCGGAATTGCCATCTCCGGGTTGACTTCCTCCTCGACCGGCGCGGGGCCGACCTCGACACCCTCCGCCTGCGTGTTGAGCTCGCGGCACAGGCCGAAGAGCTCGACGAGCGTGGAGCCAGCGGACGCGACCGCATCACGGGGCGAAATCGCCGGCTTGGTCTCCACGTCAAGGATGAGCTTGTCGAAATCGGTACGCTGTTCAACACGCGTGGCCTCGACCTTGTAGCTCACCTTGAGCACAGGGGAATAAATGGAATCGACCGGGATGCGGCCGATCTCGTCGTTGTCCTGCTTGTTCATCTGAGCGGGAACGTATCCACGGCCACGCTCCACGGTGAACTCGATCTCGAGCTCGCCGTCATCGGCCAGGGTCGCGATATGCATATCGGGATTGGCGATGGTGACGCCGGCGGGAGGAGTGATGTCCCCCGCGGTAGCCTCGCCCTTGCCGCTTTTACGCAGATACATGACAACCGGCTCGTCGTATTCGCTGGTGAGCACGATGCCCTTGACGTTGAGCAGGATCTCGGTGACATCCTCCTCGACACCCTGCAGAGTGGTGAACTCGTGCAAGGCACCGGAGATACGCACCGAAGTCACTGCCGCGCCCGGGATGGAACTCAACAGGGTACGACGCAGCGAATTGCCAAGCGTGTAGCCGAAACCTGGCTCCAGAGGCTCAATGACGAAACGAGAACGCTGAGGGCTCAGCGATTCCTCGGTAAGTGTCGGACGCTGTGCAATAAGCACTGTGGTTATCCTTTCAGCTTCTGATCCGTGGTGCACTCACTGGATCATAAGCGGGTTGGACTTGAATGGATTTATTAGAGTGCTTCAGACGCGGCGGCGCTTCGGGGGGCGCACACCGTTATGGGCCTGCGGGGTGACGTCGGTGATCGAACCGACCTCGAGGCCTGCGGACTGCAGGGAGCGGATGGCGGTCTCACGACCGGAACCCGGGCCCTTGACGAACACGTCGACCTTCTTGACGCCGTGCTCCTGCGCCTTGCGGGCGGCGGACTCAGCGGCCATGCCTGCGGCGTAGGGAGTGGACTTACGAGAGCCCTTGAAACCGACATCGCCACCGGAGGCCCAGGCCACAACGGCGCCCGAGGGATCGGTGATCGAGATGATCGTGTTGTTGAATGTTGACTTGATATGAGCCTGACCAACCGGCACCGATTTGCGGTCCCGGCGACGCGGCTTACGCGCGGCTTGCTTAGGAGCTGCCATTGATCCTCGTTTCCTTATAACGAATTGATTACATGCGCCAGCAAGAGCATGGGACTTCACGAATGGCCGTGAGGTTCCGTCCCTCTTGCGTCCGCTACTTACTTAACGGCCTTTTTCTTTCCGGCGACCGTGCGCTTCGGGCCCTTGCGGGTGCGGGCGTTGGTCTTGGTGCGCTGACCACGCACGGGCAAGCCGTGACGGTGGCGCTGGCCTTGGTAGCAGTTGATCTGAATCTTGCGACGGATATCCGCGTCGACCTCACGACGGAGGTCGCCTTCAATCTTGTAGTTTGCCTCAAGATAGTCACGCAGCGTAATAAGCTGCTCGTCGCTCAGATCCTTGACGCGCGTATCCGGGTTCACACCGGTCGCGGCAAGCGTTTCCTTCGCGCGAGTACGGCCGACACCAAAGATATAGGTGAGGGCGATCTCGATGCGCTTCTCATTGGGGATGTCGACTCCGGCAAGACGTGCCATTGCGATTCCTTCTATGTTCCGTAGGTTTGTACCGAGTCATCCGGTCTCCCGGCTCGGGCCTACGTACCCGAGGTTCAGCCTTTCGGCTGCGACTCAATACCTTTTATCTGGTCGGAGGTTTTCCGCTCAGCCTTGGCGCTGCTTGTGGCGCGGGTTGGAGCAGATCACCATGACGCGACCGTGACGACGGATCACGCGGCAATTCTCGCAGATCCTCTTCACACTAGGGCTGACCTTCATGGTTTTCCTTTGCTTGTACCTTACTTATAACGGTACGTAATACGTCCGCGGTTCAGATCGTAGGGGCTCATCTCAAGGACCACGCGATCCTGCGGCAGAATGCGGATGTAGTTCTTGCGCATCTTGCCGGAGATTGTGGCCAACACGATATGTTTGTTCTCGAGTTCAACGCGGAACATCGCGTTCGGCAGTGCTTCCACCACCTGACCTTCGACTTCAATCACACCGTCTTTTGCCATGAGCCTCATTCCATCCTTTTGCGGATATTACATTATGACGTGCCCTAAGACACGCCAACTTATGACTATACAGCAAGAGGCGACCAAACCAGCAACACGGCGTGTTGCGTTCTGTCGCCTCTTGTGGTATATGACGCGGATTACACAGTGGCTTTCGCGCCGTGCGTTCCGCATTCGTTTCGACTAGCCGAGCTTGTCGATGATCGCCTTCGAGATCTCGTCGATGTCGCCGTCGCCGTCGACCGCGACCAGGCAGCCACGGTCCTTGTAGGTGTCGAGCAACGGGGCGGTCTGCTCGTCGTAGGTCTTGAGACGCTGGGCGATGGCCTCGGCGTTGTCGTCGGCGCGGCCCTCCTCCTCGGCGCGCTTGGCGATGCGCTTCATCAGCACGTCGCGGTCGGCGTCGAGGGCGACCACGTGGTCGAGCGGGGTGCCGAGCTCCTCAAGCATCTTGTCGAGCGCCTCGACCTGGGCGGCGTTGCGCGGGTAGCCGTCGAGGATCCAGCCGTTCTTGGCGTCGTCCATGGCCAGACGGTCCTTGACGATCTTGTTGGTCAGCTCGTCGGGCACCAGCTGGCCCTTGTCGGTGTAGCCCTTGGCCTCGAGGCCGAGCGGGGTGTTGTTCTTCATGTTGTAGCGGAAGATGTCGCCGGTGGAGATGTGCGGGATGCCATAGTGCTCCGCCAGCTTCTTGGCCTGGGTTCCCTTGCCCACTCCCTGCGGGCCCATGATCAAAAGACGCATAAGATTGTTCTTCCTTCAATAGGTGATTTGGTCTTCAGAACCAAGTATAAAGCCCCATTCGAACCAATTCATCCACTTCCCCAATCGAACTGGACCAAACCGTTTACTCGTGTACGTTTTCTATCGCTGAGTTGCTGTGAGCGATGGAAAATGCCCAGTGACTTGATTGGGGATTACCAATCGGGGCACTGGGCATAGATAAATGATAGGGGCACGGGTATCAAACGATGGGTTTGATGGACTCACTCGCCTTCTTTGTGGTCGCCTTCCAGAAGGAAGCCGGTGTATTGGAACTGCTCGGTCTGGGCCTTGGCCTGGCGCAGGGTGTCGAGGCCGACGCCCGCGATAATCAGGATCGTGGTGCCACCGAACGGCAGCTTGTTGTTGAGCTTCAGCGCCATGATGAGCACCGTCGGAATCAACGCGACGAAGAGCAGATAGACGGCGCCAACCGTGTTGAGCCTGTTCATCACATAGGTGAGGTAACGGCTCGTGGCGTTGCCTGCGCGGATGCCGGGGATGAAGCCACCATACTGCTTCATGTTGTCGGCGGTCTCGTCGGGGTTGAAGGTGATGGAAGTATAGAAGAAGCAGAAGAACACGATCATGATCGAGTAGAGCACGATGTACCAGACGGACGTCGTGTTCGCCAGGTTGGTGTTAATCCACTTGACCCACTTCTGGTCGGTCTTGCCGAACTGCGCGATAAGCGTCGGGATGGCGAGGATCGAGGAGGCGAAGATGGGCGGGATGACGCCGGACATGTTGATCTTGAGCGGCAGGTAGGTGGAGGAGCCACCATACATCTTGCGGCCGATCATACGGCGGGTATATTGCACCGGGATACGGCGCTGCGCGAGCTCGACGAAGTCGACGAAGATGAGGATGACGATCAGCACGCCGGTGACGATGCCGAACTTGGTCCAGTCGCCGTTCTTGCCGTTGGTGCCCCAACCGATCTCCCAGAGCTGCGGCAGGAAGCCGGAGCAGATGGACATGAAGATCAGGACGGACATGCCTTGGCCGATGCCCTTGTCGGTGATCAACTCGGCCATCCACATAATCAGGCCCGTGCCGCCGGTCATGATGAGGACCATGACCACGAGGTTCCACACGGAGCCGTCGGGGATGACCTGGCCGCACTGGTAATTGAACAACGCGCCGGAACGTGCGGTGACCAGGATGGTGGTCGACTGCAGAATCGCCAGGCCGATGGTGAGGTAACGGGTGTACTGGGTGAGCTTGGTCTCGCCGGACTGGCCCTCCTTGTGCAGCGCCTCGAAACGAGGGATGACCACACGCAGCAGCTGGATGACGATGGACGCGGTGATGTAGGGCATGACGCCGAGCGCGAAGATCGACAGCTGGAGCATGGCGCCGCCGGAGAAGAGGTTGACCAGACCCACGAAGTTCTCCTGGGTGGTCTTCATGGTGCCGACGCACTGCTGCACGACCTTGTAGTCCACGCCCGGGGTGGGTATGAACGACCCGATGCGGTAGATGATGATCATGCCGAGCACGAAGAGGATCTTATGGCGAAGTTCCTTCGTCTTCAGGGCCTGGATTAACGTCCTCACCTAGATTTCCTTCCCTATTCGGCACAGCGGATGTACCGACACAAACACACACTAACCAGTAACACTAGCCTAAAGTATCTACAGCTACCACCATGGCGAACACGCTGCAATGGCCCGGATATGATTGTGGCCCTCCCCAACAGGAAGAGCCACAATTGATTAAAACCACAACCTGATTACTCTAAAAGCAACCAGATATCAGTCCTCGGAAATCGAGCCGCCAGCGGCTTCGATCTTGCTGCGGGCCGACGCGGAGGCCTTCACACCCTTGAGGGTGAAGGCGACCTTGGTCTCGCCGTCGCCGAGCACCTTGACGGGGTAGCCCTCGCGGACCGCTCCCTTCTTGACCAAATCGGCCACGGTGACCTCTCCGCCCTTCGGGAAGAGCTTGGAGAGTGCGGAGACGTTGACGACCTGGAACTCCTTCTTGAAGGGGCTCTTGAAGCCGCGCAGCTTGGGCAGGCGCATGTAGAGCGGCAGCTGGCCACCCTCGAAGCCGGGACGGACCTGGTAACGCTTCAACGTGCCCTTGGCGCCACGACCTGCGGTCTTGCCCTTGGAGCCCTCACCACGGCCGACGCGGGTGCGGCTCTTTTTGGAGCCGGGCGCCGGACGCAGATCGTGCATCTGCAAAATAGTGTTCTCTTTTTGTTCTGCCATTGTCAGACCTCCTCAACCGTGACCAGGTTGCGAACGGCATTGACCAAGCCGCGGGTTTCCGGGGTATCTTCGCGAACAACCGACTGGCCGATCTTGTGCAGGCCAAGGGTGCGAACGGTGTCGCGCTGCTTGGGCTTGCGGTTGACCAGACCATGGTGCAACGTGATCTTCAAATCAGCCATCACTCACCATCCTTCGCTTGTTCCTGCTTCGCCTTGGCGTCCTCGCGGGCTTTGCGGGCCTCGGCGATGCCTTCGGCGCGCTGGCGGAGCAATGTATCGGGGGCGACTTCCTCGACCGTCAGACCACGACGGGCCGCGATCTCCTCGGGCTCCTCGAGCTGCTTCAAACCATCCACGGTGGCGCGAACCACGTTGACCGCGGTCGCCGAGCCCATGGACTTGGTGAGGATGTCGGTGATGCCGGCGCATTCCATGACGGCACGCACCGCGCCACCGGCGATAACGCCAGTGCCGGGGGCGGCCGGGCGCATGAACACGGTGCCAGCCGCATCGTGACCGATGACGGTGTGAGGCACGGTGCCGCGAACGCGCGGAACGGTGAACATGTGCTTCTTGGCGTCCAGCTGGCCCTTGGCGATGGCCGCCGGAACCTCGTGGGACTTGCCATAGCCGACACCGACGGTGCCGTTGCCATCGCCGACCACGACGAGAGCGGCGAAGCTCATGCTACGACCACCCTTGCGGGTCTTGGAGACGCGGTTGATGGTCACCACGCGGTCGAGCAGCTCGTCGCCACGATTCTCCTCGTGACGTCCACGGCGCTCGCCGCGACGGCCTTCACCACGCCCACCGCGACGTCCACCACGACGGTCGTCATTGCGATCGCCGCGACGGTCATTGCGCTGGCCTTGCTTTTCCTGGTCGGACGCCTGCGTGTTCTGAGTATTTTCAGCCACTTGGGTTTCCTTTTCGTTGTCGCTCACAGTGCCAGACCTCCCTGACGGGCGCCCTCAGCAACGGCTGCGACGCGACCATGATACTTGTTGCCGCCACGGTCGAAGACGACGGAATCGATGCCCGCGTCCTTGGCCTTCTTGGCGATCAGCTCGCCGACCTTCTGGGCCGCTTCGGTCTTGGTGCCCTTGAACCCATCGAAATCATGGGTGATGGTGGACTCGCTGACCAGCGTGATGCCCTTGGTGTCGTCAACGATCTGCGCGACCATGTGACGGTTGGAACGGGTGACCACCAGGCGCGGACGCTCGGCGGTACCTGCGATGTGCTTGCGCAGACGTGCGTGACGACGCAGTCTCGCGACCTTCTTGCCCTTACCGAAAATCTTGACTGTCATATTACTTACCAGCCTTTCCAGCCTTGCGCAGGATATGCTCGTCGGAGTACTTGATGCCCTTGCCCTTGTAAGGTTCCGGCTTCCTCAGCTTGCGGATGTTGGCGGCGGCCTGGCCGACTGCCTGCTTGTCCGTGCCCTTGACGACCACCTGGTTGGCGTTCGGCAGCTCGAAGGTGATGCCCTCGGGCGGGTTGACGGTGATGGTGTGCGAATAGCCAAGCGAGAACTCGATGCCCTTGCCCTTCATCTGCGCACGGTAACCGGTGCCGACGATGTCGAGGGTCTTGCTGAAGCCCTCGTGCACGCCCTGGACCATCGAGGCGACGATGGAACGCGCGAGACCGTGGTTGGCACTGGTCTGGCGGTCATCGTTGGCCGGCTCGAAGAAGATCGTGTTGTCTTCGACACGAGCGGTGATGCCCTCGGGGATGGTGTAGGAGTCGGAACCCTTCGCGCCCTTGACGCTGAAGTCCTGACCCTTGATCGTGACTTCCACGCCTGCCGGGATGGCGACGGGGAGCTTACCAATATGTGATGCCATGTTCTAGCTCTCCTTCCTCACCAAACGAAGGCGACGATCTCGCCACCGATGCCCCTGTCGAGGCATTCCTTCTGGGTCAACAAACCTGAGCTGGTCGAGATGATGGCCACGCCCATGCCACCGAGCGGCATAGGGAGCGCATCCGACTTCGCGTAGCGACGCAGGCCAGGCTTGGAGATGCGCTTGATGCCCTGGATGGCACGCTCGCCATTGGGGCCGTACTTCAGCGTGATCTCAAGGTTCTGGCCGACGCGAGCATCCGTGGCGGTGAAGTCGCTGATATAGCCTTCACGCTTGAGGATCTCGGCGATCGCCGCCTTGAACTTGGAGTAAGGCATAGCAACTGTCTCATGCTTTGCCGCACTCGCATTACGCAGACGCGTGAGCATGTCTGCGATTGGATCTGTCATTGTCATGTGGGCTAACGCCCTTTCTCGCCGTGGTTTCCTCCCACCGGCCGCCGGCTTAGCGGCGACCGGAAAGAGGACCTTCAGCGTCGATGTTTACCAACTGGACTTCGTAACTCCGGGCAGCTCGCCGCGGTGCGCCTTCTCGCGAAGGCAGATGCGGCACAGGCCGAACTTGCGATAAACGGAGTGGGGACGGCCGCAAACCCGGCAGCGCGTATAGCCGCGCACCTTGAACTTTGGTTTGGCAGCTGCCTTGTTTCTCAAAGCGGTTTTTGCCATTTCAGTTCTCCTTGAAGGGGAAGCCAAGGTGCTTGAGCAGAGCCCGAGCCTCCTGGTCATCCTTGGTGCTGGTCACCACGGTGATGTCCATACCACGCTGGTGATCGATCGCGTCCGGATCGATCTCGTGGAACATGGACTGCTCGGTGAGACCGAAGTTGTAATTGCCCTGGCCGTCGAACTGCTTCGCGCTGATACCACGGAAATCGCGGATGCGAGGCAGAGCGAGGGTGAGCAGCCTGTCGAGGAACTCCCACATGCGGTCGCCACGAAGAGTGACGTACGCGCCGATGGCCTGGCCCTCACGCAGATGGAACTGCGCGACGGACTTCTTGGCCTTGGTGATCTTCGGCTTCTGGCCGGTGATGGCCGTGAGGTCGCGGACGGCGCCCTCCATGAGCTTGGAGTCGCGAGCCGCGGCGCCAACACCCATCGAGACGACGACCTTCTGGACCTTGGCCACCTGCATCGGGTTGGAATACTTGAATTCCTTCTCGAGCTCGGGCACGATCTTGTCGATGTACTGCTGCTTCAGGCGCGGTGTTGCCGGCGCTTCAACTGCTGTATCGGTCATGCCAGCTCCTTTCCTGACTTCTTGGCGATGCGAGTGCGCACGGTCTTGACCTTGCCGTCATGGGCTTCGGTGGTGACCTTGACGCCCACGCGGGTCGGCTTCTTGGTCTCGGGGTCGATGACCATCACGTTGGAGCGATGGATCGGCGCCTCGACGGAGACGATGCCGGATTCCTGACCCTGCTGGGTGGCGCGGACGTGCTTCTTGACGATCTGCACGCCCTCGACGATCAGACGATCATTGGGGAGCACGCGGGTCACCTTGCCCTCTTTGCCACGGTCCTTGCCACGAATGACCTTGACCTGGTCGCCTGTCTTGATCTTGGCTACCATCTCAGATCACCTCCGGGGCGAGGGACACGATCTTCATGAAGCGCTTGTCGCGCAGTTCACGTCCGACCGGTCCAAAGATACGCGTGCCCTTCGGCTCATGACCAGAGCCGAGAATGACAGCGGCGTTCTCATCGAACTTGATGTATGAGCCGTCGTTGCGACGATGCTCCTTGACTGTGCGGACGACGACGGCCTTGACCACGTCGCCCTTCTTGACCGACCCGCCAGGGATGGCATCCTTGACGGAGGCGACGATGACGTCGCCGATGCCGGCATAGCGTCGCTTCGATCCGCCGAGCACTCGGATGGCCAAGATCTCCTTGGCACCCGTGTTGTCGGCGACATGAAGCCGCGATTCCTGCTGAATCATTGATTCTCCTTAGCCGCGCTGGTTCTCCCCTGCCACCCGTGAGGGTGAGCAGCGGAGCCTTGCCGAACTTATTACTTGGCGCGCTCGATAATCGAGTCGAGACGCCAACGCTTGGTCTTGCTCAGAGGCCGAGTCTCCATGATACTCACGCGGTCGCCAATGTGGGCGTCGTTGTTCTCGTCATGGACCTTGACCTTACGAGTGGAGCGGACGACCTTGCCGTAGAGCGGGTGGGTCGTACGCAGCTCGAGCTCGACGGTGATGGTCTTGTCCATCGCGTCGGACACGACATAACCGCTGCGAGTCTTGCGGAAGTTGCGCTCTTGCTTTTCAGCCATGCTTACTTCTCCTCAGTCTTCGTCTCGCCCGCCGCAGGCTCCTGGCTGATGCCAAGCTCACGCTCGCGCAGGACGGTGTACATCCTGGCGATGTCGTGCTTGACGGCCTTGAGCCTGGCCGAGTTGTCGAGCTGACCAGTGGCGTTCTGGAAGCGCAGGTTGAACAGCTCTTCCTTGGACTTCTTGAGGAAGCCCTCGATATCGGCATTGGTCTTCTCGTTGAGATTCTTGATGCTATAGTCTGCAGTTCCGACTGCCATCAGATGTCACCGCCTTCACGAGCGATAATACGGCACTTCATCGGAAGCTTGTCGATGGCGCGGCGAAGGGCTTCCTTCGCGGTGGCCTCATCGACGCCGCCGATCTCGAACATCACACGGCCGGGATGCACGTTGGCGATCCACGACTCGGGGGTGCCCTTGCCGGAACCCATTCGGCTTCCGAGCGCGTGCTTGGTCAAGGGACGATCAGGGAAAATCGTGATCCACACACGACCGCCACGCTTGATGTAGCGGGTCATGGCGATACGAGCAGCCTCGATCTGACGGTTGGTGATGTAGGCAGGGGCCAGAGCCTGGATGCCATAATCGCCGAACGCGATCTCGTTGCCGCCCTTGGACATGCCACGGCGCTTCGGCCGCTGCTGTTTACGGTACTTAGTCCTCTTTGGGATAAGCATATCTGCTCACTCCTTCGTTTCCGCCGCAGGCTGGGCCGCAGCTTCGGCCTTCGCCGGAGCCTCGGGGGCCTTGGCCTCGGGCTTGGAGCCACGGGGGCCGGACGCGGGACGACCACCACGACGCGGGCGGCGATCGCCACCACGGCGTCCACGGTTGTTGCCCTGCTGGGCCTGCTGCTCATCGAACTCATGCTCGGTCATATCGCCCTTGTAGATCCAGACCTTCACGCCGATGCGGCCGTAGGTGGTCCTGGCCTCGAAGAAGCCATAATCGATCAAGGCACGAAGGGTCTGAAGCGGAACGCGACCCTCGCGATAGAACTCGGAACGGCTCATCTCGGCGCCTCCAAGGCGGCCGGAGAGCTTGATGCGGATGCCCTTGGCACCGGCGCGCATGGCGTCCTGCTGGGCCTTGCGCATGGCGCGACGGAACGTGACGCGGTTGGTCAGCTGCTCAGCGATGCCCTGGGCGACGAGCTGCGCGTCGAGCGCGGCGTTCTTCACCTCGAAGATGTTGAGCTGGACCTGCTTGCCCGTGATCTTCTCGAGCTTGGCGCGAACACGCTCGGCCTCGGCTCCACGACGGCCGATGACGATGCCCGGACGCGCGGCGTGGATGTCCACACGCACGCGGTCACGGGTGCGCTCGATGACGATGCGGGACACGCCCGCACGCTCGAGGTCCTTGTTCATGGCCTTGCGGATCTTGTCGTCCTCGAGGACGAAATCGCTGTAACGCTCGCCAACCTTGTTGGAGTCGGAGAACCACTTCGAACGGTGGTCTTCAGTGATGCCCAGGCGATAGCCAAGGGGATTGATCTTCTGACCCATCTTTAGCGGGCTCCTTCCTTGCTGGCGACAACGACCGTGATGTGGCTGGTGCGCTTGTTGATGCGACCGGCGCGGCCCTGTGCACGGGCGCGGAAACGCTTGAGCGTCACACCCTCGTCCACATAGGTCTCTTTCACATACAAATCGTTCTCACGGAACGCCTCGCCGGCCTTGTCGGCCTTGACGCGCGCGTTCGCGGTGGCGCTCTTGAGGACCTTGAGCACAGGCTCGGAGGCATCCTGGGGAGCGAATTTCAGAATGGTGACGGCCTCGTCCACTTTCTTGCCACGGATGAGGTCGACCATGCGGCGAGCCTTGCGCGGCGTCACACGGACGTGACGTGCGATTGCTTTAGCTTCCATAATCTTTCTCTTCCTTTAGCGACGGGCTTTTTTGTCGTCATGAACGTGACCGCGGAAGGTCTTCGTCGGAGCGAACTCGCCGAGCTTGTGGCCGACCATGGACTCGGTCACGAAGACCGGGACATGCTTGCGGCCATCGTGCACAGCGAAGGTGTGACCGATGAAATCCGGGGTGATCATGGAACGGCGCGACCACGTCTTGATGACGTTCTTCGTGCCCTTCTCGTTCTGTTCGTCGACTTTCTTCTGCAAATGGGCGTCGACGAAGGGGCCCTTCTTGATGCTACGTGACATCTGTTCGACGCTCCTTACTTGCGGTTCTTGCCATTGGGACGACGACGGACAATCATCTTGTTCGAAGCCTTCTTCGGACGACGAGTACGAACCTCGCCCTTGCCCCAAGGCGACACTGGCGGCTTGCCGCCGCGGGTGGTGCCACCATGCGGGTGGTCGACCGGGTTCATGGACTCACCACGGGTGATCGGGCGCTTGCCCATCCAGCGGGCGCGTCCGGCCTTGCCGAGCTGCACGTTGGCGTGGTCGGAGTTGCCGACCTCACCGACGGTGGCGCGGCAACGCGCGTCGACGTTGCGGATCTCGCCCGAAGGCATACGCAGCTGGGCGTAGGCCCCGTCCTTGGCGACGAGCTGGACGCCCGCGCCTGCGGAACGCGCGATCTTCGCGCCGCCCAGGGGACGGAGCTCGATGGCGTGGACGATGGTACCGGTGGGGATATTGCGCAGCGGCAGATTGTTGCCGGGCTTGATATCGGCCTTCTCGCCGGTCTCGATCACATCGCCCTGCTTGACGCCCTCGGGGGCGATGATGTAGCGCTTCTCGCCGTCTGCATAGTGCAGCAGCGCGATGCGTGCGGAGCGGTTCGGATCGTATTCGATCTCAGCGACCTTGGCGGGAACGCCGTCCTTGTCCCAACGCTTGAAGTCGATGAGACGATACTGGCGCTTATGGCCGCCGCCGCGATGGCGGGAGGTCACACGGCCGTAAGAGTTACGACCGCCAGTCTTGCTGAGCTTGCGTACCAGCGACTTCTCAGGCGTGGAGCGCGTGAGGTCGGAGAAATCCGACACAGACGCGTTGCGGCGGCCCGGAGTCGTCGGCTTATAAACGCGGATAGCCATAATGTAGTTCTTCCTTTGACTTTCTCGGCTAACCTTCAGTTACCGAAGATGTCGATCGTCTGGCCCTCTGCCAGGGTCACGATCGCGTGCTTCTCATTGACACGCTGACCGAAACCGGTGCGGGTGCGCTGACGCTTGCCTGCACGGTTGAGGGTGTTGACGTTCGTCACCTTGACCTTGAAGATCTCTTCAATAGCCTGCTTGATCTGCACCTTGTTTGCATCAGGCGCGACCACGAAGGTGTACTGGCCACGGTCACCCGCCGCGTAGCTCTTCTCGGAGACAACGGGCTTGATGATGACATCGTGGGCGGGGTTGTGAATAGCGACCATTGGTTCAGGCCTCCTTAGGCTCAGTCTTCGCGGCGACGAAGGCATCGAAGCCTTCCTTGCTGAAGACGACATACTGAGCGGTCACCACATCGTAGGTGTTGAGCTGATCTGCGAAGAGCACATGCACCGTCGGGATGTTACGAACGGAGAGCCACTCGTTCACGTTGTCGCGCGAAAGCACGACGGTGGTGAACTGGTTGTTGCTCACAGGGGTCAGCGCTGCGACGGCGGCCTTGGTGGACGGAGTGTCCTTGATGCCAAAGTCGACGACGGCGACGCGACCGGCGTTCGCGCGGTTGGAAAGCACATAACGCAGGGCGCTGGCCTTCATCTTCTTGGGGGTGCGCTGGGCATAGCTGCGCGGAACCGGTCCGTGCACCACGCCACCGTGGACCCACTGGGGAGCGCGGGTCGAGCCCTGACGAGCACGGCCGGTTCCCTTCTGCTTCCAAGGCTTCTTGCCACCACCGGAGACATCACCACGGCTCTTGACGGCGTGAGTGCCCTGACGGGCGGCCGCGAGCTGAGCGATGACCACTTGGTGGATCAGCGGAACATGGGCCTCGACGTCCTCGTTCGAGATACCGAAGATCTCGACGGGAGCCTCGACGGTTCCAGCGGACTTGCCCTTGGCGTCTGTGACATTGAGTGTTACGTTAGCCATGATTTATCAGGCTCCCTTCACAGCCGTGCGGAGCAGGACGATGCCACCCTTGGGCCCGGGAAGGGCACCCTTGATGGCGATGACGCCGTTCTCCACGTCGGAGGAAACGATCTCGAGGTTCTGCACCGTGGAGGTGACATGGCCCATACGACCGGCCATGCGCTTACCCTTCAGGATGCGGCTCGGGGTGGCGCAGGCGCCAACCGAACCTGGACGACGCTCGTTCTTGTGAGAGCCGTGGGTACGACGATAGGACTTGAAGCCCCAGCGCTTGATCGTACCGGCGAAGCCCTTGCCCTTGGTCGTACCGGTGACATCCACCTCGGAGCCGTCGGCGAAGAGCTCGGCGGTCAGTTCCTGACCGGGCTTGAACTCCTCGGCGTCCTCCGTGCGGACCTCGACCAAGTGACGACGCGGGGTGACGCCCGCCTTGGCGAAGTGACCGGCCATCGGCTTGGTCACCTTCGTCGGGTCGATCTGGCCATAACCGAGCTGGACGGCCTTGTAGCCATCGGTCTCCTCGGTCTTGACGCCCGTGACCACGTTGGTGGACACATCCACGAGCGTCACAGGGACGAAGAATCCGTTCTCGTCCCACACCTGCGACATACCGAGCTTGCGGCCCAGCAGCGCAGAGCGGTTTGCTTTCTGCAGCGACATTGATTCTCCCCTCCCTACAGCTTGATCTCGATATTGACATCCGCGGGCAGATCGATGTGCATCAATGAATCCACGGCCTTGGGGGTCGGGTCCACGATGTCGATGAGGCGCTTATGAGTGCGCATCTCGAAATGCTCGCGAGAATCCTTGTATTTATGAGGAGAACGAATTACCACGAAGACGTTCTTCTCGGTAGGCAGAGGAACCGGGCCCACCACAGTGGCGCCCGCGTTCGTGACCGTCTCGACGATTTTCTTCGCCGATTGGTCGATGACCTCATGGTCATAGGACTTAAGCCTGATGCGGATTTTCTGTCCCGCCATTGCCGTCCGCCCTTTCTAGCGATTTGTTGAACATTACCAACCCGTTTCAAGGACACCGGCGCGTAAGGCCCCCGGGAAATCCCGTGGCCAACCACATCAGTGTGCAACACGACAATCTTCTTGTTTCCAAGCCGACTGGGTTGCACCCGCTATTTTGAATAACAATTTGCGAGCCCAAAACAGGCAACTGTTCTATTAAACCATCGGGGGGCTACTTGAGGAATTCGGGCGTGTCGTTGGTATTGTTTGGATTTCGGGGTGGTTTGCCGTGGATTTCTTCGTAGTTTCGATGTTGATTTTGATGTTGATTTCGGTGTCTAATTAAATATTGAATTCCGTCTTAACCATCTACCTGATCGCACGCCATTGGTCCGTTCGATACCGGATATGAAAATCCCTCCGCAACCATGTGGCTGGGAGGGATTTTCGAAAACAGTTTGAAAGCGAAAATCAACGCTTCGAGAACTGAGGCGCGCGACGGGCCTTGTGCAGACCCGCCTTCTTGCGCTCCACGACGCGGGCGTCGCGGGTGAGGAAGCCGGCCTTCTTGAGCGTGGCGCGGTTGGCGTCGCGATCGATGGCGTTCAGCGCACGAGCCACGCCGAGGCGGATGGCGCCGGCCTGGCCGGTGGTGCCGCCACCGTTGACGAGGACGTTGATGTCGAACTTGTTCTCAAGCTTGAGCAGGACGATCGGGGAATTGACCTCGCGCTGCTGCAGACGGGAGGGGAAGAACTCCTCGAGCGTGTGGCCGTTGATGGTCCACTTGCCGGAACCAGGAACGAGGCGAACGCGGGCGATGGCCTCCTTGCGACGGCCGGTGCCGTAGCCGGGGGTGATCTGCGAGGTGCCGGTGCCAGCGCCGGAGTTGGTCTCGGTGCTGTAGGAAGTCATTTCCTCTTCATTCTCCTGAACCGCGGAGTTGTCAGTGTTTTCAGCCATGATTCATTGTCTCCTTTCGGTTCACTTGCCCTGCTGCGAAATCTTGTCGACTTCGATGGGCTGCGGCTTCTGAGGGGTGTGCGGGTGATCGGGGCCAGCGAAGACGTGGAGACGATCGAGCTCGACCTTGGAGAGGCGGTTCTTCGGCATCATGCCCTTGACCGCTTCCTTGACGATGCGAGCAGGGTTGGTCTTGAGCAGCTTGGCGTAGCTGTCGGCGCGCAGGCCACCTGGGCGGCCGGAGTGCGCGTAGAGGACCTTGTCCATCTTCTTGCCGGTCAGCGCGATCTTCTCCGCGTTGACGATGATGACATGATCGCCAAGATCGGCGTTGGGCGCGAACGTCGGCTTGTTCTTGCCGCGCAGCAAAAGCGCAGCCCTGGTCGCAAGCTTGCCCAGCACCACATCGGTGGCGTCGATGATGTACCAGTCGTGAGTCAGATCAGCTGGCTTCGGTGTGAAAGTTTTCACGAGTGTACCTTTTCCTTATATTGTGTTCCCGGCCAAATCGGCAAAACCTTGCGATGATGCCTCTCCGACCGCTTAATCCGTGGGCTCCCTGAAAGTCCTAGTGCGAGTGGGAAAGCGCTTTGAAGGACCCCGTAGGGAAACACAACAACTCACCATTATACCTACGCCCGAGACTAACGGCAACACAGCGTGATGGGTGTGCGGCTTCCTGCCCCTAACGTGTCGTTCCTGCCCTTTTTAGCACATTTTCGGGCGGAAAAATGTGGTATTTAGGGCAGAAAGTGCGCGTTAGGGGCAGGAACGACACGTCAGGGAGTAGAAATGGTGCCGTTAGGGGCAAGAACAATAGGTTGAAGACAGGAGCGCCACGCTGGGCAGCGGGAAACGTTCTTATTAAGGCAAGCCTTCGAGGATGACCTGCCGAACATGAGTAGATGATAAGCAAAATTACGTAATCCAAATACACTAAAAGATTTAATTAGAAGATATTGTTTATGATTATTCTAATCTTACCTAAGATAACTATGCTATCCTTATTTTACACATACCGGATCCGTCAGTCATAGGTGACACCAACCTCATCCGACGGAAACATAACACACGCAAAAGAAAGGCGGCAGACGATGTTCGTCGGACGAGAGCATGAACTTGAGACCATGCAGCGCCTCTATGACAGCGGCAAATTCGAGATGGTCGTGGTCTACGGACGCCGCCGTGTCGGCAAAACAGCGCTGATCGACGAGTTCACCCGAGACAAACGAACCTTGTATTTCACCGCGGCGCAACAGAGCACCCGGCTCAACCTGGCGGAATTCACCCGTGCGGTATGCAGGTTCTTCGGCGAGCCCGAAAGCACCCCGACTTTCGCTTCCTGGAGCTCGGCGCTCGACTTCATCGTCAAACGAACCCAACGAGAACAATCCGAGGGAGCCAAGCCTTACGTATTCGTTTTCGACGAGTTCCCCTACGCGGCGCAGACGGAACCTGGCCTGCCCTCAATCCTGCAAATCGCCATCGATCATGGTTTCAAAAACACCGATGTGACGATGATTCTTTCGGGAAGCAATGAAGGATTCATGGAAAGCCGGGTACTTGGCGGCAAAAGCCCGCTATACGGCCGGCGCACAGCGCAAATCAGGCTAAAGCCTTTTGATTACTATGATGCCGGCAAATTCTTGCCCGACACCCCCAACGAGGAACGGGTGGAATATTACGCCGCCTTCGGAGGCACGCCCTATTATCTCGCGGCGATCGACCCTGCGGCCGGCTTCACCGAAAATGTCAAAAGACTGATGTTCGACCAACTGGGCCTGCTTTACGACGAGCCGATGATGTTGCTGCGCGAGGAGATGCGCGAACCCACGCTCTATAATTCGGTACTTCAGGCCATCGCCAACGGCAACTCGACGCCCAAAAGAATCGCGGAACACGCCGGCATGGAGGTCTCAAGCGCGTCGCAGTATCTGCGCACATTGGTCGATCTCGGCCTGGTGGAGCGCAAGGTTCCATTTGGCGACAATCCGCAAAAATCCCGAAAGGGGATGTACGTCATCTCCGATCCGTTCTTCGCCTACTGGTTCCGTTTCGTCGGGCCGAACGTCGACGCCATCGAAAGGGGCATAGGCGCCCAGGCGGCCGACAACACCGCGTTGGGAGAGGCGTTCTCCACATATGTGGGGCAGCAATTCGAAAACATCTGCCTGCAATGGGCCGTACGCCGTGACGGCACGAACGACCTTCCGTTTTTCGCCACCCAATTCGGCAAATGGTGGGGCAACAACCCCGTGGCCAGGGAACAGACGGATATCGATTTGGTCGCCGCGGACCCTACGAGCAGGCAGATTCTTCTCGGAGAATGCAAGTGGCGCAACAGCTTCGACGAGAGCGAAGCCATCGCAAAACTGCAAGGACGAACGGGGCTGGTTCCAGGATTCCCGACCGAGAAAACGCAATATATGTTGTTCAGCAAGCTAGAAGTCAGCAGGGCCACCCGCGAACGGTTTTCCGGCAGCGAGACCATGCGGTTCGTCTCGACCGATGATTTATACCGCCTGTAAACAGCTTTCGCCGCATCATCAACAGTCGGTCTGGTATTTTTGCTTGGCAACTTGCCCAATAGTGCTGTCAACAAGACAGTCCTGCTGGTTTTCGTATGTTTTCAGGACATGAAACGTACGTTTAGCAGCAGGACTGTCTTGTTAGCAGCACAGTGAAACAGCACAGCGAAAGTACGCACATACGACAGACTGCGAAATTGACACCGTGAGCCGGGCTATAGGCCGCGAGCGCGGCGGCGCTTGGACCACATGCGGATGTTGAGGGCGACGGCCGCGGCGGCCAGGACCGGAAGCAGCCACGTGCGCCACCAGACGCTTGGAGCGTCACCGCCGGTCAGAGGCAGGGCCGTGACCACGGGCATCGTGGAATCGAAGGTCGCCACAGATGAGACGTTCGGCTCGCCGCTGCCGACCAAGGTCGGCTCGCTGGCCGCCGGAGAATCCTTCGCCCGCATCTGCGCGTCGCCCTTCAACAGCACGCCACTGGGGACCGGCAGCGTGAAAATGCCATCGCCCGAACCGGATGTGGGGCACGTCGCGCCCGAGATGGACGCTGCGCCTGACGTGCAGGTGAGCGTCGTCGACGAGGTGGACGAACCAGCCGGCCACGTCACCGTCACCGAGAACTTCGTCTCCTTCACGCGATTGGACTGGTTGGTGGCGTCACCGCTCCACACCACGCCAGTCACCGTGCGAGCACCCTTGTTGAACTTGGCGTCAGTGATGGTTGGGGCGACCAAATCGGCCTGCTTGCCCGCGGAGAAGGCATAACTCGAATCACCATCGGAAGTCGTCACCAATCGGGCACGGAACACATACGACAAGCCTTGGCCCACGTCGTCCTCCCCCACCAACGCGGACAGCGGGAACGTCGCAGACCAAGTGCCGGTCGAGGTGTCAAGGGTCACGTCATTCGCGGCGGCCGCGGTACCGACGGTCGGCGTGGTCGAGCTCGGATCGTTCTTGGGCATCAACGCGGCCTCGACCTTGTCACCGTTTTGCAGGGCATAGATACCAGAACCCTGCGGAATGGTGCCCGTCACCTTCACCTTGTCAGGCACACCACCATTCATCCACGGGAATATCAGGTCGTTCGACACCGTCGGGGTTGGTAGCCACACGCCATATAGCGTCACATTGCCAGTGGGTACATAAGCGCCACCGGCTAATCCATCCGGCGTAGTTGCATTGCGGTTAGTGCTCCATCCAAGCAACTGATAGCCTGGACGAGACAAAGTAGAGCTCGAAGGCAAAATCATATTAGGCCAACCAACATGTTGCACATCGGAAGGAGAACCGGTCGCATCAGAAGCATTTTTATCAAATGTTACAGTGTATGGACGCCCATACCACATCGGTACCGAAAGTTGCGGCAAACCCACATAATAGGGCGAACCCGACCAACCATTTTCATTTTTGAAAGGTGCAGCACCTGACCAGTCGGACTCTGGCCAATGCAAATCCGGCCATTGCTCACTTGGCCAACCATTGCTATAAAAAGCAGTGGCAGGCAGACTCACATTCGCAGGTAAGCAAAGGAAATGCAATTCAGTGCCAGTACTTCCAAACATCCAAGTCTTTGAAGCATCAGCACGAATATTCCAATTTGATAAATCAAGAATTGAAAGACTTTTGCAAGCCTGGAACAAATTTTCCATATTTGTCAAGTTAGATACATTCCAATGCTTAATACTGTCTAATGATTGCAATGCAAAATCAAATTGAAACAAGTATTTCATGTTATTTATTTGCGAAGTGTTCCAATGATCCAAACCTATAATCGAAGTTACCCGATAACATCGGCAAAATGTACCATACAAACTAGTGACGCCACTAATATCTAAATTAGTGACATCTATTGTTTTAACATGGTCAAATCCAAAAATACCGTCAAAAATATAACTCATATCAGAAGCAGTTACATGTCCTGACACCGTTGCATATGTCACCGTTGAATTAGTCATCCATGGAGTTGTAGAGGGATCAGGATGATTCGGAATCCTTCCACTTTCTAATTCAAGTATGCATTCATTCCCGTCACCACTTAGATGAATATTCCAATATAATGTGCCACCACCAGTACCAGACCATGGGGTGTGAGCTGGAACCGTATTGCATGTAACTCCTTGTGGTGAAACCACAGGCGTGGTTTGCGGAGGATCGGATTGGGCTTCTACTTTCGACGCGGTATCTGAATCAGGGGCGCCAGGGTTCTTCTCTGAAGTTTGAGCGCGAGCCGAGATGGACGTAGTAGGGTCAGCCACTGATGCAGGAGAAGCCTTTACAGAACCAGACTGTGAACTTTCTGGGAGATCGTGCCCCCCCCCAGACGCGACCGCAACCGACGGAGAGACGGAGAAGAACAACGTTAAGGCGGTCAGGCCTGCTAACAACTTGCAGACTGCACCCCTTATGGTCATTGCAAGCACTCCTCGTTGTCCGAAACCAATAACCCAGTTATTCGCAAACGATTAACTAAGTAAGACAAATCATATATTGAAAATATACACGATACTGCTCACAAATCATATCCAAAACAACACATTCAGATATCGGAATATACGTCACACGTCATATTTTTAGCACTAGTTTTCTATACCCTTTAGCCGAAAGCAACGCAAGCACTGAGGAACTACCCTAACAGGCGAGTCCTGCGCTTTTTAGCACATTTTCGGGCGGAAAAATGTCACATTTAGGGCAGGAAGCGCACGTTAGGGGCAGGAACGACACGTCAGGGAGTAGAGATGGTGCCGTTAGAGGCAGGAACCACTTGATAAGCAACAAGGTAATCTTGCGCGAAAACGTATGTTTCAACGATTCGGGGGATTCAAAAAATTAACGAAACCGTTTTGTTGATGGCGCTGCTTTCAGCCAAGACGAGTTGCGGCGGCGTGGCTGACATCCGTGGACTTGTCCTTTGCGAGCCTCGTCAAAGTGTCTTGCGAGCAGTTCGGGTTGAGCGCGACGGCGCGACGGACCATCGCGGAGAGGACTGAAGGGGCATCGGGTTCGTTCTCCACGCCCAAACTGCCCAAGAAATCTAGGGCGTCGGCCGAAATCTCAGGATTCTGGGCGCCCTCGAGGCGCATCTTCCATGAGGTCTGGGGATTGCGCAGCGCGGCCTCGCGCACCTTGCCGTCCTGGTCCTTGGTGAGCCGGCCGACCAGCCAGTTCTTGTCGTCGGGGTTGGCGGCGACGGCCTCACGCACGGAGGCGTCCGCGTCCTCCGAAAGTTTGACCAGGATGTTCGGGAAGGGCATCGTGGAGGCCAGGAACACGCGATCCTCGAGCGGGGTGTTGACATTGCCCGCCACGGCCTCGAGCAGTGCGGTGGCGCGGGAGAAGGCGGCCTGGTTCTCCTTGGGCGGCAGGGGCTCGCGGGCGAAGTGGCTGAGCTCGGCGGAATCGGTGGTGTGGCGCAGCTCCTCGTAGGTGTCGGTCAGCGGCTCGAAAGTGGGAGTGTCGGTGTCGGAGTCGGTATTTGAGCCTGCATCAGCGGAACCGTTCGATTTACCGGAACCGTTGGAATCGCCAGAAGCCTTAGCATCGGCGGAATTGCTGGAACCGTTTAAGTCAGAAGAATCGCTGGAGGTCTTCGAGTCGTTGGCTGAAGCGACCGCCGGAACGCCTTCGTTGGCGACATCGTTCTCAACGCTCGCCTGCGCGTCCGTCTGCACCTCGGCTTGCTGCGCCACTACGGAATCGTTCTGGGGCATGGCCTCGGAATCACTGTTCTCGCCATTCATCGCTTGGGGTTCCATTTCGCTCATGGTCCCAGCTTAACGCCAGCCGGAGAATCACGGACGAGGCAATGCCGCCCCACATAGCACGGAACCAGAAAACCGTAATATTCGGGTATCGAAACTGTAAAGACGCAGCAGCGAGGATATAAACGTGAAATTTTCCGTTTCTCTGCTGCCAGACCGCGATGCGTCTACTGTCGACTCCGCGCGATTCCGCCGTTTTGATTTTTCATGATTTCATATCCACAGCACGGTGGAGCAGAAATCCTGGGAATCCGCTTCCCTGCTGTGCTCGCCGAAAACGACACTCAGAATCCGCGAGCATTGAATCAGTCCAAACGGTTTCATGGCATCGCATCAACGTTGAAATCCGGAGCCATCACACAGCAGCAAGCGTTGCCCGGGCGTTGAACGCCTCACGAACGCGCGTCTCGAAATCCCCGGCGTTTGCCGATGGAACAGCAAAACGAATGGTGACGTGGTCGGTGAAGTCCTTGGCTTCCTCATTGCCGCCCGCGCTGGCCAGCAACTGCTCGAAACGGCCCAGCCAGGCGTATTCCAGCACCACACGGTAGCGCCGCATGGGCACGATGCGCTTTGTGCCGGCGGCCTTCACCGCCATCGACGCGCCTGTGGAATAGGCGCGGATGAGACCACCGGAACCCAGCAGAATGCCGCCGAAATATCGGGTGACGGTGACAACGCAATCGGTGAGCTTGTTGACGCGGATGACGTCGAGGATCGGCTTGCCCGCCGTGCCCGAAGGCTCTCCGTCATCGCTCATCCGCTCCTTGGCCGCGCCCTGGGCGGCCCCGACGATCGCAGCGTAGGCGACATGACGGGATTTTGGGTGTTGCTCACGAACTTGAGCGACGAATGCGAGCGCCTCGTCGAGGGTGCTTACATGGCAGGCGTCGCCGATGAACTCGGATTTCTTCTCGACGAACGAATCATGCGCGGGGCTCTCAGGGCTCTCGGCAACCGTGGAGAAGCCGTCAATGGTCTCAAGTTGTTTACTGATACCTGCCATCACGTCTCCTTTCGCACTCGTTTCGTCGTTCGTGTCCATCTGTCTGCGCGACACGCGACACGCCATGCCGCCTTTCGCGCAAACCCGCAACCCCCACTGTAGCGAAGGTCTTTCACATCTCAGCATCCGAGAAAAATCGAGAATTGACACGCCTCACGAAAAAAGAGGCTAAACTAGCAACTTAGGAGACAAGGGGACAAAGACGTACCTTTGGCTCCCCTACTATTGACAAAGGCACGCCTTGCACGTATAGACATAGCATGATTCACTGACTAGGCTTCTGGCGCGGCCGCCATTCGGCACAGCGACAGGGACACGGCCGCGATGCGATACGGCACCGGAAACGCAACCGGCCATCCCCTACCATTGACGAATGGAAATCACCACTTCGCGTCTTGTGCTGCGGCCTTGGAAGAAGAACGACTCCGACGAAGCTGCCGCGCTCTTTAAATACGCCTCAGACCCTGAGATTGGGCCGCGTTGCGGATGGATGCCGCACCGGGATGTCGTCGAAAGCATGGAGACGCTCAACCATGTGTTCACCGGCGACGAGAACTATGCCATCACGTTGCGCGGCGGCGATGACACGCCAACCGGCGCCATCGAACTCAAGAAAACCGGACCGGACGACCATGCCGGCGAATTCGTGTGCTCGGCGATTGAGGGGCACAGCCTTTTCGAAGGCGTCGACGAAAGCGAGATGGAGCGGGCGCTTGCCCATTATGACGGCGACCGAGTGCTCGGCTACTGGATCGGGCGGCCGTTCTGGGGGCGGGGCCTGATGACCGAGGCGCTGCGGGCGATGATTCGGCACGCGTTCACGGACCTCGGGTGCGACGCCGTGTGGGGCGGGCACTACGTGGAGAATCCCGCTTCCGGCAAGGTGATGGAGCACTGCGGCATGCGGGCGGTGTGCCGCAAGGACGGCGATTACTTCCCTCTTATCGATGAACGCCACGACGCCATCATGCGGGTGATCACGAAAGATGAATGGCTGAAACGCGCAAATACGCAACAGATGTGACAGCTCAAGCGAGTGGAAGATTGCGGAACTCGCTCACGTAAAGATCGGCTGCTTACAACATCTTTGCGCATTTTATCGGAGCACCATTCGCGATTAATCAATAAGTAATTACGAACCCCGACACGGCAGACGAGCATCGGCAGACAACGGAAACCAAATAAACCCAATAAAAAAGGCCTGAAGCGCAACGCTCCAGACCTTTTCTCTTACCTAGAAGGCAGGCTCAGCATTCAGTCCTTGGTGACCTTCTCGGCGGTCTCCTCAATCTTCTTGCTGCCGGACTTGACCAGCGGAAGCATGAAGACGACGAGGAAGGCCACGGCGACCTCGGTGATGTCCATCGCGGTCTGCTTGCCGTTCCACACCTTCGACTGCCACATGGCGAACCACTCGGAGCCGACGATGGCGAAACCGCCGTACCAGAGCACAATGGCCAGGGCGAACATGATGTAGCCGAAGGTCTTGGCCTTCGAGAACTCCTCGTCACCCTTGTTGATGACGCGGATCATCTTGTAGACCGAGATGTAGCCGGCCAGGGCGATGACGCCCTCGAGGATGATGAGGAACCAGTAGGCGACCAGCCACACCCAGTGGTACGGCAGCGCGCGCCACATCAGGGAGTTGCCCGGGAACGTGGTGTCCATCGACAGGACGTGCTGGACGAAATCATAGTTGGAACCGAAATCCATCAGGTTGCCGATGAACACGAAGAACGCGAACGTCGCGAACATGAAGACCACCAGGATCTTCATCCATTTCTGGACTTTTGCCTCAGTCATATTTTCTTCTCCTATACCGCATGTATCGCAAGGCGGACGCGGCGGAAACCATTCGGGAGGATGAACCATCCCGAAATGGCCAAACGAAATCGCGATGGGGCGGGCGTTGCCTACGACATTGCGCGACTTCGCATCGTTGCCGCAAGCCAATTTTCCTTGCTTAACCAATAAAGCAGAATTAATGATAACGTGAAATTTCGTCGTAACACGGCATAAATCAGTGAGAAAGAATACACTTGCGGGAACTTCGGCGCCATAAGCGCCTTTAGACGGGGCTATCGTGACGAAAACGACAATCGGGAGTAAGCGTTTACCTACTCCCGATTGAATCTTGATTTATATCCAAAAAGCGGAGCCGGAGGGATTCGAACCCTCGCAAAACAAAAGTGTTCCACGCATGAAAACGTTGGAATCAAGCCATTCCTGAGCTTACTAGGACGCCGTGGTTACGTCCTGTGAGTACATTTTGAGTACATTCTGGAGAAGTATGCCGTTCATCGCGTCCCGCATTCCATTCAGATCATCGTCGAAAAGGTCGGCATAGACGTCCAGCGTCATCGCCGCGCTGCTGTGCCCCAGCTGCCTCTGCACCGCTTTGACATTTGCGCCTGAGCGCACCATCAGGCTGGCGGCGGTATGCCGGATATCGTGGATAGTCATGTGTGGGACGCCCGCGGTCTCGCAGGCCCGGTAGAACCACTTCCCCCTTCCGTTGGGATTGGTACGGCGCAAGTATGACCCGTCCGCTCCCGTGAAGAGCAGGTCGTCGTCCTTCTTCCCCTCCATGAGCTTCTTCAGGCCAGCGTCCAGGGCGTCGGGATAGACGATGGTCCTCGACTTGCCATTCTTCGGTGTCCCCTCCACGATCTCCGAACCAAGCTCGGTCGCCGTCCTCTCGATCAGTATACGATGGCGACCCGTGTCCACGTCCCCGACCCGCAGGCCCACGGCCTCACCCCACCGCATGCCACATGTGCCCAGCATCAAGACAATCAGGCCACGCTGCTCCCCCATCGCACCGCCAGTGTTTCTGCAGGCCCGAGCCAGTGCGAAAAGCTGATCCTCGGTGAGATACACATGCTTCCGCCTCGACTTCCGCGGCAATTCGACGCCACGCACAGGATTCCGAGCCAAAAGCCTATCCGCCACGGCATCATCCAATATGCCGGCCAGCACCCCATACGCACGGATCACAATCGTCGCGCTGCGCTCGCCGGCCAGCCGCGTGACCCATTCCTGCACCGAACCGCGCACAATGTTCCGCACCTGCACGGGCCCCCATTTCGGCAAGACATGCACCCGCAAGCTGGTCTCGAGAATCCTGTATGTGCTGGGCTTGACGCTCATCCGCTTCTTCGCAAGCCAAGGCACGCTGCGCTCGCGGATTGTGACGGAGCCCGATGATTCGTCGACGAATTCGCCGTGGATCTTGCTCGACTCTTTTTCGACGGCCCATCTACGGGCGTCAATCTTGCGCTTGAAGCCTCTTTTGACTGTTTTCCGCCCTTCGGGGGTACGGTACTGCACCATGTACTTCGTACCGCCAGAAGTCTGATACGAGCTGATGCTTGCCATAGTATGCTCCGTCCCGTCGTTGGGCGCTATACTGGAGCGCGGAACGACTTCTTATTGGTTGTTGAATCCGTTTCACCACCCTCGCCGGGTTGCCTCTCGGCGAGGGTATTTTCGTACATTAGAGGCTGCGCTTTGACGCATCGTCAAACGACATGTTAGAGACAACGAGACCATATTTATAAAAATCAAAATATGCAGCCAAACTATTTTTATGTTCGAACGAGTTTAACAGTTCACAAACCTTGAGCTCTTCTATAGTAGTCCAATATTTAAAATCGCTATCAAACACCTCACTTTCAGTGACTCCGAAGTGTTTACGCTCTCTTACATACGGACAATAAAATTTTCCGCCGTCAGCGGGGAAAATCTCGTAACGATCTACGAGCGACCCTCGGTAAAGTAGGTCCGCGAATTCTGAGGATACAGGGGTACGATCGGGGAATTTGTCAGTCCAAAAAGACTTCCACCCATCGACCTCGCTGACATATGGGAGCGTCAGTTGCCCCCACTCGATGGCGATGTCGATGTCCTCGCGAAGCACCGCACGGCCGTATGGGCTGTTCGTGTGTTTTTGGTAGGTCTCGTGGTCATCGGGATCGTCGATGTAGCGCCGCATCGACGCGGGCTCCTGCCCCTCTTCGACACGCACGTGGTGCCACGCATCAGCGGTACGGTCAAGGATGATCTTCTTCAGCTCGTAGAATTGCAACTGAAACTCCTGTCTGTTGAGATTTCGGTTTTACTATTAGATTCCCAGGGCTTTTGCTTTTGCCGCCGTGAATTCCTCGTCGGTAAGCACTCCTGAATCATGGAGCTGGGCAAGCTTCGCAAGGATGTCCGCAGTCGAATCGGCTGCATGCTGCTGGGGTGCTGGATTTGCAAGGCCTGCGCCCTCTGGCGCAGCCGGTTCCACTGGCGCTTGCTTTGCCTGGTTGTTGACTTTGACGGCGAATGCTTCCGCTTTCGAGATTTTCTTCCGGTTGACCTCTGTGGCCCACATGAAGTCCGGTCCCTCTATGGTCAGATAACGTTCTCCGCCTTTCTTTTTCTTGGCGGCGAAAGCGAAGACTCCAAGGGCGAGGAGCCTCGTCATAGTGACCCTGGACTGCAGGTCGGACCCCATTTCCAGACGTGCCGTCACTCCTGCGAGGCTTTGCTTCTCTCCCCCGTTCTCGATCGTGTTTTTGTTGAGAATCAGGAAGGTCCCGTCATCGCCGGAGAAATGAGCGATCATGGAGTCGGCGGTCTTCTGCAGATACTGTTTCCCGCTTTGCTCCAAATCGTCGATGTTCTCGAGCGGTACCCTAGGCGTCGCCGCGATCCTCTCGTTTATAGCATTGATGAGCTCGTTGAATTTATTGCGCTGCCCGTAAGTGACCAGCACGGTAAAAGGGTTCCCATTGGTGGAGGCCGCATCGTCGGGATGACCGGTTTCGGATCCGTCCGGTCTCAGGACGCTGAAACTCAACGCCCCATTGGTCATCAGCTTCACGCCTCGCAAGGCGACCGACACCACGGAATCCACCGGGATCCGCACATGCTCGCCGCCAAGGCTTTTCTGGATCATCTTGCTGTGTTGTATATCGATGTTCTCGCCGTCGAAACTGACCGAACTCAGATATCCTTTGACTTCCATTATCCCTACTTTCTCTTATTTAAACCGTCAATTTATGCAACACGAATATGGTCGATCAGGCCACGGCACTCCATATTGGACGCTGGCTTAACCAGGACTTGAAATCCTCGATCACCTGCACCGTCACGTCAAGCTCCGCCGCGATCTTGAAGGCATCGCCCTCATAAACGTTTTCGGCGCTCGCGTATTCCATGGGGTTCACCAGGGTGAGAGCGGTCTCGCGCCGCGTCCGCCTCTCGGCGTCCTTGCCAGCGAGCTGGCACCCGTTGTCGTGGTATCTCGCATGCACCAGCTCGTGGCATAATGTGCACCTTTTCTGGTTGTCGGACATGCGTGGGTCGATAAGGATCAGTCCTAGGTCGTCGAAATAGCAGCCGCAATAGTCCTGGCCGAGAACGTCTTCCCTGACGTCCAGGTGGCTGGCGTCGGCTATGGACAGCAGATCGCCGTATGTAGGGTGCCTCATTGGATCCCTTTTCCTCCTTCCGAATCCCGTCAATCCTGCGGGGTCTCCATCTCCGCTTCCTTGTTTGGATCACGATGAGCCACAAGCGTGTATTCCTCTGGGTGAGCAATCATCGCTTGGATCTTCGCCTCACGCTCAGCAACAGCATCAATTTCAAAAGCACTGTTATCGACCTGCTCGCTTTCATCTTGAGCACGAATCTCTGCAGCACGATTAAGAATTTTTTTTAGCGTAGCGACAGGGTCGACTTCGTAGACGCTGCACAAAGCAACTAACTCTGACAAGCGAACCGAAGATCGTCTGCCTAAACAAATATCCCTCACCCTGTTGTAGGTAATCCGCGTATCAGAGCGTTCTTCAGTTAGCTCTTCGACACGCCGATAAGAGTGTCCGGAATCGATATAGAGATCATCTAAAACCTCTTGGGACGCATAATCTACGGATCCCCAATCAACTTTTGTTGCCATATATTAATGGTAACACTTGCAAACTTAAGTTAACACGTGCTATCATCACGATTATGACGATAACACGTGCAAACAAAATAGCTGCCTGCGCAGTAAAAATACTGCACGACAAGCAGCTTCTCAGCAAAATCCCCAAAACAAAGATTGCCAAACAAACAGCAGTTAGTCGAGTAACTGTGAGTAAACGTCTTGAAGCAAACGACATCAGTTTAACTGCGCTCATTGCAACCGCTGATGCCATCGACGTTGATCCGACCGAAGTACTCAAACAAGCAATTGCTGAATCCGAATCTACAAAAACGAGCACGGCGCTCGCGGACGACTAGCAATCGAAGGAGATGGAGTCATGAGCGATTGCATAGAGATCGTCACCGGTGATTTCACCGATGAATACAAGGTCAGGAATTTCGGCGGCGTGGTCATCGTGCTGGGATATAACGTTTCGCCAAAATACATCGCCCAGGCGGAGAAGTACCTGGACGATGAGAAGTCACGGCTGGAGTCAGGAGAAGGCGACTCTGGTCCCCTTCACGACGTCGTCGCTGTCGACAAGCATCCACCAAGCCATTGCGCGCGGGTTGACGCTGACGTCGCATGGGACGGAAATCCCTTTGACGTTAGCCATCACGGTCACTGCCTCTCCGTTCCTCACCGCGTGGTCAAGGTCGTCAAGAAGCTTTTTCGGATACTTCTCGTCGGCAAGGTCAATCTGTCGCATCTGACCGGCCATCGTTTCGAATCTAAGACGGTACGTCATGACGATACTTCCTTCCCTTCGTTGGGGTTGAACCGCGATTCCAATTCTAACGAGGGAAGGAACCCTACTTCTCCTGTTTCCCGGAAGTGACTGATCTTGAAAGGCGTTGGTGATTCCTATGAGCGAATGCGCTCAAACGGATACGGAGTCGAAGGGCTGTTTCCGTCGCCCACGAAAGATGACCGGCTTCTCGCTCGGGTTCGGGAAGGGGTCGTCTGGGTTGCACTCTGTCCGCTCGGTCGTTCAGGAAGTAGTCCTGGCGGACGGCCTTCATACTACGAGTGGGTTGAAGGACCCAATGAAACCTTATGGCTTGTTCAGCATCCTGAATGGGTTCCAGCCAGACCAGGAGAATCATGTGCTCCCCTATTGGAATCCGGGGAATCGTCTGAAGGTCCACGAACGGACGATCCGGAATGCCCGTGCGTTGAAGGGTCGTCACCCTGCAGCCGACGCCATCGACGCTCACCTGGTAGGCGTCGCCGTCGCCGTCGTTGGTGGCGGTCACGACGAGGCCGGGCTCGCTGAAACCCCTGGACGCGACATACGCCCTCAGGCCGGGAATCACGTCGACGGAGGGCACGTTCGCCATGAGGGCGGTCACGGACCAGCTTGCCTCGGGTCTTGTGTGCCAGTTCCACCAGACGGCGAATCCCGCGGTCAGCAGGGATATGAGAGCGCCGAACCACGACGCCAAGGATCCGATGTCCATGATTCTTCCTTCCTTCGTTGGACTGGTTGCCACGATTCCAAGTCTATCGGAGGAAGGAACCCCTCTCCGGTCTTGATGGGGATGGCCATGGCGCTCCTGGCCGCGTCGATGGTCGCGTTGATGGCGTGGATGTGCGTGGTGCCGGCATGCATGGCACCCCTGCGGCATCTGATCGGGTTCCTTTGGGTGGCGTTCGCCTGTCCGGGCTTGTTCATCGCCGGCATGGAGTCTTTGGCAAGGAAAAGCCGTTAAAAACCCTCGTGATAACTGAATCCCCGGCGTCGGTCTCTTCGAGCATTTGCGAGAACAGGCAACAACCGGCAGCCGGGATCTGCTGGAGAGCATGGTTGGCCGCGCGAGGCCAGGCCGTTGGATGGTCGGGCGGCGCGCACCGGGTTCGAGTCCCGGCTCCGGCGCGCAGGAAAAAGAAAAGCCCCGCTGCAACGGGGCTTCGAAATCAAGTTACGAGGAAAGGATACCACGATGGGTCATCTTATCCAGGGCAGTATCGACGAGCCCGCGGTCGCCGGCACACGCGCCGGGGACCCGTGGACGAGCCAGCTGGCCTCGACCGGTGTCGCCGTGCGTGAGAAGCAGCGGCTGACGTTGGTGGCGATGTACCAGCTTCGTCGTCATTCCGGGGTGCCGCTTGAGGCGTGGCGAGTGCAGAGGCAGGCGCAACGGATCAACAGGCTTCGGCCTCCCGAGGCGCATCCGTTGGGCGAGAGCACGATTCGCACCAGGCTGAAGGAATTGACGAAGCTTGGCATGGTCGTGGAGATCGACCGTGACGGCGTCACCGAGTCCGGTGGCAGGTGCACACGGTACGGGCTTACGCCTGCAGGTCGCAGCGAGGCGAAGGAGGTAGAGGATGCCGAAAGCCGATAGGGAGCGTGTGTGGCTGACCAGCAAGGATCTCGCCGCGCGGTGGCATTGCGCGCTGGGGACGCTGGCGAACTGGCGATATCGGGGCTACGGCCCGCGATTCAGCAAGAACGGCCGGGTCGGCTCGCATGGCGGGCAGGTCCTTTACGATCTCGCGGACGTGGCTCGCTGGGAGCGGGACCACATGATGCGTTCGACGGTGGAGGCGGCATGAGTGTGTCGAGGCTGCCGCGTTGGGCCCTGGTGGATTACTGCAGGGCTTTAGCGAAAAGCAAGGAGAGTTTCGATTCGATGGACGCGCTAATCATCTGCACGGTGAGGCACGCCATGGATGGAGAGGAGACCGGGTTATGGCCGGAGAGACGACGTTGACGATCATCGGCAACCTGACCGCCGACCCCGAGTTGAGGACTCTGGCGGACGGGACGACGGTCGCCAATTTCACGGTCGCCAGCACGCCGCGGACGTTCAACCGCAACACCCAGCAATGGGAGGACGGCAACGCGCTGTTCATGCGCTGCTCGGTCTGGCGCGACATGGCCACCCACTGCGCGCAGACCCTTTCCAAGGGCATGCGCGTCATCGCCCAGGGCCGTCTCCAGCAGAGGAGCTACCAGGCCAACGATGGCACGAACCGCACGGTCGTCGAGATGACGGTCGACGAGATCGGGCCCTCGCTGCGCTACGCCACTGCCCAAGTCGAGCGCCAGTCGGGCAGGAGGGGTTTCGACGGCACGTATGGGAATCCCGACCGCAAGAGCTTCACCGATAGCCGTCAGCAGCCGAAGCCCGCCGGCGACGACCTGGGCATGGACCCGTTCAGCCAGTCCCAGGACGACGCCGAGTTCGGTGGCGATTCGGACGAGCCGGAGTTCTGATGGCCGATCTGATTCTTGGACTCATTGTCATGGCGACGATTTTCGTCGCGTGGCTCGGCGACAGGAAATAACCAAATTTAGGAGGACATGATCATGGAGAAACACGTATACATCACGAAGAGGCAGGCGCAGATCCTGACCCGGTACGCCACGCAGGAAAGCAACAACCCCCTGCTGCAGCACATCTTCTACCGCGACGGTTTCGCCTGGTGGACGAACAAGTTCATCGCGTTGCGCTGGGATCTGCGCGGGAGCAAGATCGAGGACGGCCAGTGGATCGACCTGCTGCCTCCCGAGACCGCCATGGTGCCCAACCAGAAGTTCGATGTGGACGGGAACCTGGCCGCCTGGGCGAAGGTGGCCACGGCCCGCAGCTCCTGGGACATGATGGACCCGGAGCGCTGGAAGTCGGGCATATGCAAGCCGCAGCCCGACCTGCGCGGCCTGTTCGTCCTGCCCGAGACGCCGGCCACCGTGGAGGAGGTGGCCATCAACCCCAGGTTCCTCTTCGACATGGCGGAGATGGTGGGCGGCGAGCCCAACGCCCCGCTGCGCCTGCTGCCCTCGAAATCCGACACCCCCGGGACGTCGCCATGGTGGCTGCTGGGCGGAGACGACTACGTGGCGGCGCTGGTCGTCCCGATGCGGTCCTCGGGCTCCCAGAACCTCCCCTACACCATCAGCCAGGACACAAGCGAAGAGACTGAAGGAGACGAATCATGAGCGCAAGCAAGCCAACGAAGACAGCCAACACCATCCAGATGCTGAAAGTGACCGACCTGCACCCCCATCCGGACAATCCCCGCAAGGACGTGGGCGACGTCTCGGAGCTGGCGGACAGCATCAAGGCCCAGGGAGTCAGGCAGAACCTCTTGGTGGTGCCGAACCCCGACGGCAAGGGCTGGCGTGTGGTGATCGGCCACCGTCGTCTCGCCGCGGCCAAGCTCGCGGGACTCACCCAGGTGCCCTGCGTCGTCGACGAAACTTTGGACGCCAAGAGGCAGCTCGAGCTGATGATCGTGGAGAACTGCCAGCGGTCCGACCTGAAACCCATCGAGGAAGCCGATGCCTACCAGGGATTGCTTGACCTGGGCTCCACGGCCCCCAAGATCGCCAAGCAGACCGGCCGCAGCGCCAAGTATGTGCGTGGACGCCTGAAGATGGCCACGATACCCGATGACGTGCGAGCCAAGTCCAAGGACTTCACGCAACTCTCCGTCTCCGATCTGGAGGCGCTCGCGGAGTTCGAGGACGATCCGGAGTCCCAGGCTGAGCTCGCCGAGAAGGCCGGCACCGACAATTGGGGCTACAAGCTCGACCAGCTGCGGGAACGCCGCATGGAACGCAAATGGAGCGCCGCCGCCCGCCTGGTCGTGGATGACCTTGGCCTGAAGGTCGAGGAGCTCGAAGGCGACCCCTATGGCCATCACGACGGCTACCGGTGGCCCGACCTGATCTATCCCATGAAGAGCGAGACCTTCAAGTACCAGTGGCTGGGGTGGCTCAACATGCATGACGACCCCGACCCGTTGATCAGGGTGCGGCACGATCCGCACGGGATCGACAGGTACTGGGTATACGAGCACAATGCCGAAGACGCGTCCAAAGAGGAGAAACACAAGGAGGAGGAGAAGAAGCGCAAGGCCGAGGAACGCGCCAGGACCCAGCCGATCATGGACCTCGACAACGCCAGCCGCAAGCTCCGCGGCCAATGGCTCCACGCCAACCTCCACTCGCTCACCGAAGCCCAGTGGAGAAAGGCCGTGTCCACGATATTCCTCCACTTCATGCTGGGCGACGGCGTCTACTACTTCAACTCGGGCGCGTCAGCCATATCCTACAAGGCCTTCATCAAGGCCTACAACCTCATCAGCGGGTGCAAGCTGGACGACAAAAGCGACACCGGTTTCATCGCCACGACGACATTCAAGGAGCTCCAGGACAGGCAAGGCAAGAACCCCGAACACGAGACCATCCTCGCGCTCTTCGCCGACTGGGAGGCCGAAATCTGGTGGAGCCTATGGGACGACGAGGACGACCGCAAAACCACCATCCAACCCTATTACGACCTCCTCGAGTCCATCGGCTACCCCGTCAGCGACGCCGAGAAACAGGCGCTCGCGGGCGAATTCGGCAAGGACGTGTCATGAGTGTGCAGGCTTTGAGCTGGGCCTTGGACGAGGCCCCTGTGGCCGACAAGGCGGCCCGCCTGGTGCTGCTGTACATGGCTGACGTGTGCGACAGGAGGGGGCGTGGCAGCTGGCAGTCGGTGACGACGCTGGTCAAGCGCACCCGCTACGGGCGCACGGCCGTGAAGGCGGCGATCGCGGAGCTGCGCGACCTTGGGGTGATCGTGGTGAGCGACGACCAGTCGCCGGCCATGAAGCTGCCCAGGGGTCGCCGGCCGATCGTGTATGACCTGTGCCTCGATGTGACCTGGGACAGCGTGGCAGGGGGTCGGAATACGACCCCCATGGGCGTGGTCGGTGAGGGTCGGAATACGACCCCCTGTGAGGGTCACATTTCGACCGGGTCAGATTCCGACCGGGTCGAAAAAACGGCGTTGAGGGGGTCAGAATGTGACCCCAATACAAAAGATAAACCAACTACTAATCCCCCTGTTGTCCCCCAGGGGGACCAGCAGCAGGAATCGAAACCGGCTAAGAGTCCGCGTACCGAACTGCCGGACGGGTGGATGCCCAACAAATCTCATCGCGTTTATGCGGCTGAGCATGGCGTTGATCTCGAGCGTTCCACACGACGTTTCCGCCGCAACGCCCGGGACAACCGAACCCGCAGCCGCAACTGGGACTCGAAGTTCCAGTCCTGGCTCGAGGACGAGCTGCCCAACAACCGTCCCGACACCTACGCGCAAGAGCCCAAGCCCAAGCCGCACACCCACACCTGGAAGTGCCGGCATGTGCTAGCCCTGCTGCACCGCGACGAGGATAACGCCGAGTACGACGACCTGTCGTGCCACTTGGCCAGCCTGCTCAACCAAGGCAAAACTTCCGGCGAGGCCCTCAAGGAGCTCGGCCTGCCAAACGAAGACGAGGAATGGGAGATCGCATGAGCATCAAAGAAATAATCAACCCGGACTTCTTCGACCATCTGCCCGATGATCCGGTAGCCGACGTGGATTGCGACGCCCTCGGCTGCACGTGCCACATCAGGCTCATGGAAGAGGATTTCGATGACCTGGATCTCGACCGCCGCGCGGACAACAGCTACGACCCCACCGCCATCGACGCCGACATCAAAACGGCACTCGCGAGCAAGGGATGGGGCGTCGGCTCCCGTGGGGTGCAGCGCGGCCACGTCTACTGCCCTCGGCACGCCGGAATGGGGGTGGAGTCATGAGCACGCGTCCTAGCGAGGAGGTCTGCGGGATCGTCGACCAGCGCGACGGCTATGAGTGCCTGGTGTGTGGTGGCATGAGGGCGGATGGCTGGTCGGGCGAGTCACGGCACCACCGTCTCATGCGCTCGCATTCGTTCCCGAGGCTGCATAGTCCGGAGAACATGATGCGGGTGTGTGGCAGTGGAACGACCGGCTGCCATGGCAGGATCCATGCACATCCAGGCATGGCATACAGGCTGGGCTGGCTGGTGCATGAGTGGGTCGAGGATCCCAGCGAGGTGCCTTGCAAAACATGCCGGCATGGCTGGGTGTTCCTCGAAAAGGACGGCACGATGCGTCCCCTCACCAAGCCCGAGCTCGACGAGTGGCTGCTCGCGACCGGTTTGAAGTGGCGTCGGGAGGACATCGGCCCCCATGTCGGCGACATGTGCTCGGTGACCCTGGGCACGGGCTTCCGTGATTTCGGCAAGCTCACCGGCGTCAAGGAGGATTCGTCTGGTGTCGTGGTCGTCACGCTCGACCACACGCAGCCTTGGAGACTCGAGGACAACGCCACCATCAATTTCAACAACTTACAAGGAGAACATCATGAACGCTGAAAGCAAGGATTACCAGAACCGCCATTGGTGGCACGTCTACGAGCCCGGTGCCGAGGAGGCCGCCATGATCGTCGACGCGAAAGACGAGGCATCCGCCCGCAAGGAGTACACGCGCATCACCGTTGATTTTATCGACGAGAAGCCAGAGACTCCGGAGGACGAGTACGTGGTCGAGCGGCTTCAATGGCTCGACGGCTTGGATCCGGATTCTTCTGATGGGTGGATGGCGCTGCTGCGGCACGGCTGGTTCATCGAAACCGATTACGCCCACATGGTTGATGGAGAACTAGGTTACATGTGGCATGGCTCCAAGATGAGCGAGGAGGACTTCAAGGAGTTCGCCGATAAGAGCGGAGCCACCTACCCCGACAAGTACGCTCCCGAGAGCTTGTCTGACGCTACCTCGAGCAAGGAGGAGCAATGAGATACCACAAGATCGCCCGCTGCCCTGAGTGCGGCGGCAAAGTCAAGGCTGACGACGCCTCGTATATGAGGGTCATCGGGGAGGATTCGATTCGTTTCGTGTGCGCCCGCTGCGGGTTCGCGATGAATCTGCGGTTCCAGGAGTACACGGATTCGTGGGACGACGGCATCCGCCTGCAGGCGTGCATCGCCGAGTTCAACAGGATAGTTAACAGCCTGCACACCCCACGCCACCCGCTGGCGTCACGCCGACGCTGCCGGGTATGCGGGTGCGACGACCTGCACGCCTGCCAATGGATCACGGGCCCATGCCACTGGGTGGAACCCGACCTGTGCTCCGCCTGCGCCGACAAGCAGAACATCGACACCATCAACCACTTCATCAGCAAAGCCCTCAACGAATACCGGAAAACACTGACGGCGCTCGCGGGCTGTCTCGGAGACCTGTTCGCACCGTTCAAGGAGATCATGCAATGAGCAAGGAAAACAACATCGACGAGCACGACAAGCTCTTGTGGATCGACATCGAGACCACCGGCCTCGACCCTGAGCATGACAGGATCCTCGAGGTCGAGATGCGCGTCACCGGCATGGACGCCACGAACGTCGAATCACGGCTCGCCATGGTCCTGCCGCTCGACGATCCCCTGATGATATCCCGCGACGCCCTCAGGATGCACACCGCCAACGGTCTGATAGAAGCGGCGCTCGCGGTAGACGACTTTGACCTGCGGCAGGACAAGGCTGATCTGTTCAATTTCGTCTCTTCGGAGGCTGCCGGCGGCAGATTGCATCCCGCCGGCAGCAGCGTGCATTTCGACATCGCCTTCAAAGCCGCTGGCGTGGAGCTTTCGAGTCAGGAGCCCACCGACCATCGCGCCCACACGTGCCTCGACCGTGATATCGCGGAGTACCAAGCGATGTTGCGAATGCTGGGCTGGCTGAGGACTCCCGGCGAGGCGGAGGGATTCGACTCGCTGCATGATTTCGTGTTCTGCCGTGACGGGTGGCGTCCCCTGGACGAGGCCGGGGAAAAGGAGTACGCGAGGCTCTTGGGCAAGGAGCTTTCGGTCGCGTGGCTGAAGGGTGGCAAATACGTGTACGACAAGCTTGTACCACCCACCAGCCCCGGGTACAAGAAATACACCGATCTTCTCGTTAATGACCCCTACCAGGAGCAGGAGGAGGAATCATGAGCAGGCGTACTGAGACGACGGCGATGCTGTCTAGGCTGGTGGAGCGCAGGTGTGCTTCCCGCCATCGCTTCTCGGCCCCCGAGGTGACGCTGGAGGATTCTGATACAGGCAAGCCAGTGCGGGTCGACTTCATGGGTTTCGACCCGTACCTGTGCAACAGCCCCTATCCCAATCCGTCGAGCGTCAGCCTCGGCAGGTTCACCTGCTACGAGGTGAAATCCTGCTGGGCCGATCTGACGAGCGGACATGGTCTCAATATTCTCGGCGACGAGAATTTCCTGGTCACCACCAACGAAGTGGCCGATCGACTTGTCAAGGGGGAAATGCCGCTGCTGCGCCGGCATCTAGACGGTGTGCTGACGCCTCGCGGCAACAGTTTGTGCGTGTCTCGCAAGTGCAAGTGCTTCGGGCGTTCGGAGCGTTACCGGCATTCCAACGACGAGCTCCTGCTCGCTTTGCTGATAGCCCAGACGCACCATGCGCCAATCAAGGAACACATCGGAAAGGAGACGAAATGAGCAGGTTGGAGAAGGGTCATCCCGGCAACCGCGTGTATCTGGCCCGTGTGGGCTGTGCCGACTGGTGCATATTGGTGTGCGCCCGTAACACGCGTGAGGCCCGCAGGATGGCGTTGCCCGAGCTTGACGTTTTCACGGGCATCGATGACGGGCCGGTCACGCCGGTCGACCTGCATGTTCACCTTTACCGGCGTCCCTACGGCGGCTTCGTGGAGACCGAGCACGAGGGTGCCACCGGAGACATCGAGGATTACGCGCTGGTGAACTTCACTGCGGACGATTCCGACACCTGGTACATCCCCGACGGCGACCCGAAACTACGGGAGGAAAACGAAACGCGCGAGCCTGTAGGGCTTGCGGAGATTCGCAAACAGGTCTCCGCGAAATACCGTTACGCCGACTCTTATTTCGCTTCGGACCGGCGTTACCGCGATGGCTACACGGACTGCTTGTCGTGGGTTTTGGGAGTGATCGACGAAAAACTGGAGGAGATAAAATGAGCAAAGAAACAACAAACAACAAACAGATCACTATAGAGGATTTCCATGTGGGCGATGTTGTGCGTTTCGAGCATCATGGCAACCTGCACGAGGGCATCGTCAGCGAGATAGACGTGCCAGGCCGCAATTTCCGCATGGTATGCGATCAGTGTGACTGTGACCACGCTCCGTGTTGGAATTACGTCGCCGGTGACACCAGTCTGCACGACCTTTCACTGGAATCGTCGATACAGGCGCTCAGGGAGTTCGAGGACAAGGCACGCGCGAAAGCCCTGCTCTCGGCCATCACCCCGTCCATTGAAGCATGCGCGCAGCAGGCGGCGTATCTCTATCAGTCGCTCTTCAGCACCCCCTACATCGCCGGCGCGGGGAAAATCATGAGAAGCACAGACAAGACAAGACTGGCGCTCGCGGATCTGAAGGAGAAGCTGCAATGAGCATCGAATACGGTTCCGACGGCCTTCCCTCGGGAATCTCTTCTCATATTGGCGAAGACAGGCTCGACAATCGCCTCACGTACACCGCGTCTCAAGTGCCGGTGGCCGCGGATTGGGCGCTTATCGAACGAAAGATGTCCCTGCTGGAACATCGACTTAACGAGGCGCTTGACACGGTGCGGAGATGCAAGCGTTACGCACACTCGAAACTGGAGGAATTATGACAATGGACAACTCCGGGACCCTCATCATGCAGGCACTGATCATCACCGCTCTCGCCATCGCGCTCATCGCCACTGGCATCCTCTTCGTCAAGGAACACCACGACCACAAAAACAAATAAAACGGCGCTCGCAAAAGGAATAGCACACACCATGGTTGAATCGAATGATAGGAAACAACAGCTCGACAAGGATTTGCGGTCACTGTCCGCCAACCTTCCCGCGCTCCGTGACATCGCGGCGAAGAAGGCCAGTGTGGTTGCTAGACAGTCCGGTGCCGGCTCCTATACCGTCGGCCCGATTCCGGTCAATCTCGGCGCTTGGCAGCTTCTGCAGGACATCCTCAAGTTCGCCCGCGAGCTTGCCAGAGCCTTGCGCTTCGCACCCAGCTTCGACGCCGAATTCGTTTTCAAGGGCACGCTGCGGCATCTTGACGACCTGCTCGCACGACCCGATGCGGCTAGCGTTTGCGAGATCGCACATGAGGCTAGCAAGCGCCTCAGCAGACATCTCGAGCCACCTCCCGCTATGGTGATGATCGGCAAGTGCCTGGACCTTGATTGCCGTGCCGAACTGTGGTGTGGCGAGGACGACCTGGCCTCCGGATGGACTGTGTGCCCTCGGTGTGGCAGGACCACCAGCGTGCACGAGGTGCAACAGCTCCGCATGGTCGAGGCGGCCACTTATGGGGTGCAGGGCACGGCCGCCGACATCAGCGCCATGCTCCGCGACCAGGGCATCAAGGTGCGACGGCAGACCATCTCGCAGTGGAAAAACCGCGGGATCATCCAGCCTGTCGGCCAGCAGGACGGCAAGCCGGTGTTCCTCGTATGGGATGTGTGGAAGGCGATGAACAGGTGACTGTAATCGTTATTTGACATCGCTACTGTAATCGCACATATTGGTAGTGTTGGTTCTTCCCATGAATCGGTAGGCACCAACGCGCTGACCATAATATGTTCTAAGGCATCCGACACAACGTCGGGTGCCTTTCCTTTTACCCGCGAAGGAACATCATGCAACTCCAGATTGAATACTCACCCACCATCACCGGCGGAACCAAGACCGACACCATCGAAGGTGATACCTGGCAGGCCGACGTCAACGCCCTCTCCGTCTTCGCCGACGGCATCAAGATCGCCGAATACAACCGTTGGGCCAGCGTGCGACAACTCGCAGCGCCCACATCGGCAGATCCTCCAGCCGACGATTCACAGGCCACAAGCGCAAGCACTCCACCGGCACCAGAGGCGTGACATGTTCGCGGTGACGAAGCCTGACGGCACCTCCGACCAATTCCCCGACGCCAAGGGCTACAAGGTGAACCGCCGCGGCGCGCTGGTCGTGTGGGACAGACGATATGCAACCATGGCGGAATACCCGGCAGAAACATGGTCATACGTCAGCCAGGCAGCGCCCGATTTCATCCGATAGATCTCCATCCACTGGAGGCACGTTCGATGCCATACATGCCACAGGGGCGTTGCACCACACCTGGATGCGGCGAGATGGCCACCCAGCACGGCAAATGCGAGAGGCACCAGCGAAAGCCTTGGGAGCAGCCTAGCCAGCATACCCTGCAGATGGATTCCGCAAGGGAGAAGAAGTGGCGGAGGCAGGTGCGCGAGAACGCGAACAGTGTGTGCGAGCAATGCGGAAGGTATGCTCCACGTGGCCAGGCCGACCACATCATAGCCATAGGCGACCAGGGAGCGCTTTACGACCCGGCCAACGGCCAGTGGCTCTGCTATCCGTGCCACAAAACAAAAACAATCGAGGAGAATCGCCGACGCAACCATGCCCGTGCCGTCACAAGACGCGCACAGGGGTAGGGGAGTTCGGATTTCAAATTGTAATACCGATTCCGGCGGCAAGGTCAACTAGGAGAGAACACGCGCGAGTTTTTCCTTTTTTTGTGAGATTTCCGGTTTTCTTGCCGTTTTTTAGCGTGATTGGGGGCTTGGAATGGGTGCTCGAGGCCCTTTGAAGCTCGCCCCGGCCGGTGAGAAGCCGGAAATCGAGGGTTCGGCGCAGGAAATGGTCGATCTGAAAGAGCCCGAGAAGCCAATCGGGCTTCCAGACGAGATCAGCGCGCTGTGGGACGAGATTGTGCCGGTGCTTTCCGAGGCAGGACTGCTCTCGGAGGCCGACGGGATGACTCTGGAGATGGCTCTGCGGCATTTTAGCACCGCCCGTAAGGCCTCGAACGAGCTTCTGGAGCAGGGAATCGTCGTGGAGGACAAGCGCCACGCGAAACAGAAAATCAAAAGCCCGAACGCCCAGATCTTCAAGGATAATTCGGCCGCGTTTTTGGAGTATGCGAAGCAATTGGGGCTCTCTTTCGCGTCACGGTCGCGGATAAATGTGGAGGGCGACGATCATGGTGGCAAGGAAGGCAACCCATTCGCTATCGACTAACCGCCCCTATGCCGCGCCTTTGTCCCCTGAAGTCAAATGGTATCTGAAGTCGCGTGGCTATGAGTTGCAATCCTGGCAGAAACCCCTGTGGCGCACGCGTGAACCGCGAGATGTCAAAGGCGCGTACTTCGACCCCGCCCGCGTTGATAAGGTAATCAGGGCACTCAAGCACCTGCGTCACACGCAGGGCAAATGGGCTGGCCACCCACTACGTCCTGACGCTTGGCAGGTCGCCTACATCATCGCCCCCATCTTTGGCTGGGTAAAAAAGAACGCTGATGGCAAAATCGTCCGCATAATCCGTAACGCCTGGAATGAAGTTCCAAGGAAAAACGGCAAGACCACTCTCGCCGGAGGTCTCGGTCTCTATCTTGGATTCGGTGACGGCGAATATGGTGCCCAAGTAATCGCTGCCGCGGGATCCAAGGATCAGGCTATGAACGCTTATCGTCCGGCCCAACTTCTTGCTGAAAACAGCCCGGACTTCAAAAAAGCTGGCATCAAAGCCATGAAGAAAGAAATCATCCGTCCGCTGGATCAGTCCTTCTTTAAGGCTGTCGGCTCCATCGGAGACCTCTTGCAGGGATCTAACCCCAGTGGGTACATCGTCGACGAAATGCACGTCCACCGCGATTCCAGTGTCATCGACGCGCTCGAGTCCGGCACGGGTGCTCGTGATCAGCCGCTTGGCATCATCATCACGACCGCCGACGACGGCAAGCGCAACAGCCCCTACTCGCAGCACCGCGACCGCATCGAGAAACTCTGTAAGGGCATTTACAAAAACCAGACCGAATACGGGGTCATCTTCGCGGCACCCAAGTCCGCGGATCCTTTCAAGGAGTCGACGTGGATGCGCGCCAACCCCGGATACGGTGTCAGCCCGAGCAAAGAGTTCATGCAGGCCGAGGCCGAGAAGGCCAAGGACTCGCCATTGAACCTCGCCCGATTCCTGCGCCTCAACCTCAACGTGCGCACCAAACAGGCCACGAAGTTCATCAGCCAACGCTCTTGGAACGCCAACAAGCGTCCTATCGACGAGGTCGGTCTGCACGGCATGGAATGCTATGGCGGCCTCGACCTGGCCAGCGTATCCGACCTGTCGGCGTTGTGCTGGCTTTTCCCCGTGGAAGGCGACCGGTACAAGGCCGTCTGGAGGTTCTGGACGCCAGAGGACAACCTCAACGCCCTCGACGTGCGCACCAACGGCATGGCGAGTGTGTGGGCTTCCGACGGATGGCTCACCACCACGCCAGGCAACGTGCAGGACTATGACTTCATCCGCCAGCAGATCAACCACGACTGCGAGTCCTTCGAGGTCCAATCGCTCGGCTACGACCCATTCAATTCGTCCCAGCTGGTCAACGACCTCGTGGCCGACGGCGTGAACATGGTCAAGGTCCGGCAAGGCTATCTGACCCTCTCGCCGCCGCTCAAACAGGTGCAGCGCCTCGTCCTCTCCGGACTCAAATCCGAGCCGGGGATCATGCACGACAACCCGGTCATGGACTGGTGCGTCGACAACCTCGCCGTCACCACCGACCCCGCCGGCAACGTCAAGCCCGACAAAGCGAAATCCGGAGACAAGATCGACGGCGTGGCCGCCCTGGTCACCGCCATGAGCGAGGCCATAGCCGCGGACGAACGCAACACCCACAGCGCCTACGAGGATCACGGGCTGCTCATCGCATAAAGGAGAAAACCATGTGGATCATGCCAGGGAAAACCGTCACCGTCAGCCTCACCGACGGGAGCAGCCTCTCCGGCCGCTCGCAACTGGCGTGGCCGGGCAGAGTGCGCCTGAGCGGCGTCAAGGTAGAAGAGGGCGAGGTGCCCGGCACCGTGACCATCTACAAGCAGTCGATCATGACGGTGCAGGTGGTGTGATGGTAAGCCTCAGCACAGCAAACGGGATCATCACCCTCGGCGACCCCTCCATCCCGCACGCCAACACCCGCACCACGTGGGGAATCCCCGTCGCCGACCCCGGCACGCCGCTCTCGTCGATCGCCAGCCTCGGCCCGGTCAACGTGCAGCAGGTATGGCGCACCCAACCCAGCGTCCGCAAGGTCGTCGAATTCGCGGCACGCAACGTCGCCATCATCCCCTGGAAGGTCTACCAGCGCGAGGCCGACGACGACCGGCAGCGCGTCAGCGACAGCACCGCCGAACGGCTGCTACGCGTGCCCAACGCGCAGTCGCGGCGCACCAGCTACGACCTGCTCTACGAGCTCACCTGCGACAGCATGATGTACGACCGGTGGTGCGTCGCCCTGCTCGACGACAAGGACGGACGCCAATGGCTCCAGCGCATCCCCCCGCGAATGCTCTACATCGAGTCCGACGCGCTCGACAACATCGTCAAGATTGGAGTGCAGACATCCCAGGGCATCATCGACCTGACCGGCGAGGCGCTCGCCATCGGCACCGGCTGGTCGGCAGCCGACGGCATCGGCGTGAGCCCGCTGCTCACCCTCTCGCAGATCCTGCAGGAGCAGACCAACGCCGTGTCCTGGCGCAACGCCCAATGGGACCGCTCGCCGAAATTCACCGGCATCATCACCAGACCGCAGGACGCCGGGAAATGGGACGACAAGAAAAAGGACCGCTTCATACAGTCCTGGCGTGATTTCCGCGACTCGAAGGCCGGCGGCACGCCGATCTTCGAGGACGGCATGGACTATAAGAATCTCGGCAGCACCATCACCCCCGACGACGCCCAAGACATCGAGGGTCGCCGGCTCAGCGAGGTGGAAGTGTGCTCGGCGTTCCACATCCCGCCCGAACTTGTCGGCAGCCGTCAGGGAAACTACAGCAACATCGCCGCGTTCCGCCAGATGCTCTACGGGCCCACGCTGGGCCCCGTCCTGGAGCGTTTCGAGCAGGCTTTCAACCTGCAGGTCATCCCCGCGCTCGACGCTTCCGGTGACGGACTGTACGGGGAGCTCGACCGCAACGCCGCGCTCAACGGGTCTTTCTTGGAGATGGCCTCCTACCTGCAGACCGCGGTCGGAGGGCCATACATGACCCGCAGCGAGGCCCGTGCGATGCTCGACATGTACAAGATTCCCGGAACCGACGAGCTCATCGTCCCCCTCAACGTCACTGCCGGAGGCCTCGCCTCCCCAACCGACACCGGCTCGCAAAACCGCAAGGCCAAGCAAAGCCAGGCGCGCTCGCAGGCCCGTATGGCCCTGCGCCGATCGGCGCTCGAAGAGCTCGCCACCGCCAAGTCCAAAGCCGAGGACGGGCTGGCTGACACCCTGCGCGGCATCTACCAGCGCCAGCTCGACGAACACAAGACCGGCACGGACGCCGACGACTTCCACCGAAAGTGGGACAGGATCCTCGCCGACGCCATGAGCCCGCACACCTGGGCCACGGCCCTCGCCGCCGCGAAAAGCGTCATCCGCGAGTACAACCCCGACGAGACCGGCTGGTCCGAAGACGTCATGCGCCCCTACATCTCCGTCGTCAACGCCAACGCCGCCAAAAAAATCAACGACGGGATGATCGGCAGCCTCGACGACCTCGACGAAGCCGACGACTCAGGCGACGACGACCCAAGAAAATCACTGCTCGACAGGCTAAAGGACTCCACCGCCCTCGCCTGGGCCGGTGCGCTGGTGGCCAACTGCGCAGGCTTCGGCCGCCAAGACGCCGCCCACGCCTCCGGACTCACACAAAAGACATGGACGGTGACCTCGGCCAACCCACGCCCAACCCACGCCGCCATGAACGGCGAGACCGTCGGCATGGACGACACATTCAGCAACGGCGCTCGCTGGCCAGGAGACGGCGGCCTCGACGTCGACGAGACCGCGGGATGCACCTGCGTGCTCAGCTACACATGGTGAAAAGGAGACCACATTGGCAAAAATCACAGTGGTGACCGGACCCCCGGCCGCCGGCAAAACCACCTACATAGCCGAACACAAGCACGACGGAGACGTGGTCGTAGACTTCGACGCGCTCGCCAAGGCCCTGGGCCAGACCGCGGAGCATTCCGTGGACGGAGTGCCCGCGAGCTTGGCCCGGACGGCACGCGACAACGTCATCGACGACCTGCTCAAAGGCGTCGACACCGACTCGTGGATCATCCAGACATGGATGAACCCGAGCCGCTCCAACGCCTACGAGCAGGCCAAGGCGGAAATCGTGACCGTCGACCCCGGCATCGACGAGGTTCTTCGGCACGCGAAGGATGATGGCCGCGACGACGCCACCATGGACGAGATCAGACGCTGGTACGACCACGGCGGCAGCCTCGAGAAACGCAAGAGCGGCACCCAGACCAAGATCTGCAAGCGGTTCGCCGTCAAGGCCGACGCCAGCGCCGGCGAGGGCAAATTCACGGCGCTCGTCTCGGCGTTCGGCGTCAAGGACTCTCAAGGCCAGATCATCGAGCCGGGGGCCTTCGCGGAATCCTTGAAAGGATTCGACGAGAAGACGCCGCTACCAATCATCTGGGACCACCAGTGGGACGACATCTGGTCGCACATAGGATCAGCCCAGGCAAGCGAGACCGACGAGGGCCTGCAGGTGGAAGCCCAACTCGACATGGACAATCCCACCGCCCAGCAAGCCTACAGCCTGCTCAGCCAGGGCCGCGTGCACGAATTCTCCATCGGCGGCTTCGAGGACCGCTCGCAGATCGAGACCGACGACGACGGCACCGAGCACGTCAAGCAGTTCGACCTCGCCGAGGTCAGCATGACGCTCAAGGGAGCGAACCCCGACACCCGTCTCATCGACGTCAAACACCACGAATCCGAGCATGTGGACAAGGAGGGGCGCGTCCTCGCTGCCAAGCATGTCGAGGCCCTCAAGTCCACCAGGGCGAGCCTCGCCGAAGACATCAAGGCGCTCGACGACGTGATCGACGCCGTATCCCCTCCCGGCGACTCCGGGAAATCCAAGAATTTGGCCTCCGAACATTCGGAGGCCTTTTTGATGCGCCGGCGGAAGGCGCTGGCGCGCATCCATCTAGCAGCCCTGACGGGCGAGGAGGAAAAATGAACAAGAAAGAACGGCTCAAGGCCCTGCTCGCCGAGGCCAAGACGCTCGAGGCCAAGGGCGAGAGCCTGACCGACGAGGACATCGAACGCGCCGAGAAGCTCACCGGCGAGATCGACGACCTCAAGAAGGACATCGCCAAGACCGAGAAGACGGCCGCCCTGCTGAAGGGTGCCATCAAGTCCGAGCCCAAGAGCAAGGGCGACGACGGCACCGAGCAGGCCATGAAGGGCATGACGCTCGGCCAGCGCTTCGTCAATTCCCCGGAGATGAAGGCTTGGCACAAGTCCAACCCGCATGGCGTGGACGGACAGCCCGTCAGTATCAAGGCCCGTGACCTGGGGTCGTTCCAGTCGGTGCGCAAGGCCGACCCCGATCCCCTGTCCACTGGACTCGCGGGAGCCGTGCAGACCACGCGACTTCCCGGCATCGACGACCTGACCTACCGTAACGAGCCGGTGTTCCTCAACCTCATCACGCGAGGAACCACGGACTCCGACCACACCGACTACCGTCAGCTGGTCAAGGTCACCAACAACGCCGGCATCGTGCCTGAGAAAAGCAAGAAGCCCCTCTCCACCCTCGAGTTCCGTCTCGCGACCGCCAACGGCTACACCTACGCCGACGGCTTCAAGGTCACCAACCAGGAGCTCAAGGATGATGGCATCATCAGCACCCTCATCGACACCACGTTGCGCAACAATCTTGACGACAAGATTGAGGACATTGTGCTCAACGGTGCCGGCGGTACTGAACCCGAGGGCATCCTGCACATGACCGGCACCCTGGCGCAGAGCTTCGTCACCGACATGGTGACCACGATCCGCAAGGGCATCACCAGCCTGCAGAAGACCAGCAAGGCGAAGATCCAGGCCATCGTCCTCAATCCGGAGGATATCGAATCCATCGACCTTCTGAGGGACAAGAACGACCGATTCCTTGGACAGGGACCCTTCGGCATGGGCCCGCGCACGCTGTGGGGCTATCCGATCGTCGAATCCCAGAACGTCAACCAGGGTACCGCCATCATCGGCGATTTCAGCGTCATCCAGCTCCTTGACTATGAGGGGATCTCCGTGACCGCCTTCAATCAGAACGAGGACGACGCCCGCAACAACCTGACCTATATCCGCGCCGAACAGCGCAGCCTCATGCTCTGCCGTGAGCCCGCCAAACTGCTCGTCGCCAACATCAAGGGAGGCGAGTGATGAAGGACGCATACGGCATGGTCATCTCCGACGGCAAACGCTACCGTCCCGAGGACGCCGAGAAGCTCGGCATCAAGGAGGACGACCCGAAGGATCCTCCCACCAAGGATACGGAGGACACACCAAAGGATCCTCCAGCCGATCCCGATAAGCCCGGTGGCGACCAGAACAAGGACGGCGACGCGGCCTCCACCAAAGAAGTGCCCGCGCCCGACTCCACCAAGACGAAGTCCCCCAAGAGCGCGAAGTAGGAGGCGAGGAAATGGCCGACACGACGTATCTCGCCGATCCCGATGACCTGGCGATCCTGACCGGTATGCCGGCCGACAACCCGAAACTCCTGCTCGCCCTGCGCCGGTCGACCGACCGGTTCGTCGGCGGCACCGGCTGGAACCCGCTGGCCGTCGAGCATGACAGGATCACGCTCAATGGCGACGGCACCCAGACCCTGCTGCTGCCCGCCATGCACCTGACCGGCATCGACGGTGTGACGGTCGACGGCACTGATGTCGACGACTGGCAGGCGGACCGCGGCGCGGGAATCCTGCGCCGTGACGCCCGCTGGCCGTACGGCCTCGGCAACATCACCGTCACCTGCACGCATGGCTGGAGCACGACGCCGGGAGACATCGCCGACGCCGTGCTCGAACAGGCCGAGATCCAATACCGGGCGCTCGCCGGCCTCCAATCCTATGCGCTCGGTGGGCGCAGCGTCACTTTCGGCGCTTCCGCCACCGTCGGCGTCACGCAGAAGTGGACGGAGACCATCGAACGCTACTCGCTGGGAGGCCGCGTATGAGCGGGCTTGGAATGTTCGGCGGCACCACCATCAAGTACCGCAACCCCACCTACACGCGCGACCATGGAAGCCTCACGCTCACATGGACCGACGAGTGGAAGACGCTAGGCGGCTGCGACCTGCAGGAGCCGACGACCGGCACGGACACCAAGAACCGCGAGGGCACGCTCAGCCAGTACACGCTTTACATGCCCTCCGGCTCGCCCGTCGCCGACAACGCCCAGGTGCGGGTCGATGGTCAGGAGCTGCAGGTCGACGGCATGGTGCTGCGCATACCCGACCCGCTCGGCATCCTCCCGTACTGCAAAGCGACCCTCAAGGCCTGGAAGGGGTGACCTATGGGGAAAGCGACCGTGAAATTCCATTACGACGCCTTCGACGAGCTGCGGCGCGACCAGGCCGTCGACGCGGGCCTCAAGGCCAAGGCCGAGGAGATCGCCGCCCGCGCCAACGCGCTCGCCGGCATCGAGGATGGCTACCGGGTCTATCCGGCACCATCGCATTCGCGCAGCAGGTACATCGTCTCGGCCGCCACCAAGGAGGCCCAGCGCCTCGAGGCGACCAGACGGTGCCTGACACGAGCCCTGAGCGGAGGCTAGCCATGCAACTCAACATCCCCAGAGACATCGAGCAGCAGTGCGCCGGCCAGATCAGCGCCGTATTCGACACCATCCCGGAAGTGCGTGGAATCGAGGCGGGCACCAGGATCGCCGTCGACCAGAACGGCCAAACGCTCGACGAATTCGTAAGGCTCATCGCCTCCGGCTGCCAGAACGAGACCCCCAAGACCACTTCATGGAACATCACCGTCGAAGGCTGGGCCCAATCCGAGACACGTGCCGCGAGGATCACCTCCCTCGCGCTGGCTGCCCTCGAGAACGCCCACGGCGAGCTTTTCGGCTACCGGCTCCTTGGAGGCGCTGGCAACGACCCCGAACCGGACTACCCGCACATGAGCCGCTACTCGGCGACCGTCGAGATGCGCTCACGAAACATCATCACCGACAATCACTAACCAAAACAAGGAGCAGATATGAGTGACAAGAACAACATCGTCGTCGGCTCGGACGCCGTCACCGGCGGGATCCAGCTCGCGCCGCTCGGCACGCCTGTGCCGACCACCGCGACTGGCGACGTCGACCAGGCCTTCGCCAAGGCCGGGTTCGTGGCCAGCGAGGGCCTTGAGCGCAACGAGAAGATCGACACCGAGAACATCACCGCATGGGGCGTCGGAACCGTCCGCGTGGTCAAGAAAAGCACCGAGGTGACCGTCGGATACAGCTTCATCGAATACCTGAACCCGGTCGTGCAGAAGGCCATCTACGGCGACGCCAACGTCACCAGCGCGGCGGCGACCGAAGACCATGGGAACCTTCTGGAGATCGCCGGCAAGGTGGACATGGCCCCGCACCGAGTCCAGGTCATCGACATGGTCGACGGGGACGTGCGAGGACGCCTCGTCTTCCCCGACTCGCAGATCACCTCGCGCGACAAGTACACCGCCAAGGACAACGACAGCATCAACCGAGGCGTCACCTGGACCCTCTTCCCCGACGACAACGGCGAGTACTTCCACGAGTACTGGGATGACGGGCGGAAACGTGTCCACGTGCTCAACGACTCCGACAAGCAGGATTCCACGAAGGCCGAGGAGGCCGCCGATAACGACAGTGTCACAGCCACCTCGAAGGAGGCCGACTGATGGTGTACAAGATTCCCAAGTCCGAGGCGCGGAACCCCGAGAACCAGTTCGAGTTCGAGGACCAGCACGGCCGTAAATACCATGTCCCCTACCTGCAGTTCCTGCCGCCCAAGCTGATCGTCAGCCTGGGCAACCCCGACCAGGACCAGGAGATCGAGGCCGTCGAGAAGATTCTCTCCTACTACAGCACCGACGACATGGACCTCGTAGGCATCTTCGACGACGGCAAGCAGATGGTCGACTGGCTCGAGGCTTGGGAGGAGTCGTCGACGGCCAGCATGGGGGAATCGCCAGCCTCGGAGGCCTCATCAGAGGGCACCGGGGCGCACTGAACGCCGACCTCCTGCAACATGGTCTGAACCTGCGCATGTTCGAGGGCGACCCGTTCGACTGGCGCGACCTCATCGACTATGTCGACCACGCCAACATGGACGGGCCGCTCGGCAGCGAGCTCGCCGGCTTCCCCGCCTGCATCCGTTTCAGCCAAGTCCTCCAATCCCTCGAGGTCAACGCCATCCGGACGCTCGGCCTCACCAAAGAGGACTACGAGAGCCTTCCCGACGGCTATTTCATCGACCTCATCCATCTGGGAGAGCCACGAACGAAGACGACCAGCAGAAATCTGAAGCTCCAGCACCAGCCCGACAGGCTGCCCATCCAGGAGATGAGACGAAGGATCGGCTGGGACTAGCCGCATAACAGAAAAGAGGACGCGATGGGCACGAAGAAACTCATGACCGCATACTACGAGCTCATCGCGGCCACACCCAACGCCGAGGCGCAGATCACCAGCGCCGTCGTGCCGGCGGCCGCCAAAGCCGGCGACAGCGGAGGCAGCGCCCTGGGCGGCAACCTCGCCGCCTCGCTCAAGAAATTCGCCGGCCCCGTCGCCGCCGCGCTCAGCGTCGCCGGCGTCAGCAAGTTCGTCAAGGACTCCGTCGGCCAGTTCTCCAGCCTCACCGGCAGCGTCGCCAGCCTCCAAAGGGTCACCGGAGGCACCACCAGCCAGGTCAGCGCCCTCCAGGGAGCCATGAGGCTCAGCGGCATGGACGCCGGGGCCGCGACCGGCAGCCTCACCATCTTCGCCAAGAAACTCCAAGGAGTGCAGGGCGACAGCGAGAAGACCGCCGCCATGCAAAAACTCCTCGGCACCAGCATCACCGACAGCACCGGCAAGCTCAAACCCATGAACGAGCTCCTCCCCCAAGTCGCCGACAAATTCAAAAGCATGCCCGACGGCGTAGAAAAGACCGCGCTCGCCACCCAGCTCTTCGGCCGCAGCGGCACCGCCATGCTCCCCTTCCTCAACAAGGGCAGCGCCGGCATCGGCCAGCTCGAAGCCAAAGCCAAAAGCCTCGGCATCGTCCTCGACGACGGCGCGAAAAACAAGTGGGCCGCCTACCGCAACGCCCAACGCGAAGTCCAAATGTCAGGCGAAGGACTCAAAGTCACCGTCGGCGAAGCCCTCGTACCAGCCTTCACCGGCTTCGCCAACTTCATCACCAGCTCGGTCACCCCCACCCTCCAACGCCTCATCACCTGGCTCAAAACACCAGCCGTCCAAGCCTTCGCCAACAACCTCGGCTCGGCGCTCGCCAGTGTCGGCGGCACCGTCGGCAACCTCGTCAGCGGCATGCTCCAGAAGCTCGGCGGTCTGACCAACTGGGCTCAGCAGAACAAGGCGTGGCTCCAGCCCATCGCGGCTGGCATCGCCGCGGCAACGGCAGCGTTCAAGGCGTACAAGACCATGCAGACCGCCGTCACGGGCGTCACCAAGGCATGGTCGTCGGCGACGAAGATCGCGACCACGGTGCAGGCGCTCTTCAACACCACGATGAAGGCCAACGCCTTGGGCATCGCCATCGCGGCCATCGCCGCCATCACGGCGGCCTTGGTGTACTTCTTCACGAAGACGAAGACCGGGCGCGCGCTCTGGGCGCAGTTCACGCAGTTCCTTTCGACGACGATCCATTCCATCGAGGCCTTTTTCCTGCACGCCGCGGAATCAATCTATGCCAAATGGCATTCCGTGACCGATTTCTTCGGCATGATCTCCGGCATGATTGGAGGATTCTTCGGAGGAATAGGCGAGATTCTATCAATCGGATGGCGTGTAGCCGGAGAAGCGGTGCTGTCCAAATGGCACGGGATCGTCGACTTCTTTGGAAACATACCTGGCTCGATTGGTGGATTTTTCCACGGGCTGGCCGACACCATCTCCGCCCCGTTCCGCGACGCTTTCCGCGCCATCAAGAGCTGGTGGAACGGCACGATCGGCGGCAAGGGGTTCGATGTGCCTGACTGGATACCGGGTGTGGGCGGCAGGAGTTTCCGCATCCCCATGCTCGCCACTGGCGGCATGATCGCCGCGGCCGGCACCGTCATGGTCGGCGAACGCGGCCCCGAGTTGCTGACCCTCCCGCAGGGCGCGCAGGTCACCCCGCTCAGCAAGGCGGGCTCGGGACGTCCCATCAACGTGACTTTCGAAATCTACGGCAGCGACGCCAACTCGGTGGCGAACGAGGCGATGCGTCGCCTGGCGACTGTGATCGGAGGCTGAGACGATGTACGACGGAGGATTGCACGTCACCATCGGAGGCTACCGCCTGTGGGGGCGCGACGGCAACGGCTGCGAATGGCTCGCGAACAACGTCACGAACCTGTGGAACGGGGCGGGCACCACCCACGAGCACAGCGTCAAGGTGCGTTCGGACGGGTGGTTCGCGAACCGCAGCAGCCGTCTGGGACGCACCTTCTCCATCGAGGGCAGCGTCGTCGCTCCCACCTACCAGGCGTTCCTCGCCAGCCGTGACCTGCTCCTAGCGGCCATACCGCTGTCGCAGGGCGAGATGGTCCACGACCTCTTCGGGGTTCCCCGACTCTTCTTGGTCCGTCAGGACTCCGGCGAGATCCTCTTCACCAGCAAGGGCGAGCTCGCGTGGGATTTCAGCATACCGCTCGTGAGCCTGACCCCCTACTCCTTCGATGCCGGCTCTGGCGTCTCCGGGTCAACGGGCCTGCCGAGCACGACCGGGGGCCTGACCTATCCCTACACGTTCGGCGGCTCCGGCACCCACTATGGTTTCCTCGAGCACACCGTCTCCGGCCAGGTGTCCCTCACCAACACCGGCAGCGCGCCGACCCCCGTGCACATGCGCGTCGACGGGCCGGTGTCCGGGCCGATGATCACCCACCAGCCATCGGGCAGGATCCTCGCCCTGGACGTCGCCCTCGGCGTGGGACATTACGCCGAATTCAACTCGCTCGACCGGCAGGTGCTCATCGACGGCACTGACCCCGCAAGAGGCAAGGTGATTCGCCGTGGCTGGAGCGAGGCGCTGCCCGGCGAGAACGAATGGCAGTTCAGCGCCGACCACTATGACCCCGGCGCGAGGCTCTCCATCGATTTCAGGAGCGCGTATCTATGACGATCGACACCCATCCCAACACCCCACTGTCATGGCTGTCCGTCAGCCTCGTCACCGGCGAGGTAATCGCCGAGCTTCCCGACCTGCAGTGCGACAGCATCGAATACCATCTCATGGAGGGTTGTACGGCCGACGCCGCGCTCCCTTGGGACAATATACCCGACAACTGGTTCGACGCGTTGCTGCCTGGCGGCGTCGCCCTGCTCCTGGTGCGTGACGAGGAGCCGCTATGGGGCGGCATCGTCACCGACATGCAGCGTGACGCGGACGGCCCGTCGATAGCGCTCAAACTCGAGACCATCGAGGCCTACCTCGATTCCTGCCCCGTGGGAGACAAGACCTACACGCAATCCCTGCAGACGGAGATCGGGCGCGACATCGTCCAGAAATGGGCCATCGACGGCATGAGGAACTGCCTCGTCGCCACCGCCGACGACTCGGACCAGCGCAGGGACCGCACCTACCAGGACCAGGACGACAAAAGCGTACTATCGGCCATCCAGGAGCTCGCCGGCATCGAGGATGGACCCGAATGGGGATCATGGTGGGAGCGCCAGGACGACGGCTCCTACCGGTGCCACATCCATTTCAGCGACCATTACGGCGCGACCGAGCCCGTGACCGAATTCAGCCTCCCGCAGACCACGCAATTCCAGCTCGACTACCAGTTCGGCAAGGACACCGGCGCGACCCGCGTGCGCGCGGTCTCCACGGCCGACGGTGACACCAGGCCGTCATCTGGATGGATCATCAGCCCGGACCCCTACCGTCCCGTATGGTCCCTGACCTTCACCCCGTCCACCTCGATCACCGACATTGAGCAGCTCACCGGCCACGCGACCGCGAAGAGCATAAGTGTCAAGGACGGCGCGAAACCCGTCAACATCGTCCTCGACCTGCTGACCGCACCCAAGCTCGGCGTCGAATGGACGCCAGGCGACATGGTGCGCTGGGACATCGACTACACCAGCGACCGGTTCCCCGACCTCTCCGAGGGCGTCATGCGGATCATCGGCTACAAGATCGAGTGGAGTGGCAGCTGGACGATAACGCCGATCACGCAGAAGGAGGCGACCGATGGGCAGTAAATTCCGTTTCCCCGTGGGCGACGGCACCCAGTCGCTGTACAACACAGCCAACGACCTGCGCCGCCACGACCGCGAGCTCTCCTCCTCGGTGCCGAACAGCGTTCGCCCACTGATTCCCCGCGTGTGGACGAGAACCGAGGACATCGGCAGCGTCAGCGCCCACACCGGCAACGGTGGGGCATGGCACAGCAAGCTCTACACTATCCCACGCGTGGACGGCTATGCGGACATCTTCGCCACATTCAGCGCCTTCGGCAGCAACGTCCTCAACTCCAATTTCACCGAAAACCTGATGTGGATCCTCATCAACGGCCGCGCCGTCACCCAGGCCTCCGGCATCGTGACCTTCAATCCGGTAGGCAACGTGCCCATCGCGATATCGCTGTCACTCAACGTGCTGCCCGGCGACACCCTGCAATTGGCCATCGCTCCCACCAACGGCGATCCGAGCTCGTCCACTGTGACCACCGACGTGCGCATATCCCTGCACGCCCAATACACCAATCCCATCCAAATCGAGGAGTAAGCAATCATGGCAGACTCAAACGGCTTCGTCCTACACCCACTCGCCAGCGACGGCACCACAGACGTCCCCTACACCGCGGCGGACTACCGCATGGCCGTCAATTCCATCCAAGCCGCGCCTGATGGCACACCCTTCGGCGGCCTCTCAGGCATCCGCGCGGGATCACCCTCACCACTCGTATCCTGCGACGGCACCACCGTGACGATAGCCGCGCACGCCGGCTGGATCTGCGCTTTTGGGCGCATGTACTCCTACGCCATCACCCGCGACTACGAGCTCAGAATCCCCACCAGCACAGGCAGCTACAAGATCGCCCTCACCGCCGACGACAAGGCCGCCGGCCATGGCGATGGCGAAAAGCTCTCCGCCACCGCCTACCCGGCCACGACCCCGGACTCTCAGATTCCCGGCATGGTCATCGCCCGCATCGACGCCGGAGTAGCCAGCGACACCGCACTCACCCTCCAAACCGACATGCTCATCACCGCCCCGAGCCTCGACCGACTCAAAACGGTATCTGGCATCGAAGGGCAGCGCGCTGCGCTCGCCGACGGCACAGAATATGCGCTGCGAAACGGCGTGTGGGTCCCGCGAACCCAGTTTTCGCAGAGTGGCACATGGGAAGGAACCGTCACCAAGGAAAACACCTGGTACGGCTACAATTTTGGGATTGTCCATATCGAGTTGGACACCAACATGGGAAACACGGATTATGAGATTTTCGCGCAGCCCATGCAGGGTGAAGTCATTTCCTGGGTGACAGTAAAAAGCCGAAGCGTCGACGGCTTTGATCTGCGAGCCACGATGGCCGGAATGGACAGCATGGATCTGCGAATCTTTTGGGAGGTCAGGGCCGCGTAGCTCCCGCGAACCCGCGCGGGCGTGTGGACTGGCAAGATGGATTTGGATCACGAGTGGCACGGCGCATATTTTGGCGAGGTGGATGTGCCACTCGGCATTGATATGGGGTCCGCCGATTACGTCTGCCAGGTCACACCAATCAATGACAATATCCTGATCGGCGCGCTGGTCAAGATCCGCAACACAGATTCGCTGCATCTTTTCGTCTGGTCTCAAGGTCCCCAATCCGCGACCGATGTCACGATCTCGTGGACTGTCGGCGCGCGTCTATGACGCGAGCCATGCGCCATAGACGCCGTAATTGGTCTGCGTGGCTACGGTCCCGCAGGCGTGGATTTTATGGTCGGTATCAGATAGATCCAGGCGCAGTATTTGGCCGCCTTGTCCGAAAAGCATGATCTGCGCGGGTTTGCGAGCGGGCCACGCCCATGTGGGGAATGATGACGCCTCACCTATTCCGGTCCAGTTCACGGGCCCGGAATAGGAGGCATACGTATCCCCCGATGCGGTGACCAGATCTCCACGCTTGGATAATCTGACGACTATGTTCCACGCGCAAAACCAGTCCACCTCCAGGACTTGGGTTCGCGGGACCCTTACGAAGCCATGATGCTGTGCTCCCAGAGCTTTTGAGCATCACGCAGGACTGACAGCTCGGGCCTCAAGTAGTAGCGTGCAGTGGTCGATATGTCACTGTGCCCCAGGGCGCGACTGACGATTGCGACATCGACGCCGGCGGCGAGAGCCGTGGTCGCCCAAGAGTGGCGTAGGTTTCGTCGGGGTACCCATGGCAAGTTATTTTTCCGACACCGTGTGCGGTATCTCCTCGCTACTTGGTTAGGATTAAGGTCACCGATTATCCTGCCCTTGCGCCCATGTCGAATTTGTCGAAGGCGCTTGACGGCGAATCTTGGCAGAATCACGGTCCTTCGCGATAGGTTGGTCTTGGGGTCCACGATGACCTCATGACCTCCTACCCATTGCAAACCCCGCTCGATGGACACATGGCCATCGCGTAGATTGATATCAGTCCATTCCAGCCCCAATGCCTCCTCGGTGCGCAAGCCTAAGGTCACACTGCAGATAAGCCAAGCTTCGAGGGGATGATTGTAAAACCCCTGCAGCAAAGTCCGTATCTGATGAGAGTTAAGTACTGCAGGGTGATAGTTACAGCGCTTTGGTGACTGTACCCGAAGTGTGATGTCTCGCTCGAGATCTCCCCAACGTACGGCTTTGCGGAGGATACTGCGGAGCACAGACCACGCCTTTCTCGCAGCTCCTCTGGAGGGCATGCCCGCGATCCAAGCTTCCACGCCTTGCACGTCGATATCATCCAGCTTCATTTCGCCGAAGACGGGCAGGATGTGCAGACGCAGCGCAGACTCGTAACCCACCATCGTGCACTCCCTAAGCGCCGCGCAGGATGGACGCCATTTTGCGTCGACGAATTCATTCAGTATCAATTCTTCACTCCTTGAAAACCCACACGCTCGCAGGGCTTTCCTGTGGATTCCGCGTGTGGGATTCCACCATCGATTATCGGGAGGCTCATCGATGCCTGACTGGCTGCAATCGCTTATGGACTGGCTCATCCCCTTTTTGGGTGGCGGCATCGCCGGCGGGCTCGCCCTGGCATGGCGGTACGGCAGGGCGCTCGTCCACGGCATGCAGGCGATGATGCGGGGCGAGCTCCACCGCATCCACCGCGAGACGGTAGAACGCGGTCTCCCGGTGGACATGGACGTGGCCGAGGAGGCCGACGACATCTACGAGGCATACCACCAGCTCGGTGGCAATGGCCTTGGCACGAAATTGCACCAGGAGATCATCGACGCCCACAACGGGCCCAGCAGCAAGGAGAAGAAAAAATGACCTGGCTCAAAAGATTCGCGAAAAAGCACAAGCTCGCGCTCAAAGTCGTCATCACGGCGCTCGCGGTCATCGGTGCCGGCGCGGTGCTCGGAGCAATCGGCTTCGCGGTGATCGAGATCCATGACCTGGAACACCTGGTGATTCTGACCTGGACTCTGCTGAGCGGGGGCCGGTAAAGGGATTCCGACAAACAAAGGAGGAAAGATGGCACGGAACAGAGCGGCACCTCGGCACAAGTCGGGGTCCTATTACGCCCGTCACAAAATCGAGAGGCTGAGGCGCGACGTCAAGCGCCTGGCGGTGGCCACGGTGGTCGCGCTGGGCCTGACGGTGACGCCCGCGGCGTTGGCGGACGCCGGCTTCGACAACGCCAGCTGGCAGGGCTGCTACTCGGCCGGCCAGGCCAGGGCGGCCGGGGCGAGCTTCTCGATCACGAAGCTGACCGAGGGGCCGGGCTACGAGAACGAGTACGCGGGCTGCCAGATCGCCACGAACCGCGAGGCGGGCCTGCGCATGGCGGCCTACGATTTCGCGCAGAATGGCCTGTACACGGCCACGGCCTCGGCCGACAACTTCACCCGCGTCGCCCAGAAGTACGGGCTCGTGCACGCCGGCGTCATCCCCGTCCTGGACTGGGAGCCTGCCGGCAACCTCAAGCGCGATGTCGGGTGGGCCAAGACGTGGCTCGACCGGGTGCAGTCCGAGTGGGGCGTCAAGCCGCTAATCTACATGTCGGCGAACACCATCCAGATGGCCGACTGGACTCCCGTGGCCGGCGCGGACTACGGCCTGTGGGTCGCGGGATACCCCCGCGGCTACCAGGGCGAGCGTCTGCGCGACCCCGGGCCACCGCCCTACGACCTCGGACCGTGGGGCTTCGCCGCGGCATGGCAGTACTCCAGCTCGGGCCTCGTGCCCGGCGTGGGCACCGCGGTCGACGTGGATTGGTTCTACGGCGACGCGGTCACCTGGTCGAAGTACGCCGACGCCCCGGTGGGCAGCGCGCAGAACCCCGTCTACCAGACCCCGGACCCCTCGCAGGTCAGGCCCGCGCAAGGGGCCCCGACCGCCGACGGGAACACCCTGGCCGACGAGGTGATCCGCGGGGAGTTCGGCAACGACCCCACGCGCCGCCAGCTGCTCGGCAGCCGCTACGACGAGGTCATGGCCATCGTCAACCGCAGGATGGGCCACACGGGCTCGTCCGGCGGATACTACGTGGTGAAGCCCAACGACTACCTGTCGAAGATCTGGCCGCAGAATTGGCGCAGCGTCGCCAGCCTCAACGGCATCAGCTGGCCGTACACCATCTACCCGGGAGAGAGGATCTACACCGGCGGGGCCTCCTCCTGGGACCACTCGGTGAGGGTGCGCCCGGGAGACACGCTCAGCGCCATCGCCGCGCGTCTCGGCATCAGCCCCAGCCAGATCCACGGCTACAGGTCAGGCAACCCCAACCTGATCTACCCGGACGAGGTATTGACCTACTAAGGAGGTGAAACATGGAAGAGAAACCACGCCACGCGTTCAACAGCCCCGGGCTCGAACGCCTGGCCACGACCAATGTCGAAACCGAGGCCAGCACGCCGGCGACGCCAGCGCTGGAAACCCCGGACGGGACGATGCCCGCCTGGCTGCTACCGGACAAGGTCTATGACGTCCTCTACTGGATCGTCACCACCGTGCTCCCGGATCTCGCCATCCTCGTGGCGTCCATCGGCTACGGGGTCCACTGGCAGCCCACAAGCGTCGTGGTGCTCGTCATCTCGGCGGTCGACGCCTTCCTCGGCGGCATCATGGGAATCAGCAAGCTGCACGCCAAACTCAAGGCCAAGTCCAATTCAAGCTGAGCATGTTGGCATAAATCCAAGCGCCCCGTTCCGGTCCATGCCGGAGCGGGGCGCTTTCGTCTTATAGGGGTATTTTCTATAGCACGCGTGAGTACATTTTGAGTACATACATGCGTTATTCGCAGTGATTTGGAATGATTTACGGTGAACTCGCCGGGCTCGCCGGATATGCCGAAACGACAATCGGGAGTAAGCGTTTGCCTACTCCCGACTGAATCTTGATTTATACCCAAAAAGCGGAGCCGGAGGGATTCGAACCCTCGAACCGCTTGCGCAGTTAACACCTTAGCAGGGTGCCCCTATCGGCCACTCAGGCACAGCTCCACGTCGCGCACCTACGTGGACGCAACGTTTCAATACTTTAGCATCATCATGAGACGCATGCCAACGAAAGGCGGCATTCATTCGGTCTCAGCGTGTCGTATATCGCCGGAGAACGTCACGATGACGGCGATGATCACCAACGCGACGCCGGCCAGCTCACCCCATGTCGGCACCTCGCCGACGAGCAGGCCGACCAGCACGGCAATGACCGGGTTGACCGACTGGATGACCGAGAAGCGCGCCGAACTCGCGCGGCGCATGAGGAACTGGTCGATGATGTAGGGCAGGAACGAGGCGAAGAACGCGACGACAAACAGCACCGCGAGCAGTTTCCACGGGCCAAATGGGCCACGCGCCCACGTCGCGCCGGGCTTGGGGTGCACCACCCCGCGCACGGCGGGGACGGCAAGGAACAGTGACTGCAGCACCCACGCGATCGACATGCCGAGGCTCAGGGAATCGAGCGGGTTGGAGCGCTGGGCGACCTGGCGGCCGGCGACGATATAGAGGCCCCACATCACCCCATCGATCAGGATCGCGACGAGGCCGACCATGAAATGCGCGTGCTTGGCGGGGTTGGACAGCGAGATGCCCGCGAGCAGCACCACACCGCAGGCGGCGAGCAGGATGCCGACGCGCTCGCGCCAGCCACGGCCGGTGAGCACCGCGACAGCCAGCGGGCCCAGGAACTCGATGGAGACGGCGATGCCCATGTCCATGTTGCTGATGGCCAGGTAGAACATCGTGTTCATCAGCATCACCGACACGCCGGCGGTGACCACGATGCACCAATCGCGGCGGGTCTTGGGAAGGTTCTTACGCTTGGCACGGGAGAGCGGGCGGCGCCAGGCAAACAGCAGGATGGCGACGAAACCGACTCGATACCAAGCAGCCAACACAGGGTCGAGCTGGGTGAAGGCAAGCTTGGCGACCGAAGTGGCCAGGTAGATCATGATTCCTTCTACCATCACGATGGCGACCACCGGCAGGCGGTTGAGCACGACATCGACGCCGTTGTGCAAGGCTTTGGTGGGTGAGGATTTCATAAGGCATACGCTACACCGGAAACGGGTGATGGGGATGTGACTTATCTAATTACGAGAAAGGATAATTGATAGCGGGATATGAATGAGAACCTGAGGGGCAGCGGACAGGACGACAGAGCGAATCTCTGGCCCAGGCGGCGGCACGGCTGTAGATTTCAGTGATGGAAGTTATGGAAGGTCGCGCGATGTGGATTGGGAGTCTAAGCGCAGACACTGTCATCTCAATCAACGCAAGAGCAGTTTTAAAATAGGATGTAGTTAGGATGCAGTCCCAATCCTGAGACCAATGATTGCAACTGGTGGCGTGGTGGGAGCCTCAGTCTTCCAAACTGATTACGTGGGTTCTGCAAGGGTGCGCTATACAAAGGCCGTGTGATTCCGCCACCGCTTTTAATCGTGCGACGACGTTGCTTCGAACCCGAAAAATCAATCCGTTTACAGGGAAGACACCGAACGTATCGCGCCCTCGACGAACCGCGCCCGAAAGCGTGAACCGGCCCTACAATGAGGGTATGAGCACTGCACCGAGACTGGCGGCCGCGAAACGCGACTGGGGACATGACGAGTCCGGCTGCACCGTGCTGCATATCGACATGGATGCCTTCTACGCCTCACTCGAAACGGCGCGGCACCCGGAACTGCGCGGGCGGCCGGTGATCATCGGATGGCTCGGCGAGCGCAGCGTGGTCTCCGCCGCCAATTACGAGGCGCGCAAATACGGCGTCAACTCGGCGATGCCCATGGTTCGCGCCCGGCAACTCTGCCCCGGCGGCGCGTTCGTGCCCGTGGACATGGCCTACTACCGGATGATGTCGAAGCGGATTTTCGACGAGGTGTTCCGCCAGGTGACCGACCAGATCGAACAGGTCTCGGTGGACGAGGGCTATATGGACGTCTCGGGCGCGCTGCTGCGCTGGAAGTCGCCGAGCGTCATCGGGGCATGGATTCGTGCGCAGGTGGCGGCGCGGTTCGGCATCACCTGCTCGGTGGGCATCGCGGCCAACAAACTCGTGGCGAAGATGGCCTCGACCAACGCCAAACCGGATGGGATGCTGCTGATTCCGAAGGCGCGGCACGCCGAATTCGTGCAAATGATGCCACTGCGCGGGATTCCTGGCATCGGGCCGTCGCTTGAGAAGCGGCTCAACGCATGGGGCGTCAAGACCGTGGCCGACCTGGCCAAGATGGACGAGACGGCGCTGCTGCAGGCGACGCGTTCGAAGATCACCGCGCACAACCTTTACCTCGCCGCGCGGGGGCAGGACGAGCGGCCCATCGTCACGCACGCGCCGGAAAAATCGATTGGCGCGGAGATCACGTTCCAGCAGGACACACGCGACATGGAACGGGTGATGGAGCTGCTGCACCATTGCAGCAACGAGGTGACCGCGGCGCTGCGCAAGAAGAGGCTGGTGGCGCGGACGGTGACGGTGAAGCTGCGGTTCGCCGACCTCAGCTACGCGACCAAGGCGCACACGCTGGAGCGGCCGGTGGATTCGACCGAGGCCGTGTATCCCGAGGCGGTCGCGCTGCTGAGGGCCATGCTGAAGGTGCCTTCTTCGGCCGGCGAGAGCACTCCCCTGCCGCGCGAGATCAGGCTCGCGGGAGTGAGCGCGAGTTCGCTGAGCGACCGCGACGCCACGCCCGTGCAGCTGACGATTGATGATTTGCTTGGGGATGGCGATGCTGGCGGAGCCGCTGGCACTGAAGGCGGAGTCAGCGACGGAAGCGAAGCCAATGGTGGTATCAGTAATCATGGTGGCCAAGGCAATAGAGATGACAACTCTGCCACACCCGGCAATATCAACAGCAACGGAAACAAGGCCAATAATTCCACCGCACGCAACACCAACAACAGTCATGACAATAGCGCTGCCAAACACGACGATGCCAATCTAAGCAGTGGCCAAGTCAACGGCAACGACCATCGCGACAACGTGGGTAATAATAGCAACAACCAAGATGCTGACGGTGACAAGAACAGCATCAGCCGCGATGACGACGGTACCCGCAACAATGTGAACATTACCGGCCACAACTATGGCACTAGCGGGAACCGAAGGAATACCGGAAACCGCATCCGCGCCGCCGAAACCGTGCTCGACGCCGTCCGCGAGCGCTATGGCTCTGGTGCGGCCAGCCTAGGCTTGGAGCACGGCGATTGGAAAGCCAAGCAGACCGCCCACAACTCCAAGCCCGAGGAATAAACCAGTGGGAAAAGCACCAAAATCACCCCGAAAAGGTGCTTTTCCCACTGGTTGCGGCTTTAACTGTGGGAAAAGCACCGTTTTCAAAGCTTTTTGATGCTTTTCTCACGGGTTTGAAGCTTTAGCAGTGGAAAAGCGCCAAATTGTGGCACGACACGCCGAAATGTGGATAACTCAAAGCGTTCGACCACACCACCTTAAAAACCACCGCTGATATCGCGAATTGCCGTACCGTCTTCCATATGAAGATGAATAAACACATCGCAGGAGAATTGGCCGAAGCGGAGGCACAACGCCGCTGCTTGCACCTGCCAGACCACAATAGCCAACAAATACTGCGTAAACTAGCCAAATCTGGTGAGGTGACGCGAGCCAGACACGGACTGTATGTCCGAACACAAATCTGGCAAAACCTCGACCAAAACGAACGATATCTGTGGATTCTCAACGGCTTGCATCATTGGCACCACAATTGGATATTCGCTGGAGTAAGCGCCATCAGCGCCTATGGCATCGAGCATCCTTCTTGGCTGCATCACAATAATAGGGTATTCCTTGCCTCACCACGGTTCATAGGCAATCGTCCCAGCGACATAACGCAATACATCCATATTCCCGATATCGAAGACTATCGTTCCAGCAACGGCTACGTCACTTCTGTAAGCAGGTCGATTGTGGACTGTGCCATCCGCCACCAATTTTACGAGGTTTTGCCAATAATCGATTCGGCGTTACGCAAGAATCTGACTTCACCGGAGACGATACAGCAGACCGCTTCCGAGGTTCGCGGGGCCGAACAACCGCTTTCTACTTTGCTGCGCTACACTGACGAAAAAAGCGAAAACGGCGGGGAATCGCTATGCCGCGCGGTCATGCTCGAGCAGGGGTTTGCCGCTCCGGAGTTGCAGCGGGAATTCAAGATGCGTGACGCCTATGGTTTCCACACATATCGCGTTGATATGGCATACCCACGATATGACGGAAGCATCATCGCCGTGGAATTTGACGGGCTTGATAAGTACATTGATCCTGAGATGACCAAGAACCGAGATGTCAGGCAGATTGTCCACGAAGAAAAGGAACGTGAGCGCCGCTTGCTCGATTCAACGCCGATCACGCAAATTGTCCGCCTTGAGTACCCTGACGTGATACAACGTGAACCGCTGGTGAAAAAACTTACGGAAGCCGGTGCCCCGCGAACCTACGAGTGGCAAATCGCCAACTCGCAAGTCTAACCAGCGAGAAAAGCATCAAAATCGGCCCAAAATGGTGCTTTTCTCCATAGTAAGCAGCTGAGGCAGTGGGAAAAGCACCTTTGGGGACCGGTTTTGGTGCTTTTTCCACTGATTAGGGGGGATTAGGCGGCGAGGCGGGCGGAGACCTCGGCGATGGTGGAGTCGGTGGCCGTGGCGGAGAAGCGGAGGCTGGTGGGGTCGCCGTAGAACTCGCCGGGACTGGCGATGATGCCCAGGCGCGCGAGGTCGGCAAGGTCGGTCCAGCAGTCGCCGCTGCGGGCCTTCACCCAGACGTATAGCGCGCCTTGCGGCATGTGGGCGTCGTAACCGTGGCCACGCAAGGCCGCCACCAAGGCGTGCAGTCTGCGCTCGTAGCGGGCGTGCTGGGTGACGACGTCATCGGTGTCGCCCATCGCGACGGCCATCGCGGCCTGCACCGGGCCGGGAATGATCTCGCCGATCTGCTTGCGGTAGACTGCCATTTCGGCGATCAGGTCTTTGTCACCGGCGACGAGCGCGGTGCGGTAGCCCGCCATGTTGGACTGCTTGCTCAGCGAATACAGTACGAGAATACCCCTGGCGCTGCCACCGCAAACGTCCGGCTGCAACATGCATGAGGCTGGCGCAAATCCAGCACCGACCAACGGCCCACTCAATCCACATGCTTCAGATGCTGGCAATGTGTCGCCCGTTCCTCTGCGAACATCGACATCTGACGCGAAGGACTGAAGTTTGCCGTTCAATGTAGCGGAACGGTTCCCCGCCTTAGCGCCACCATCATTTTCATCGTCACTTCCCCAGGTGAGCAGGGCGTAGCACTCGTCGGAGAGCACCACGGCGCCGATCTCGCGGGCCGCGGCGACGATGCCCTTGAGCTGCGCGGCCGAAAGCGTCTCGCCGGTAGGATTGCAGGGTGAATTGACCCAGACGGCCTTGACACCCGGCACTGAACGCCACGAATCGACGTCGGCGATATCCGCGACCTTGTGGGTGCTGGCACCGGCGATCTGCGTGCCGATCTCGTAGGTGGGATAGGAAATAGCCGGCTGCACCACCACATCACCCTCGCCAAGGTGCAGCAGGGAGGCCATGAGCGCGACGCCCTCCTTCGAGCCGACGGTGGGCACGAAATCAGCGTCGATGGCCTCGAAATCCACGCCACGAACGCTCTTGAACCACTCCGGGACCGCGCGGCGCAACGCCTCGCTGCCGGTGGCCTTCGGATAACCATGGGAGTCGGGAGCCTCGGCATGCTCCGCGAGCGCCTGTTGCACATTGGCGGGCACCGGGTCGACGGGCGAACCAACGGAGAGGTTGATCATGCCACCTGGCGCGGCCGCCGCCGTCTTCTTATACGACGAGATGCGGCTCCAGTCATAGGGAGAGTCGAACGTATGAAAACCCATGCTTACCACCTTTTGCGTCATCTGGTCGTCGGTTGCCGGCGAACTTTCAGCGGGTCTCGTGCGCTGGCGACCTTCGGGCCACGCCCCCGGCTTAATCTCAAGCTCAAGCGAAAAGCCATATCCCCGAAGAACGCCATCAACACGCATCCAATAACCACCAATGGTATAACCAACCAGCCTGCCGACGCGAAAGAGTATCACCACATGTCCGCGTCCGTAAGCAGAAAAACAACGCTCATAATCTGCTTTCTGACGCACGCGACCATATCTTTGCGTCCGCAAGCAGGAAAACGGTGTCCACAGTCTGCCTAACGACGCAACTTTCGATTCGCGCCACACGCACAAGACCCACGGGATTGAGATGAATCCGTGGGTCTTGTGGACACGCTCCTACGAGGCGCGTAATTGGGAAACTTGAAATCCTAAGAGTATCAGTCCTGGTTCTGCGGCGGAAGGGCGGCGATACGAGCCTCGTCCTTGCCGGAGGGACCGGCGGCCTGAGCGCCACCGAGGTCGCCCAAATCGTTGAAGTAGGTGACGGCGGCGTCCTTGTACCACGCCCACTCCTCGGGCACATCGTCCTCATAGAAGATGGCCTCGGTGGGGCACACCGGCTCGCAGGCACCGCAGTCGACGCACTCGTTGGGGTTGATGTAGAGGGTGCGGTCGCCTTCGTAGATGCAGTCCACGGGGCATTCGTCGACGCACGCCTTGTCTTTGACGTCAATACAGGGTTGGGCGATTACATAAGCCATTCAGGAGGCCTCCTTACAACCTAAGTCTTTGTTTAGGGTACGTGGGAGCAACGACGGAGCGGACGACACGACGCGACTTCGACGGCAGGAAACGGACGAAAAGTCAGGAAATAATATCCGACACCCGTCGTCAAACCTGAGTCCGCAGAAAACGGACTGAAACCTACAAGATTACTTCCGTTGTCTGCCGTCACGAAGACACAGTGGCAGATAACGGACGAAAAATCGCGACATCAAATCTGAACCATGCCGTTGGAACCGAGTATCGACAGAAAATGGACGAACCCAGCCGAATCATGTCCATTCTCTGCCGTCGAAGGCACCGACCGACTAATCAGATCAGGCGCGACGGTCCTCGGCGTCGGTTTCGGTGACGCTGGCGACGGTCTTGGCCTCCATCGCGCGCTCGACGTCGGCGTCCAGCTCGCCGGTGCCCAGGCGAGAATGGCGGTAGGAGTAGCCGAAGTAGATACAGAAGCCGATGAGCAGCCAGACCACGAATCGAATCCAGGTGACCACGGTGAGGTTGAGCATCAGCCAGAGGTTGGCGATCGCAATCAGAATCGGCACCCACGGGCTGCCCGGGATCTTGAACGAGCGGGGCAGGTCGGGGCGCTTCTTGCGCATGATCGGAATCGAAATCGCGACCAAGGTGAAGGCCGAAAGCGTGCCGATATTGACCATATCGGCCAAAATGGAAACGTCGAACGACGACGACACAATCGCGAAGAGAATGCCCACGGCGATCTGCAGCTTGGCGGGCGTGCCGTGTTTGCCGACCTTCGAGAGGCCACGCGGCAGCAGGCCGTCACGGCTCATCGCGAAGACCACGCGGGTCAGGCCGAGCAGCAGCACCATGACCACGGTGGTCAGGCCGATGACGATGGCGAAGGAGATGATCTTGGCGGCCCAAGTGGCGCCGACCAGCTCGAAACCGGTGGCGAGCGACGGGTCCTTGGCCTTGGCGAGATCCTTGTAAGAGACCATGCCGGTGGTGACGATGGCGACGAGCATGTACATGACGATGACCATCAGCATGCCGATGCCGATGCCCAGCGGCACGTTGCGCTTCGGGTTCTTGGCCTCCTCGCTGGCCGTGGCGACCACGTCAAAGCCGAGGAACGAGAAGAAGACCAGGGCCGCGCCGGAGACGATGCCGGAAACGCCGTAGACGGTGGGCTGCTGGCCGGTGACCCATTGCATCAGCGGCTGAGTCATGACGCCGCCGGAGGACGGGCCCAGCACCTTGCTGGCCGGTTCGGACGGCGGGATGAACGGGGTGTAGTTCGACGTCTTGATATAGAAGAAACCGACAATGACCACGAAAGCGACGATGCCGATCTTCAGAATGGTGAATGCGCCGTCGACACGGGCGCCGATGCGGGTGCCCAGCACCAGAAGCACCGTGAAGAACGTGATGACGATGAGCGGGGCCCAATCGAACGTGAACTTGCCGAAATGGAGCTCGGTGCTGGAGTTGAAGCCCATCAGGCGCAGGAAATCGTTGAGGTAGACGCTCCAATATTTGGAGACGACGGAACCGGCCATGAGCATCTCGAGGATCAGGTCCCAGCCGATCACCCACGCCACCACTTCGCCGACCGTCGTGTAGGTGAAGGTGTAGGCCGAGCCGGCGGCAGGAATCATCGAGGCGAACTCCGCGTAGCACATCACCGCGGCCCCGCAGATGACGCCTGCGATGAGGAAGCTGATGATCGCGGCGGGACCGGCGTGGTAGGCGGCGGCCTGGGCGCCGATGGAGAAGATGCCCGCGCCGACCGCGACGGCCACGCCCATGACGGCGAGGTCCCACGCGCCCAGATTGCGCACCAGCTTGCGGTCGCCGGTGGTGGTCTCGGCGAGCGCCTGCTCCACTGATTTCGTCCTGAACAGATTCATCTTGAACTACCTCTCCCCCAGGCGCGTCTGGGCGACGCGGATGTGCGTATACCAATATATGGATACGCTGATACACCTAAGCGCGGCGAATACGGCGTTCACACCAGACTTGCCAGCCGGGTTGAATACCGAACGCTGAGCTCGCCGAGCGCGTGCGCGACGCGATATGCAACACCATGAACACTACGAGCGCCACGTCACGTTCCGGTTACCGCAATCATATAGCGGACACTAATATTAGACAATTATTATTTATTTGCATAATATTATTGCGGTGCGAGAAATCCTGATCGAGCTTGCCGACGCTGACGCTGGAACTTGGCCCTTGATGACTTGGCGATTCACGACTTATCGATTCGCGCCCCGCACGCCTCCGCACGTCGTCACCCCAAACGTCACCGCTCTGCAAAATCCCCGCCTTATCGCAGGTCGAGACCCACGACCACGGGCTCGGGCACCAGGCGGATGCCGTACGCGCGCTCCACGCCGCTCTGGATGGCACGCGCGAGCTCGACGATGTCACTGGCCTTCGCACCGCCACGGTTGGTGAGCGCCAAGGTGTGCCGCGACGACAGGCCAGCCGACGCGTCGGGACGCACCTTGAACCCCTTGTGGAACCCGGCGTGGTCGATCAGCCAGGCCGCCGAGGTCTTGACACCAGGCTCGCCGTTCGGCTGCGTGGCCTCGAAACGCGGGGCGCCCTCCGGCAGCGTGGCCGCCTGCTCCGGCGTAAAAATCGGGTTCATGAAGAAGCTGCCGCAGCTGTGGCGGTCCCAGTCCACGGGCTTGGCGTCCTCCATCCTGAGCAATCTGGCGTTCGGCTCGGCATACGTATCGCCAGGCACGCGGAAATCCGCCCAGATCTCACCGGTGCCGTCACCGTCCATGCTGGCCATGCCGGGGCTGCTGTTGTCGTACATCGTCATCTTGCCGCCGTGCTCCTGATCGACTTTTCCGGCGACGACCTCGTAGATGATCCTGTCCGCCTTCCGCCCTTTCATGAACGGCTTCTCGTAACGGCGCACGTCCTCCAGCATCCCCTTGCCGGAGCGAATGCCGAGAATCGCCTGCCTCACCAGTTGGGACTCGGTGAGCGTTCCCTCCTTGACACCCAGCGCATGGGCCAATTGACCGGTGATCGGCACGACATCGGAGAACCCGAATTCCTTGAAGACGAACAACACGGAAAGCACCACGTATCGCGGTGTCGGGAAATAATGCGCGGCCGGCGTGGCGGGCGCCTGGTACATCGAACTTTTCAGCAGCGAGGAACGATAGCCGAAGTGAAGCTGATCGCGGGTCAGCATACGTTTGACCTTGTCTTTCCTATCCCAGACCGTCACGCTGGAGACGTTCTCGCCGGCCTCACGGCCGTACGCGCCGATGTTCTGCACCACCGACGCGCCCACCGTCCCCGGGATGCCGGAGAGGGGATCAAGCTCGGAGAAACCACGACCCGAGCAAAACGCCACGAAATCGTCCCAGTTCACGCCGGCGTCCACATTGACATACCCGCCGCCGTCGATACCGTCATCCGGGGTGCCTTCGGGCTTGTGGCCGTGCGCCTCGTACCACAGGCCGCACCTGGCGTCACGCACCACCACACCATCGAACGGCTCGTCGGAGACCAGCAGATTCGACCCGCCGCCGATGACCAGCAATGGCTTGCCCGCCTCGTCGGCCCCGCGCACCGCGGCGATGAACTCGTCTTCCGTGGTCGGCTCGATGAACTGCGCGACGCGGCCGCCGACACCCATGGTGGTCAGATCGGCGAGCGTGGGAGTCTCAAGCGCTTTAGATTCCCCGGAAGTGGCGGCATTCGAGGAGACGGAGGTGGAGGCGGGCATTGCGCGGCCCGAAGCGCCGTCGGCGTAATAATCCAAGATGTTGATATGTTCAATTCCCATGATGAGCTACCTCATTATCGACGTTTCACGAACCCGATTGACGACGTGGTCAATCGTCTTATGCGCTTTCTGCGGTGACCATTTTCGCGACAGACACCTTCGCGGCAAACAGATATGAAAAAAGCCCGACCGAAGTCAGGCTTAAGCTACGATGCCAAGACTCAACGAGTCTCGCGGTGCACGGTCTCCTTGCCGCAACGCGGGCAGAACTTCTTGAGCTCAAGACGATCCGGGGTGTTGCGACGATTCTTCGTCGTGATGTAATTACGCTCCTTGCACACCGTGCATGCCAGCGTGATGCCCGGACGGACTGCGGCGCTTTTGCTTGCCATTGGTTCACCTTCTGCGTTAGTTTTCCAACCGACGTATGTCGATCTTTGTAGCGGGAAAGAGACTCGAACTCTTGACCTTACGATTATGAGTCGTACGCTCTAGCCAGCTGAGCTATCCCGCCAGAGAGCCTCGGGTGAGAATCGGACTCACGACCTCTTCCTTACCAAGGAAGTGCTCTACCACTGAGCTATCGAGGCGTGGCGGATAGTGGATTCGAACCACTGAAGCTATAAGCGGCTGATTTACAGTCAGCTCCCTTTGACCGCTTGGGAAATCCGCCATTGCGCATTCAAACCTCAGAAACATCGGCTTGACCGGGCAACTTGACTATAATGCCATGAACCAGCGACTGGCGCAAGTCCACGACACGCCATGTGTGTCGAAGCGGGGCCCGATGCCCAATTTCCGCGTCATGACGCCCCTGAGCCGTGTACGTTTCCTATCGCTCAACCGCGTTCAACGATAGAAAACGCACATGGGTGGACAGTTTCTATCGATGAGGGGCAATCAACGACAGGAAACGTGCACAATGAGCGGGTCGAAGTCAGGCGATGCCGTCGGACTTCAGGGACTGGCAGACCTCGATGACCTTGTCGTTCGCCTCGACCTCGCCCACCGAGATGCGGATGCCCTCGCCCTCGAAGACGCGGGTCGACAGGCCGGCGGCGGTGAAGCGGGCGGCGGCCTCCTCGGTCTTGGCGCCCAACGGCAGCCAGAAGAAGTTGGCGTAGGGCTCGGGGAAGTCCCAGCCCTGGGCCTTGAGCGCGGCGACCACGCGGTCACGCTCAGCGATGATCTTCCGCACGCGGTCCATCAGCTCATCCTTGGCGTCGAGCGAGACGAGCGCGGCGACCTGGGCGGTCTGGGTGACGCCGAAGGGCAGCGATACCTTGCGCATGCCTTCCACGACGTCGGGCTGAGCGATGCCGTAGCCGATGCGCAGGCCCGCGAGGCCGTAGGCCTTGGAGAAGGTGTGGGCCACGACGATGTTGGGGTACTCGCGGAAGAGATCCATGGCCACGCTGGTGGACGGGTCGTTGTTGAACTGGAAATACGCCTCGTCGAAGAGCACGGTGACGTCGGAGGGCACGGCTTTCATCAGGCGGCGGGCCTCGTCGTCACGCACCGAGCTGGCGGTGGGGTTGTTGGGATTGTTGACGATGACCAGGCGCGTATGGTCGTTGAGGGCGGCGATCATCGCGTCGATATCGTGGCCGCCGTCGGGGCGGTTGGGAATCTGGACGCTGGTGGCGCCGGCACCCGCGACGATGATCGGGTACGCCTCAAAGCTGCGCCACGGGTAGACGACCTCGTCGCCGGGGCCAGCCAGAAGCGTGACCAGTTGGGTGATGACCTCGGTGGAGCCGCAGCCGAGCACCACGTTCTCGGGCTCGACGCCGTAGTCCTTGGCCAGGCGCTGCACCACGTCCCAGCCACGCATGTCGGGGTAGCGGTTGATGCGGTCGAGCGCGCGGTCCTCGATGGCCTTCTGCACGCTGGGCAGCGGCGGATACGGGTTCTCGTTGCTGGAGATCTTGAAGGAGCGCTGGCCCGCGACTGCGGGGGCCGGCTTGCCCTGCTTGTAGGCGGGGATGGTGTCGATTATTGGGCGATGTTTGAAAGTCATATCTAGCATTGTAAGCCGTGGGAGAACCTATCGCACATTCGGCGTCCGTTTTTGGAGATGCCGGCCTGATACCGGTAGAAAATGGATGGAAACCGGATAATCGTGTCCAAAATCTGCCGCCGTTCAAACTCGATGGCAGAAAACGGATGGAAGCGAAGAGAATCCTGTCCGATTCCTGCCGTCGGCAAAGAGAGATGGCAGATTCCGAACAATTTCGTGGTTAATTTTGTCCGTTTCTTGCCGTCGAAGAGAAGAGACAGACGACAGGGTACAAAAACGCGGTGTGCCCCAGCCATGGAAACACAGCCGGGGCACACCGCTAAAAATCTGTTGGACTAGGCCAATCAGTTCATGATGGCGAGCACATCGCGCGCGCCGACGATGAGGTAATCCTCACCCTTGTAGTTGACCTCGGTGCCGCCATACTTGGAATAGAGCACCTTGTCGCCAACCTTGACGTCCATGGGGACGCGGTTGCCGTTGTCGTCACGACGACCCGGGCCGACGGCCAGGACCTCGCCCTGCTGCGGCTTCTCCTTGGCGTTGTCGGGGATGTAGAGACCGGACGCGGTCTGGGTCTCCGCCTCAGCTTGCTTGACGATAATCTTGTCTTCCAACGGTGTAAGTGAGATCGACACTGTGGACCTCCTCTTTCTAGTGAGAGTTGCATTTCCTCGCGCGAGGACACCGCTTTCAGAGGCTGACGATCACTTTCGGCACCGTCCCTTTGCGCTTACTTACCTATCGTAGCGCGAAAATTAGCACTCTGCCAACCCGAGTGCTAACGCTCTGAGTGAAACCTTCACAAATCAGCGTATCGAGGGGCTTCAGGCGCTCCTACGGGCGAGAATCTTCTCCAAGCCAGCGCCGAGCGAATCGGACGAGCTGGCCGGCGCCTCGACGTCTGCGGAGACCTCGGACTCATGGAACGACTTGACCTCCGCCTCGTCACCTTTGGGCTGCTTGGCCTTGGAATCGGCCTTGCTCGAAACCTCGCCGGCATCGCTCTTCGCGGTATCGGTTGCTTCGGAATCCGACTTCTCGGCGTCTTGCGGCACGGCCTTGGCGACCTGCTTGGTGGACTTGATCTCGAGGCTCCGCGGCTCCGAGGTCTCAACTTCCACACCGGAGCGGGGCGCGCCGAGCGAGAAGGAGATGAGGTCCTGGTTGCTGACCATGTCGACGGCGTCGAGCGCGCGGACGGGATGAACCTGCTTCAGCTCGTGGGTGGCGTCGTTGGGCTCGTCCTTGGTGGGCGAGGCAACCTTCGCCTTGGTCTGGACCTGGTTGACGGCCTCGTTGGTCTTGTGACTTTGCTGAGCCTTGGATGCGGCGGCCTTGCCCTGCGAATGGTTGGTCTTGCGCACCTCAGCGGACTTCGCGCTGGCCTTGGAAAAATCGGAAGAGGCGGGTGCGGAAGCGGCCGACGCGGAATGAGCCTTGACGGCTTGCTTGGGTTCGGCCTTCGCCTCGGCCTCACTGGAGATTTGCGACGCGGCAACCTCTTGGCGGTCATGCTCGCGCTGGACCCGCAGCGCCTCAACACGCTCGTGGTCGGCGCGGCTGGCGCGCAACGCCTGGCGAATCTCACGCTGCTCCATGACGCCGGTGGGCTCGTCGTCCTCGTTATGCGCCACAGGGGCGTCGACGAGCTCTGCGGACTGATGGGCCGCACTCAGCTGGCCGACGCGCTTGGCGGCCTCGACGCCACGATTGGCGGCGTTCATGGCCCGGCGATGGCGCTTGACCTTGAGCTGGCGCTCCCATTCGCGGGCGTGGTTGGAGGCCCGCACGCCAAGCACCAGGACCACGGCGAGCAACGCCAGAGGAATCAATGCGAAGAAACCACTGAAATGAAGGGGAATGGCGGCGATGGCGACCACGATGGTGACGGCGAGCAGCGTGGCGGCGATGATCGCGCGACGGTGCGCGGCCTCACGACGCAACTGACGGATGTGGGCCACGCGTTTCGCTTCCTTGCTTGCCGCAGCCTTGGCAGCGTCCCCCGCTTGCTTCGAGCGCATGACTACCCCCTCCGAGAGAGCGTGATGATCGTCGGAAAACCTCGTGCCGCTCTGCGCATCGACGAGATGCAGCGAGAGCGAATACTTATCGGCCCTATGCTCAACCACTCTTTTCATGCTGTCCACCGTTTGCCGCGGCAGCCAGCCAATGACAAGAATCGCGAGAATGACCAGCACGATGACACTGCTCACCCACGCATAATCCATATCTATCAAGAATAGAGAGAGTTCGTGACTTTTGACGCATTAAATCACACGCGTGTCGTTTCTGCCCGTGTACTGGCGTAAATCAGCGGAATATCCAGACAAAAACGGTGTTTATGCGGCGTATTTACGAGGCGGCGAAAACCGGTTTGACGTGGCTTTTGACGATTATCGTGGCCTTCACCTGCCAAGGAACCGCGCGGCGAACCCACCTGGGGCGTCGTCGGCCAGCAGGCTGTAGACATCATGGTCACGCCACGCACCGCGGATATACATGTATTGGCGGCGCAGGCCCTCACGGTGGGCGCCGAGCTTCTCCACGACGCGGCGGGAACGCTCGTTCTCAGGGAGCATCGCGATCTCCAGGCGGTGCAGGCGCGGGCCGTCGGGGCTCAGCATGGCCCAATCCGCGAGCATCGCCACCGAAAGCGGGGCGACGCCCAAGCCGGCATGGGCTTTGTCGACCCAATAGCCGACGCTGCCGGAACGTATGGAACCGTAGCTGATGGCACCCACCGAGACCTGGCCGATGATCTCCATTTGGTATTCGATGGCGAACTGCGCGGCGACGCCGGTCCGCTCGTCGCGGCGCTGACGCTCAAGCCAGGTGTTGAAGGTGAGGCCGGGGCCGTGCATGGGGTCGCCGGCGTCCCAAGGGCTCAGCCAATTCGCGTTGCGTATGCGCACACGGCTCCAACCGGCCTCGTCCTCGGCGGTCAGCGGGCGCAGGAGAATCTGGATCGCTCCTTCGGGAGCCGGCAGTTGCGCGGGCATGGTGATGGCGTTCGGGTTGGAGCTGACGTTTGCATTGGGCGCGAGGGCGCTGCGCAGGGATCGGAAGACGGACACGAGTTCATAGTACGCCCGCGTGTGGTACGCCTGCTGGAGAACGGCGGAATGACGCGAGGTATAACGCTTTATCAGATGGCTGGCGGGGAGGTAAATCAGAGAGTTTTCGAAAATCCCGATGATATGAACCATTTCGCCGCGATGAGGGCCGCGCTGGTTACCATACAACCATGGGCACTATCGAGACGGCGGTCGAGGAACAAAAAGGGCGTATGCGCAAGCAAGCCATAGCCAAGCGCAGAACGGTGAATGAAGCCGAGCGCGCGAAAGCAGGCGAACGGCTGGCGGCCGCGACGACGCAAGCGTTGAGATGGTTCGTCACCGAGCCAGCAACGACTCCTGCCACGAATCCAATGGCGAATCCTTTTGCGAAACCGACAACCGGACGAACGGCGAAGCTCCCGACGACGCCGATAACGGAAGCATCTGAGGGCGCGATTCCGAATTCCGCCGAAACGACCCCGCAGAAGCAAACAGAAGCGGCGGCAAACAATGCGGCCGCCATCAACAGAGACAACGAGCAGCCTGAACAGATGCGCACCATATCCTTATCCGCAGGCGACACCATCGCGGCTTATGTCTCGATGGGCACCGAGGTGCCGACGCTCGGGCTGCTGGATGCCTTGGTGGAGCATGGATTGCGGGTGCTGGTGCCGCGACTCGGGCGCGGACGCGACATCGGCTGGAGCGAATACCTCGGCTCGCGATTGCTGCGTGATATGCCGCGAACGTCCAGAGGTGGGCTGCGTCCCTCGGAACCGGAAAGCGAGGCTCTTGGCCCCGACGCCATCGCCAATGCGAAGATCGCGCTCATCCCCGCCTTCGCCATCGACCTTGACGGCACACGGCTCGGCCGGGGCGGCGGATGGTACGACCAAGCCCTCGGATGCCTGCCCGCGGACGCTCTGAAAATCGGAGTGTGCTGGGACTGGGAGCTCATCGACGGCCATGACGCGGTGCCACGCGAACCACACGATATTCCCGTCGACGCCGTGCTCACGCCGGAACGCATCGTCTGGTTCTGAACGCGCACAAGCAACTGGCGAACGCGATATGCCAAGCGGCGGCTTTCCCTCTCGGACGAAGCCACGGTCTGGCCTGGGACTAGGATATGAACAGTCTATTCTTTGATTTGCCAACATTTGTGGAGGGACCGTTGCCTATCTATCATTATCGCTGCAAGAACTGCGGATACGATTTCACCGAACAGCAGTCGTTCACCGACGACCCGATCACCGTATGCCCGAAGTGCGGCGAGGAGCAGGTGCGCAAGGTCTATTCGGCGGTGCCGATCGAGTTCAAGGGGCATGGCTTCTACCGCACCGACAAGAACGAGGCGTCGTCTTCCAAGTAGTTCGTCAAGGTAGCGTTGTCCACGCGGTTTCGCTCAAACGATTCGTCCGGCTGCTTCCGCTGATTGATTCGCCCGAATAATGTGGACAACTTGCGGCGCGACATGGAAAATGTGGACGGATTGATGCGTGCTATACGCGACACGCCTCAAATGTGGATAACCCCAACCGTTCGACCACATAACCCGTTTGAGCTTTGAAACCTGAATGACCTGGGTCATCATGAAACCATGATGACCTTTTTCCATAGCACGAAAGCGGCGGGCACAGCCAAGTCCCGCTACCCCACCCTCGAGCAGCGGCGGCGCTCACGCACGATCCGGTCGCTGGCCATCGCCCTGTGCGCCGGCATCGCCGTGTTCCTCGCCTTGCAGTCGATGGCCGGCATGGTCGCCACCAAGCCGGTGGCCACCGCGGCGCACGACATCGCCAAGGGCAGCACCATCGATGAGGATGACATCGAGATTGTGCAGGTGCCGGAGAGCAAGGCGCTCGCCTCGGCCCTGTCGTCGCGAAGCCAGGCCACGGGCACGATAGCCCAAGTCGACATCGCCTCGGGCGACATCCTCACCCGGCCCATGGCCAGGGCCTCCCCCGTGCCAGCCGAGGGGATGACCGTGATCGACGTGGCCGTGGTGAGCGCGGGGTCGTCGCTGTTCGCGGGCGAACGCGTCTCGCTGGTGACGTCGGGCCAGTGCACCGGCGGCGGGCAGCCCGGAACCGCGGATCAGGCCCAGCAATCCGCTGCACAAGACGAGACGAATGGCGATGCTGGCTCAAGCGGCGAGGCAAGCCAGCCGCAGGATTCCTGCATGTTGGCGAAAGATGTCGTCATCGTCAAAACCAGCCGCGACAGCATGGACCAAGACATCGAGACGGCGACACATATCCAGGTGGCTTTGAGCCCGCAGGAGGCGGCGACGGTCATCGCGGCGAAGGAAGGAGGTCCCATCATGGTGATCACACGCAAGTGAGCGCCGTCAACCTGAGGTCAGGCGCCGCGCTCGCTGAAGATGCCCCAATGGGGCGGGAGCTCTCGCAGGATTCGGGCGTCGTCATCGCGGTCTTTGGCGTCCTTCGATGCGCCTTGGCCCTCCGAAGCGAATTCGGAGAGACCGAGATCGGCATCGTCGACGTCGAAGCGTTCGGAGCCCTCACGGGTGACGCGCTTGTGGCGGCGGGCGGAGCGTCGGGTCGGGTCATAACCCGCCATCAACGCACCTCCCGGTAGATCTCCCCGATCTGTGAGACCACGCGATCCACTTCCTTGTCGGGGTTGACGAACGCGCCGACGCTCCACACGTCCATGACCGACCAGCCGAGGCCCTCCAGCTCGCGGGCCAGCACACGATGGCGCTTCCTGGTGGATTGGATGCCCATGAACGCGGCGTCGTCGCTGAGCACGGCCAGCGAGAACGGCTTGTCTTTGAGGCCCACGACCAGCGGGATGCGCAGGCCGTCGTCGAAGCCATAGTTGACCGCGACCTTGAGGCCGCGTGCCTTGATGCGGTTGGCGAGGTCATTGAAGAGCACGTTGTCGCAATCGGTGGAGATGGTGGGGCGGATGACGCCATTGCCGAGCTTCTCGGCCCATTGGAGCACCACCTTGAGCAGCTTCGGGCCGGCTTGGTGCAGGCGGTCGTCCTCCATGTCCTCGGAGCCGAAGGCCGAGATGATGTCGAGGTTCCTGTCGGCCAGGGCGAGCGCGTCGAGCAACTTGCCGTCGCCGCCTTCTCCTTCCAGCGAGCCGAACTGCTGGAGCAGGCGGCCGTGGGCGGTCTTGGCGAAGCACAACGAGAGGATGATATCGGTGGCCTTGCAGCCGGAGACCTCGTCGACGCCGATCAGGCGCACGTGGCGCAGGAAGCGGGCCATGGCCTTGTCTTTGATCGACAGCGACTTGAGTTCGGCGCCGAGCCTGGTGCGGAAGACGGGAGTGAGCGTGACGACCACGAGCAGGTAGTCCGTGGGAACCACGCTGAAGCCTTGGGCGCGGCGCTTGATGGTGGCGATGACCTCGTCGATCTCCTGCTGGCTGCTCTCCACCAATCCGGTGGACAGCACGGGCACGCCGTTGGCCTTGACCCGGTGGAACTTCACGGTGCCTTGCATCGCCTCGGTGGCGACGTCACGGCGCACCTTGCCATAGCCATGCTGCGAGAGAAAGACGGCCAGACGCGGATCGCGGCGCATCGGGCGCGGGTCGACATCCACCTGCGGCAGGATGCCGATGAGCGAGCGGACCGCCGGGGAGGTGACCGTGTTGCGGTGTGCCAGCACGACGACCTGCTTGGCGCGGCTCAGGATGACCAGCAGCGCCAGCGAGGGCAGATGGGCGGCCGCGTCGATGATGACTACGTCGGCAAGCGGCTCGGGCTTGCTCAGCACCACGAGCGTGGACGGGGTGGCGACGATGACCGGCTTGGCGGCGGCGAGGATCTGGGGATGGTCGTGGCGCACGCGCTGCAACGGCACCCTGGAATGGCTAGCCAGCAAAGTGTGCAGCTGGTTGGCCTCCTGGGTGTGGGAGAAGAGCAGGTCGCAGAGCCTGCGCATCGACTCCTGCTCGACCATCGGGCCGATGGAGTCGACGTGCTCGGCGTCGACCTGGGCGAAGCGGTTGGCGGCCGATTGCAAGGCCGAGCCGTCCTGGTTGGAGATGATGGCCGAGGAGCGCACGATGTCCTCGAAGACAGTGGTCCACCAGGCCAGCTGCAGCTCCCCCTCGACGGCCTGCGTGCCCACGCGCCTGGCGCGCAGGTCATCGACCAGCTCGCCCAGGCCGGCGTCGCGGAACTCGCGTTCGAGGCGCGAACGGCCCGGCAACGTGTCGAGCGCCAGGCGGTCGGCGTAAAGATCCTTGAGTCGCTGCTCAAGCCGCTCAATCGGAACGGTCTGCAGGTTGCCACCCTGCACGGTGGTGGAGAGCACGGCGTCGAGCGCGGTGATGTCGCGCATCAGCGTCTCCTGCGTCTCGACGATCTCATCAAGCTTGGGAGGCAGCACGGGCCATCCGCCATGGGGCACCAGGGTGCGCCACTGCGCGGCCTGCTTGAGCACGACCTTCAAGGCCTCGTGCAGGTCCTCCACCTGGGCGCCGGCGCGCAGCAGGCTCTTGGCCTCCTTGACGTGGCGGCGACGCTCCCAGAAGCCCATGCTGGTGCCTTCGGCCTTGCGCTGCTCCTTGGGCTTGGTGGCCTCGATCATCGCGTCGATGTCGCGCTCGAAGATCTCGGGCTGGAAGACGTCGAGCACACGGCGCAGGTTCTTCAGCACCTTGACGTGGCGGCACCATTCCTGCACGGTGCCGGGCACCGGGAACCCGCAGGTCTCGGCGGTGGAGGCGACGTCCTCGCGCATGGCCGGCAGCAGACGCTGCAGGAGGTCCTCGACGCTCTGGTAGGCGCTGACCGCCTCGGACTCGGAGAAGAGGGAGGCTCCGTACCACACCGTGTCCTCGGGGCCGACGGTGAACTCGCCGAACTGGCCGGCCTGACGCAGCTTCTTGGCCCAGTCGTCCATGTGGGGTGCGATGGCTCGCGCGGCATCCTTGCTCAGCCGCACATGCGTGGCCGGATGCGTGGGCATGTTGGCGATGCTGGCCAGGTTCTGGATGGTCTGGTAGGCCGAAACGCCCCACTCCTTGCTCACCCCATGCAGGTCGCCAAGGTAGCGGGTCAGGCGCGAGCGCACGCCCACCAGCTCGTCGGAGAGCTGGTCGAAACGGGAGGTGGCGACGCCGGGTTGGAAGCCGACGGCGGCGATGAGCTGCTTGTCGAGGTTGGCGCCGGCGGCGGGCTCGGCCATGTCGAGCACGCGGTCGCCGAGCTGGAAGGCGTCCATCTTCTGGGCGAAGCGCTTCTTCTGCTGGGCGACGGCGGGCACGTAGAGCACCGAGCGGTTGGCGGCCACGCAGCGCGAGGCGATCGAGGCGGCCTGCAGCGCGGTGTCGTTGGCGGCGTCGCCGTTGACGAACAGCGAATGGCCTTGGGCGACCAGGTTGCCCGCATAGCGCATCACGTTGCTGACGTCGCCGGCGGCGTGCTCGTTGTGGGGGTCGTCGTCGAAGGGGCTGAACTGCGGCAGGGCGTTGCCCTTGAGCCGTTCGGCGGCCTTCTTGTCGCCGGCCATGGCCTCAAGGATCGTATTGTTGGCGTCCCCACGCTTGAGGGAGTCGATGATCTGGTGTCCCTCGGCGATCATCTTCGTGGAGGGGTCCATGAAGCAGCCGAGCACGATGTCGCGCTCAATGTCAAAATCGGCGAGCGAATGATGTGCCTGGGCGATGATGGCGGCGAAAACGGCAGAAGTATCAGGTGTGCCGCTCTCGTAATTCGAGCCGTCGAAAAGCGCGGCCTCGTCGATCTCGACGTTCTCGGAACGCATCGCGGAGGCGAAGGCGGGATTCAGACCCACGTGCCCGGTGAAACGGATGGTGGCGTCGGTCTCACGGCCGCCGGCCTTGCGTTGCGCGTCGACCGGATAGAGCAGGACAGGCACGCTGTTGCCCTTCCATGTGGCCACGCCGACGACCATCGAGAGCTCGGCCACCCCGGAGATGCGGGTCTTGGCGGCCTTGTCGTCGAGCACGCGCTCGAGCCTGCGGCCGGCGGCGCGGAGCATTCCGGTGTCGCGGAAAAGCGAGGCGAGGGTGGTGTGCCCGCTGGCGAAGAGCTGGGCGATGCCGGAGGGATGGGCGTGGGTCAGGTCGAGTTGGGCGGTGAGCTGGCCGACGTCCTGCAGGGGCGAGGGGCTCAGGCCCCGGCGGTATTCCTCATACCATTCGGTCATCTGGTCGATGCCATTGGCGCTTTGTTTCTTGTCGTTCATGCTTGCATTCCCGTCCCTTGCGCTTGCTGATACTCGGCGTAACCAGAATTATGAGATAGAGCGGCGTCAATGTCCTGATTGCCCAGCGAGCCCAGCCAGGCGTACAAGTCGTCGTACAACCCGGGGTTCATCGCCAGGAACGGCAGCAGCTCGGGGTGCTTCGCCATCTCGAACTGGACGGCGAAATCCGTGGTCACCTTGGCGTCGTTGGAATTGAGGCCCTCGACCTCGACGACCTGGGCCGGCTTGCTGAACTCGCCCTTGGAGACGCGCTCGAAAACCGAACCCGGTTCGAAGGCGGGCTCGAAGACGTTGGTGGCGTCGCTCTCGTCGCTGACGGCCGCCTGCGGGTCGGGGCGCATGAACCGGTTGCGCTCCCCTTGCTCGGCGGAGACCTGGCCGGCTTGCGCTCCGGCCGCTTCGGCGTACATCGGAGTGAAGATGCTCTGTTGCGAGTCCTGCTGGGCCGCGGCCCGGGCCACCGGCTGGTAGGTCGCGTTGACCGGGCCGACGTTCTGCCGCGGTTCCTGCGGCTGCTGAACCTGCTGCACAGGTTGCGGTTGCTGAGCTTGCTGCGGTTGCGCTTGTTGGGCGAACGCGGTGGCACCCTGTTGCGCCGGAACGGCACCCTGCGCCGGTTGCGGTCGCGCGGCCTCCTCATGCCGTTGGGGCAAGGAGACCTGCGAACCGGCGGACGTGGCGGCACCTTGGCCTGGCGTCTGCGGCGTCTGCGGCGTTGAGACATTCGCCGAATCACCGGAATTGACGGGCACCTGGCCATTGGCAACGCCACCAGCCATACCCGGCTGCACGGTTTGCTGTGTCTGTGCTTCCTGCACCAGCGCGTCCTGGAAGAGATCGCGCGGCCTCACCGCGGCGCTGGCCTCCTTGGGTTTGACGTCGAGGGCGATGCTGTCGACCACCTGCTGGCTCTCGGCCTTGTCCGGCCGCAAGGACGAATCCGCCGCGCCGGTAGCGTCAGCGGCGGCGTTCGGAGCCTTCCTATCATCACGTGTCTGAGCGGCGTTCGTCTGTGCCGTCGATGCCGCTTTGCCTTTGCCGGCCTTTTGATTGCCGCGCACGGCACCGGCCACGTCGGCGGCCTTGAACGCCATCGTCGGCTCTCCGGCGCGCAGGTTGAGGATGTCGTCGACCGACATCTCCGCCGCCTCGGGCTCACCATTGCCGCGCGAGGCCGCATAATCAAAGAGATCGGTGACGGGGTTGCCCTCCTCGTCCCGTCCTTCCTCCGAATCGGCCTCGACCTTGACGAAATCGACCGGCACGTCGCCGAACTGCATCCTCATCGGCGAGGTCTGCAATATGAAAGGCTTCTTGGGCGCGAGCCGGGTGAGGTTGCCGTCCTCGTCGAGCACGTAGGTGCCGTTGGTGGAGTTGCGGTCCTCGAGGGTGGCCTCGCCACTCGCCGAGACGCTGAACAGCGCGTGCCGCTTGGACATGGAGCGGGTGGAGTCGGCGATCTCGACACGCCGGTGCCCGTCGTCGGCCAAGGGCCTCAACGGATGACGACCGATCTCGACATCCTGGCCAGGCCCCACGCCGACCTGGACGCCGCCGTTGACCTTGATGACCCACCGCTCAGCGGTTCGTTGATCTGCCACTTTCACAGGCCTCCTGTAACCTAAACGCACTCTATTGCCATTCTGCCATGATTTCCAAGCCATCGCTGCGCAAAACCATTACATTGACAACTTTTTCGCATGACGTCGCCAAGGCCATACGCTTGGGCGATGCCGCGGCCGAAACCTGGATGCGCTTCCACTGCCACAATACCCGCTAAAACGAACAAACCCCCGCTGCGGTAATCCGCATACGGGGGTTTGCATTCGTTGGCTGAGGAATTCACCGGCGGCCGGCGGTTCGAAAAGCGTCGGCGACGGCCCTCGGCCGAAAGGAACTACTTGAGTTCGACGGTGGCGCCGGCCTCTTCGAGCTCGGACTTAGCCTTCTCGGCGTCGTCCTTCTTGACCTTCTCGAGGATGGTGGCGGGAGCGCCGTCAACCAGCTTCTTGGCGTCGGCGAGGCCCTGGCCGGTCAGGGTCTTGACGACCTTGATGACCTGGATCTTCTTGTCGCCGAAGGAGGAGAGGACCACGTCGAACTCGGTCTTCTCGTCCTCACCAGCGCCAGCGCCAGCGGCCGGAGCGGCGGCGACGGCGGCAACCGGGGCGGCGGCCTCGACGTCGAACTCGTCCTCGAACTTCTTGACGAACTCGGAGAGCTCAACCAGGGTCATTTCCTTGAACGCATCGAGAAGCTCGTCGCTTGAGAGCTTAGCCATAATGGCTTCCTTTCAATCATGGTGGCGGTTTGATTGTTGGTTTTCCGTCACCGAAATCCTAATTTCTTATTTATTTATCAACTGCTCAACACCCACACGGCCGAAGCCGCGAGGAAATCAAGCGGCCTTTTCCTGCTTCTCGCGCAAAGCGTCGAACGTGCGCACGGCCTTGGTGGGCAGAGCGGCGAACGTGCGAGCGGCCTTGGCCATAGTGCCCTTGAGGTCGCCTGCCATCTTTGCGAGCAGGGTCTCGCGGGACTCGAGGCTCGCGAGCTTCATGAAGCCTTCGGCGTCGTACATGGTTCCGTCTGCGAAACCACCCTTGATGACGAGGGCCTTGTTTTTCTTGGCAAAGTCACGCAGGACCTTCGCAGCCTCGACGTAATCACCCTTCACGAAGGTGATTGCGGAGGGGCCGGAGAGCGCTTCATCGAAGCCCTCGTACCCAGCCTCTTTGGCGGCGATGCGAGCGAGCGTGTTCTTAGCCACTGAGTAGGAAGTATCGCGGCCTAGCTTTTCGCGCAGATCGGAGATCTGCGGAACGGTAAGCCCGCGGTACTCGGTAAGGTAAACCGCGTCGGCATCACGGAATTGATCCGTGAGCTCGGCGATCACCGCTTCCTTTTCGGGCCTTTTCATGGCGTTCCTTCCTGAGTCAACCATTGGCCAGGAAATCCGACGCGCCAAACGTCTCAAAGCACCATCTTGTATCGCTACAAAAAATGCCCTGCGCACAGGCAGAGCACCAACCACCGCTTTCGCGGCTCATGATATTCAACCTATGCTGGCTTGGCGAACCAAACTTCGAGGGGCAAGCGCCCCTAACCAACAGTCTGTGGTTAACAAATGAAAGTATACGGATGCCGCCCGACCGCGCGACACGCCCAACCCCAACCAGTGGCAAAAGCACCAAATCAGCCCCCAAATGGTGCTTTCCCCGCAATCTCACCGAGCACCAGTGGGAAAAGCATCTTTTTAGGCCGATTTTGATGCTTTTCCCACTGAGTTGGGGGGGGACAAGGAGGGCGGGGTCAGCCGAAACGGCCGGAGATGTAGCGCTCGGCCTCCTCATTTTGGGGGTTGTTGAACATCGTCGTCGTGTCGGCGAAATACTCGAGGTGGCCGGGCTTGCCGACGGCCTTGAGGTTGAAGAAGGCGGTGTAGTCGGCCACGCGGGCGGCCTGCTGCATGTTGTGGGTGACGATGACGATGGTGTAGTCGCGTTTGAGCTCGTTGATCAGATCCTCGACGGCGAGCGTGGAGATCGGGTCGAGGGCGGAGCATGGCTCGTCCATCAGCAGGACGCTAGGATGCACGGCGACGGCGCGCGCGATGCACAGGCGCTGCTGCTGGCCGCCGGAAAGCCCGATGCCCGGACGATCGAGCCTGTCCTTGACCTCGTTCCACAGGTTCGCGCCACGCAGGGCCCATTCCACCAGCTCGTCGGCGTCGGATTTGGAAATGTGCCGGTTGTTGAGACGGATGCCGGCCAAGACGTTCTCGCGGATGGACATCGTGGGGAACGGATTGGCCTTCTGGAAGACCATGCCGACATCGCGGCGCACGGCCACCGGGTCGACGCCCTTGCCGTAGAGGTCCTTGCCGTCGAGCAGCACCTTGCCTTCGACGCGTGCGCCGGGCGTAATCTCGTGCATGCGGTCGAGCGTGCGTAGGACCGTTGATTTGCCGCATCCGGACGGGCCGATGAAGGCGGTGACCTTGTTGGCCTGGATATTGAGGTTGACGTCCTGGACGGCCAGGAAATCGCCGTAGTAGACGTTCAGATGCTCGACATCGATGCGTTGGCCCATGATGACCTGCTTTCTGGTGATGAGACGTTGAAATATAAAGGATCTAATACATTAATCGGATAACTGCAACAAACGGAATTATTACGTGGCGAACGTCTGCCGAAACGCGACCACAAGGCACGGAGACGAAACGAAAGCGAGCACACCATCACCGCTCCTTGACGCTGAAAAGGCGCTGGACGAGGCGGCCGGCCAGGTTGAGCAGCAGCACCAGCACGATGAGCACGAGCGCGGCGGCCCACGAGCGCTCGGCGGGGATGGAGGCGACGCAGCCCGAGCCGGCGGACGGCAGGCAGGTCACCGACATCTTGCTGAACTCCTGGTAGACGTAGACGGGCAACGTGGTCATCTGGCCGCTGAAGAGGTTCCAGTTGGTGGTGGCGATGAACCCGGCGGTCATCAGCAGCGGCGCGGTCTCGCCGATCACACGGGCGATGGCGAGGATCACGCCCGAGACGATGCCGGGCAACGCGGTGCGCAGGACGACGCGGACGATGGTGCGCTGCTTGGTGACACCGAGCGCGTAGGCCGCCTCGCGCAGGTCGCCGGGCACGACCTTGAGCATCTCGACGCTGGAGTTGACAACGGTGGGGATCATCAGCAGCGACAGGGCCACCGAGCCCTCGAAGCCGTTGGAGACGCCCGGGCCGGCGATGATGGCGAAGAGGGAGAAGGCGAAGAGGCCGGCGACGATTGAGGGCACGCCGCTCATCACGTTGACCAGCATCGCCACGGCCTTGGGGAACCAGCCGCCGCGCGCGTATTCGACCAGGTAGACCGCGCACATAAGACCCACGGGCACGGAGATGAGCATGGCGCCGAGCGTCACCTCGAGGGTACCGATGATGGCGTGCTCGATGCCGCCGTAGCCGCCGGAGGGCGTGGGTTTGCCGCCGATCACGCCCGACATGTTGTAGGTCAGGAAGTTGAGGTTGAGCCGGCCGACGCCGCGCGAGAGAGTGGTCCAAAGCAGCGAGGCGAGCGGGATCATCGCCACCACGAAGGCCAGGGCGATCAGCACGGTCATCGCCACGTTGACACGCTTGCGGCGGCGAATCAGGGCGGGCGAGGGCTGGAACTTGCTGAAATCGGGGATGTGCGGCTTGCGGTCGGGCTGCTCGGAGACGGAAGTGGAGGCGGAGGCGGTCACGGAAGTGGAGGAAGTATCGGAAATGCCGGAACTGTTGGAAGTACGGGAAATATCAGAAGCGGAGGAAACGCTGAAGGCATCGGAAACGTCGCGCGCAATCTCGTCGTTCGTCTCGTTCATCGCGTCTGTTTCGTGCATCTTGGTCCCAGTCGTCTTGCTCATTTCGCGGTGATCCTTCTCGCCGCCAGATTGACCACGAAGGTGATGACGAAGAGCACCAGCCCGGTGGCGATGAGCGCGGAGACGCCCATCGAGTTCGCCTCGGGGTATTGCGCGGCGATGTTGGCGGCGATGGTCTGGCTTTTGGAGGCCTGCAGGATATGCCAGGAATAGGTGAGGCCCGGCGAGAGGATCATCATCACGGCCATGGTCTCCCCCAGCGCTCGGCCCAGGGCGAGCATGGAGGCCGAGACGATCCCGGACTTGGCGAAGGGCAGCACCGCCAGACGTATCATCTCCCACTTGGTGGCCCCGAGCGCGAGCGCCGCCTCCTCGTTGAGCCGGGGGGCCTGGGCGAAGAGGTCGCGGGTCATCGAGGTGATGATAGGCATGATCATGACGGCCAGCACCACGGCCACGCTGGCGACGGTGCGCGGCGGGTTGGCTGCCGGGCCCGCGAACAGCGGTATCCAACCGAGATAGCGCGAGACGGCGTCCCAGAAAGGATGCATGGCCGGCACGAGCACCAGCCCGCCCCACAGGCCGTAGATCACCGAGGGGATGGCGGCGAGCAGGTCGACGGCGTAGTTGAGCGGCGTGGCCAGCCTGCGGGGCGCGTAGAAGGTGATGAACAGGGCGACGCCGACGGCGACAAAAAAGGCGATCAGCAGCGCCAACGCCGCGATCACCACAGTGCCGAAGACCAAAGGCCCCACGTATTGCCAGAAGCCGTGCGCCTTGCCACCGCTCAGCGATTCGAAGACGGCCTTGGATTGGGAGCCGGGCAGCGCGAAAATAGGCCAGGCGCGCGCCACAAGGAAGAGCACCACGGCCCCGAGCACCACGAGGATGGAGATGCCGCAGGCCAGGGCGACGCCGTGGAAAATGGCGTCGGCCCGGTAGGCGTGCCGGGGAGCGGCGAGGGCCACGTCTTCTGCCTGTTGCCGCTGTTGTCGGTCGGGAGGATTCGTGGTCATCGCTTTCAGTCCTTCGCTTGTATGGTCGCGATGGATTTCGCGGCTTTCTGCGCCAGCTCGCCGCCCATGGAGGCGGAGCCGGTGTTGTCGGCCGCGGTCTTCTGGCCATTGGAGCTGACCAGATAGCTCAGCCACGAGTTGACGAACCGACCGGTTGGGGCGTCCTTGTAGGCCGGGCAGGCCACGGCGTAGGAGACGGAGACGAGCGGGTAGGCGCCCTTGGCCTGCGTCTGGTAGTCCACGTCGACGACCACCCGCTTGCTGCCCTTGGGCATCTGGCGCACGGGCGATGAGTTGACCACGGCCGAGGCCGCCTCGGGGGTGTAGGCCACATAGTCGGAGCCGACCTTGACGCTCACGGTGCCGAGGTTGCCGGCCTTCGCGGCGTCGGCGTACCCGATGGTGCCGTTGGCCTGGGCGATGCTGCTGATCACGCCGTCGGTACCCTTGGCCGCCTGCCCCACGTCGTTGGGCCAGTTCTCCTGCGGATCGTGCTGCCAGTCGTCGGGGGCCGTGGATTTGAGGTAATCGGTGAAGTTCTTGGTGGTGCCGGATTTGTCGGAACGGTGCACGATGGTGATCGCCTCGTTGGGCAGGTTGACCTTGGGGTTCTGCTCCTTGATCTCCTCGTCGTTCCAGTTGGTGATCTTGCCGTCGAATATCTTGGCTATCGTCGCGGCGTCCATGTTGAGGTGCTTGTCGGTGCCCGAGATGCCCTTGAGATTGAACATCACGGCGATCGGCGAGATGTAGACCGGCACGTCGAAGGCGGTGCCGGAGGCGCAGATGGACTGCGATTGCGCGACCTGCTGGTCGTCGAGCGGGGCGTCGGTGCCGGCCCACGCGATGGCGCCGGTGAGGAAGGTGCTCACGCCCGCGCCCGAGCCCGAGGGGTTGTAGGCGATCTTGACGTTGCGGTTCCTGCTTTGGTAGGTGGCGATCCACGCCTCGACGGCGCTCTGTTGGGAGGAGGCACCGGCCCCGTGGAATTCGCCGGAGATCTTCGAGCCGTGCGAGCTCGGCGCGTTGGACGAATCGACCGGGCCCACGTTGTCGCCACAGGCGGCGAGCCCGACGCTCATTGCCAGAACGGACACGAGTGCCGTCAGGCGCGTTGCAAAATGAAACTTGGTGTTGTTCATCGCTTCTTATTGTGACATAGACCTACGAACGAATAATTATGGATTTGGACGTTGCCTTCGTCTGCCGGACCGTACCATCGCCGACCTTTTGGGTTATTCGTCTCCGACCAAATTTGTATTACAAAACGGCTTTTCGAGACAAGCCGGGCTTCCCCGCTCCCCCGAGGCGACACGCTTTGCGGAATCAGTCGACACGCCGTCAGCGACCAAACCTCACGATGTGCAGCGACCAAATGACATTCGTATTACCGACCAAAACATGGAGTGAGACACTCGGCGATACGGACGAGACGATTGACATTCTTCGTTGGGCGAACAGTTCGGCGGCCCCTCCGGTCGATTCTTCTGGCCGCCTCGCCATTCCCCGTTCAGTCGAATCGCTCAGTCCGGCCGTATATCAGACAAGACGTCCTTGGCCGCACGAAGGCTGGCATGCGCAGGGTCGGCGCGCAGGGCGGCGACGACGGCATCGAGTTCATCGGGCCTGGCCCCGGCCGAGATCGCGAGGCTTTTGAATTGCAGGTTCATATGGCCGGCCTGGATGCCCTTGGTGACCAGCGCGCGCATCGCCGAAAGGTTGGAGGCCAGGCCGACGCTGGCGACAATCGCCATAAGGCGCTCCGCGCTGGGATGACGCAGGATCTTGAGCACGACCTTGGCGGCCGGCAGCACCGACATCGCCCCGCCGACGGAGCCCAAGGGCAGCGGAATATCAATCGAGCCGACAAGCTGGCCCGCGGCCTCGTCGAGACTCCAGCGGGTCCACGTTCTGCGGCTTTCGTCGAGGTCGGCGTAGGCAGCGGCGTTGACGTTGCGGGTGTCGTTGCCCGTGGCCAAGACCACGGCGTTGATGCCGTTCATGATGCCCTTGTTGTGCGTGGCGGCGCGCAGCGGCGAGACCTCGGCGAACCGGGCCGCCTCCACGACGCGCTCGGCCACGAGGCGACCATCCATATTGCCGGTCGCGAGATTGTCGACATCGATACGGGCCTCGCTGCGAGCGCGCTGAACGTCGGCCTTGTTCGACAGGATAGCCATCAACAGGTCGAGCTCGGGCAGTTCCCGCTTGCAATAACCGGCGACCGCCTCGGCGATGGTGTTGACCACATTGGCACCCATCGCGTCGCCCGGGTCGATCAGAAGGTCGATTTCGGCGAAACCATCGCCCCTATGCGTGCTGATGGAACGCAGACCGCCGCCGTGGGTCTCGAGCGAGGGATGCGCGTCGTGGGCGACCTGGCGCAACCGGACGTCATGCTCGTCCACAAACCCTTGCAGATCAAGGCTTTCTGGGACATTCGCGAAGACGACCTGCGCCACGATTCCCCGGCGTTCAACGGAAGTGTGGAACCCACCACTGGCGGCGACACGTTGGGCCGCGTTGCCGGCGGCGGCGATCACCGAGGGCTCTTCCACGGCCATCGGCACCAGGTAGCGCTCGCCGTCGATGAGGAAATGCTCGGCCAGCCCCAGCGGCACAGGGAACGCGCCGATATGGTTCTCGACCATGTTGGAGGCGATGTCGCCAGGCAGGGCGGCGCAATCGGCCAGGACGGCCATGTCGCCTTCGTCCAGCACACCTTGCGAACGCAGCTGCGAGAGCCGTTGCGCGGTGGTCAACTCATAGAATTTCGTCATCGTATGTTCTCGACCTCCATCGCGATTCCCTGCCCGCCGCCGACGCACAGCGAGGCCACGCCCAGCGCCGCGCCCGTGCGACGGAGATTATGGATCAGCGTCGTCAGAATCCTGGCCCCCGAGGCTCCAAGCGCGTGCCCCAAGGCCAAGGCCCCACCAGAAATATTGTATCGATTCTCGTCGATGCCCAGCTGCTCGCGGGTGAGCAACGCCTGGGTGGCGAAGGCCTCGTTGACCTCGAACAGGTCGATGTCGCCCACGCTCTGGCCTTGTCGCTCCAACACCTTGCGGATGGCCGGAATCGTGGCGTAACCCATCTGGTCGGGGCGATACCCCACCTCGGCGTAGCCACGAATCGCTACCAACGGCTCAAGCCCGAGGTCGCGCGCGCGGCGCATGGTGGTGACGGCCATCACGGCCGCCCCGTCGCTCAAGGGCGAGGAGTTGCCGGCGGTCACCAGGCCGTCGGATTCGTAGGCGGGACGCAGGCCGGCGAGCGCCTCCATGGTGGTACCGGGCCGCATCGTCTCGTCGGATTGGAGGTCGTTGACCGCGATAACTTCATCAGAGAAGTATCCGTTGCGCCAAGCCTCGTCGGCCTTGCGCTGGGACTGGCAGGCGTATTCGTCGAGCCGCTGGCGGGTGACACCGAAACGGGCGTTGAGGTTCTCGGCGGTGACCCCCATCGCGTAGCCGCCGAACGCGTCGTTGAGCGCGTCGTGGTGCAACGTGTCACGCCAATGGTCGGTGTCGAACTCGTTCTTGCCCACGCGCGGCGCGTAGGCGGGGGCGCGCGACATGCTCTCCACTCCCCCGGCCACCACGACGTTGGCATCGCCCATCATGATGGCGCTCTGCGCCAGACGCACGGCCTTGAGCCCGGAGCCGCAGACCTGGTTGACGACCATCGCGGTGCCGTGTTGCGGCATGCCCGTCTTGAGCTGCACCTGACGCGCCACGTTCTGCTTGAGGCCGGTGGCCAGCACGTTGCCGAGCACCACCTGGTCGACCGCCTCGGGCGCGACATTCGCCTCGTCGAGCATACGTTTCGTCAGGCCCGTCGCCAATTCGACGGCGTCGAGGACGCTCAGCTTCCCTTGGAACTTGCCGGTCGGGGTGCGGCGGGCCGCCGCGATCACCACATCATTCTCGTTGGTATCCTTCACCACGCGCATACATCTCCCATTCAGGCCGTTAACAGTGGAAGGTTACCGGCGTCCGGCAGATATGCAAAAGGGTTGTGACGCCATCTCCACACAGCTTCACAACCCTTTTACGAGTGTCACGACTTCTACAAATCGGCGCGTTTCGTCGCATTACGCTTCTTCATGAAAACCTCACGTCTCATCGCACAATTCACAACTCATATCTCTCAGCTGAAGTCTCAGGCTTCAAACCTCAAGCCTCACGACGAGCGGAATCGGAGGCGACCGCGGCCAGGGCACGCGGGGCATGGAATCCACGGAGAGCGAATTCGTCGGCGATATGCTGCGCCACATGGCGCCCCTGGCCCTTGTCGACCAAGGCGATGATGGAGCCACCGAAGCCGCCTCCGGTCATGCGGGCACCGTAGGCCCCGGAGCGACGGGCCACATCCACGGCGACGTCGAGCTCGGGGACGGTGACCTCATAATCATGGGCCAGCGAATCGTGCGAGGCGTTGAAGAGACGGCCGGCTTCGGCCACATCTCCCGCGGCGAAGGCGGTGACGAACGAGCGGACTCGCCCAATCTCGGTGACGACGTGGCGCACGCGCCTGCGCATCGTCTCATCGGACAGCTGGCCGAGCACATCCATGAGAGCCTGCGCTTGGTCGGAGGAGGCGGCCACCTCATCGGCCACCACACGCAGGTTGGCGACGCCGAGCGTCTTGGCGGCCTGCTCGCAGGTGGAGCGACGGTTGGCGTATTGGCCGTCGTTGAGCTGGTGCTTGGCCTGCGTGTCGAGCACGAGCAGCTCCAAGCCGAGCGCATCGAGGTCGAAGGACTGTTGCGAGACGCTGTGCAGCGCGTCAAGTTCGGGGCGGCAGTCCAGCAGCAGCGCGTGGTTGGGGGTGCAGCGCATCGAGGCGTTCTGGTCGAGGCCACCGGTGGAGGCGCCAGCCATGTCGTTCTCGGCCATCATCGCCGCCTTGATCAGGGTGACGCGGCCTTCGTCATCGCCGCCGAAACCAAGCTGGTAGAGGTCATCGAGCGCAAGCGCGGTGGAGCAGGTCATCGCCGCCGATGAGCTCAGTCCGCCGCCAACAGGCACACAGGAGACGAACGCGGCGTCGAAGCCACGCACCTCGCCGTGCCCGCTCTCGCGCAACGCCCACGCCACGCCGGCCGGGTAGGCGGCCCAGCCCTTGACACCCAACACTTTGAGACCACCAAGCTCAACTTGCGCCACGGATCCGTCACCCAAATCGGAAACGAGACGAACCGTCGTGTCTTCTCGCGGGCGCACGGCGATGAATGTGCGGTGCGGCAAGGCGATGGGCAGGCACAGGCCGGCGTTGTAGTCGGTGTGCTCGCCGATGAGGTTCACGCGCCCGGGAGCCGACCAGACGCCGGAGGGCTCAGTGCCAAACGTCACGGCGAACAGCTTGGTCGCCGCCGCGACGCCCTCATCGTGCTCCAGCGTCGGCAGGTATTGCACGGGTTGGCCTTGCGTGCTTGTGTTGGCCATTCGATTTCCTCCTTGAAATGAATATTGACGAATCGACGAGTGGACGAATCGACCAGCCTTCAGCCGATATCCACCGCGCCGAGCTCGTGGAAGCGCTTGGCAATGAGCTCCGGCGTGGTGTCGGAGACCCACGCGCCCATGCCCGATTCCGAGCCGGCGAGATATTTGATCTTGTTGGCGGCCCGGCGGAACGAGAAGAACTGGAGGTTGAGCCGGTAGTTGGCCCGCCTCGGGTCGTGGATCGGGGCCTGGTGCCAAGCGGCGATATAGGGCAGGTCCATGCCCTTGCCGTCGCCCTTATCGAAGAAGGCGTTGCCGCGTTTCAGGAGCGTGGAGTACATCTGCGCCAAATCCCAGCGTTCCTGGTCGTTGAGCTCGTCGATGGTGAGCACGTCGCGCACCGGCGCCACATGCACCTCCAAGGGCCAGCGCGCGGCTGAGGGCACATAGGCCACCCAGCTCGCGTTGCGCATCACCAGGCGTGTGCCGGCCTCGACCTCGCCACGCATGATGTCGCGCAGCAGGTTGCCACCGGTGCGCTCGTGGTAAGCCTCGGTGTGCTTCAACTCCGCCTCCAGCTTGGGGGCGATGAACGGGTAGCAATAGACCTGGCCGTGCGGATGGGCCAGCGAGACGCCGATCTCTGCGCCGTGGTTCTCGAAGGGGAAGATCTGCTCGATGCCCTCCATATGCGAGATCTCGGAGGTGCGGAAGGCCCAGGCCTCCACCACCGTGCGCAGGCGGGAGACGGGCAGGTCGGCCGGCAGCCCCTTCTCGTCGGGGTCGAAGCAAATCACCTCGCACCGCCCGGAGGCGGGCCGCTGCTCCCAGAGCTTGTCGCCGTCGACGTAGGTGGTCGTGTCGGGCACGCCGGGCACGCGCACCATGGAGGGGAAACGGTTCTCGAAGATGACGACGTCGTAATCGCTGTCGGGCACCTCGCCGTCCTGGTAGGGATCGCCGGGCTTGCGGGCGGCCAGCGGGTTGCCCTTGGCGGTGGCTCCGGCACCGGCGGTGATGGGCCGGTTCATGCGGGCGCTGGCCATGGGGATCCATTCGCCAGTCAACGGGTCGCGGCGCATGATCGGCTCGGCGTAGGGCACCTCGTGGCCCTCGGCGTCGAGGTGCGGCGCGAAGCGGTCGGCCAGGGGGCGCGGGTCATGCAGCTCGCGCGTTTTGGCGCCGCTGACGTACTCGGGGTCGTCGTCCATATAGAAGAAATCGCGGCCATCGGCGAGCGTCGTCGGCGTGACGCGAATATGCTCGCGGGCATAGTCGCCCGGCTTGTAATATGCGAAACCGCTCATCGTTCGGCCTTCTTCTTCGACGCGGCATCCTTCGATGTGGCGTCCTTGGGCGCGACGTTCTGGTGGGTGATGACGAGGTTGTTGACCAGTTTCTTGGTCTCGGCCATCGACGCGGCGTCGAGCCCGTCGTCGGTGATGAGGGTATCGACCTGGTCGAAGCGGGCGAAGAGGGAAAGCGAGGTGCAGCTCCACTTGGTGTGGTCGGTCAGGATCACGGTCTTGTCGGCGATGTCCATCATCGACATGTCGGTGGCGGCCTCGAGCGAGTTGGGCATGAGGAAGCCGCGCGGCACGGAGACGGAGTGGGTGCCGAGGAAGACGGTGTTGACGCGCAGGGATTCGATCACCTTGTCGGCGATGGGGCCGACCAACGAGTTGGAGCGGGTGATCACACCGCCGGTGACGATCACCTCGACGTCCTTTGACTCCAGGGCCTGCACGAGTTCAGCGACGGGGATGGAGTTGGTGAGGATGGTGATGCCGCTGGCACGCTGCGATTCGAGCAGGTGCTGGGCGAAGATGTAGGAGGTGGTGCCGCCGCCGATGGCGATCACGTCGCCGGGGGCCACGTATTTCACCGCCTCGCGGGCGATCGAGTCCTTCAGGCCGATGTCCATCTGGGATTTCACCGAGAAGAGCGGCTCGCTCAGCAGCGTGCTCGTGGTCACCGCCCCGCCATGGACGCGCTTGAGCAGGCCCTTGTCGGCCAGATCGGTGATGTCGCGGCGCACGGTCATGGCCGAGACGCCCAGCTCCTTTGACAACGCTGTGATACGCACGGCTCCTCGGGTGCGCAACCTGCTGAGAATGAGATGCTGCCGCTGTGAAGAAATCATGCGAACATTATCGCACAAATACACGCAGCAAACAAACTTGATTGAGCGTTTCGGGGCCGAAAAGCCGTGTTTTGCGAACATCGACGAGAAGTAGGCTCACAAAACGTCACGTTGACTTTCGATATTCTAACATTCGTAATACGTTCTATTCCGACGGATAATCATCCAGGAATCGAAAACCATTACCACGCACCACGTGTGCCACACAACAGGTTAAACACACGCACCACGCAGCACAAGCATCCTGCACAACCCACGCAAACGCAAAACGCGCCGCGCGGCCACCCGCCAGAAGCGGAGCTGCCACGCGGCGCGCGAGCGCCATCATTGGGTGGTGCCGGGCGGGGTCTGCCCCGTGGTGCCGCCTCCGGTCATGCCGCCGGTGACGTTGCTGTTGGGGGCGACGTTCATGTTGCGGTTGCCGTTGTTCATGTTGTTGTAGTTGTAATTGTTGCCGCCCGTGTTGCCGGTGCCTCCGGAGCTCGACGACGCGCCGCCCATGTACTTCGGGTCGGGGTTGCCGTAGTTGTTGTCGATCGGGATGCCCGCGTCGGCGAGGTAGCGGTTCATGAACTCTTTCCACGCGGGGGTGGCGATGTACATGCCGTACCAGGTGCCGTAGGACTTGTGGTTGATGACCTTGCCGTTGAAGCTCTCCTGGTGCTCGGCGTTGCCGACGGTGACGAAGGTGGCCACCTGGTTGGGCACGAAGCCGGCGGTGGTCATGTAGGTGTCCTCGTTGGTGCCCGTCTTGGCGAAGGTCTTGCGCCCGCCGTCCAGCTGGGTCATCGACGCCTCACCTCCCGGCTGGACCACGCCTTGGTTCAAGGCGTAGGAGGCGGTCTGCGCGATCTCGGGCGAGATGGCCTGGTGGCAGTTGGCGCTGGGAACCTTGAGCGACTTGCCCGACTTGGAGACGACCTTCTTCAGGGCGATGGGCGTGCACTCCACGCCGTTGGCGCCCAGCGTGGCGTAGACGTTGGCCATGGTGAGCGGATCGGCGTTGACCGAGCCGATGGCCATGGGGCCGTTGAAGGTCTCGAGCGATTCGGGCGAGGTGATGTCGGAGTTGACCGTGGAGGCGTTGTGGTAGCCCATCGACTTGGCCGCGTCAGCCACCGAGCACAGGCCGATCTGCTGGATCATGCCGGCCTGGGTGGTGTTGTGCGAGCGGATAAGGCCTTGCAGCGGCGACTCCACACTGGCGCTGCCACCCTCGGAGTTGTGCACGTTCCAGCCGAAGGACTGGCCCGGATAGTTGGCGCAGGCGAACGAGCCGACCGGGTAATAGGTGCTCAGGCGCAGCTGCTGGGTGATGGACTTGCCCTGCTGCATCCAGGCGACCAGGTTGATGGGCTTCCATGTGGAGCCCACGCCCCAGCCGGTGCCACCACCGTTCTTCTCGTCGACGGCGTAGTTGACGGCGGTGCGTTCCTCGCTGCCCTTCGCCGCATCAGTGGCGTCGTAGATGCGGTTGATGCCGAAGCCCAGCACCTCGCCGGTGCCCGGCCGGATGGCGGCCATGGTCACCTCGAAGTGGCTCGAGTCATCGATGGGGATCGTGTCGCGCGCGGCCTCCATGGCGTCGGCGTTGGCGTGCACATCCATGGTCGTGTAGATGTTGAGGCCACCCTCGGTCAGGAGCTTGTTGCGCTCCGTGGTGGTCTTGCCGAACTCCGGGGAGTTGAGGATCTGCTTGGTGACGTAGTCGCAGAAGAAGCCCGCGTCGCCGGCGGACTGGCAGCCGATGTTGGTGGTGCTGTCCTGCAGGTTGAGCGTGTTCTGGATGGGCTCGGCGCGGAACTTGTCGTGGTCGGCCTGCGAGACGTAACCCTGTTGGAGCATGAGGTCGAGCACGATGTTGCGCTGCTTCTGAGCCTCGGGCTGGTTGGCCGGAATCGAGGGGTCGTATTGCGCCGGGTTCTTGGTGATCGCGGCGATGGTGGCCGCCTGGCCCACGTTGAGGTCGGCCGCGTGGATGCCGAAGTAGCGGTTGGCCGCCGTCTCGACGCCATAAAGATTGTTGTTGCCGAACTGGGCGATGTTCAGGTAGCCCTGCAGGATCTCGGCCTTGGAATACTGCTTCTCTATCTGCACGGCGATGAGCATCTCGCGTATCTTTCGCGCGATCGTGTCTTCAGAGGCATGGTATTCGGCGATGGGGTCGTCGTTCTCACGCGCCTGCACCATCAGCGCGTTCTTCACATATTGCTGCGTGAGCGACGAGCCGCCCTGGGTGGCCCCTCGTTTGACGAAGGTCTGGATGAAGGCCCTCAGCACGCCCTGCACGTCCACGCCCGCGTGCTCGAAGAAGCGGCGGTCCTCACGGGCCACCACGGCCTGCTGCATGGGCTTGGAGATCTTGCGCAGCGGCACGACGGTGCGGTTCTGCGCGTAGAACGAGGCGATGACGGTGGTGCCGTCGGAGGCGTAGAGCGTGGAGCGCTGCGGCAGGCTGGTCACGTCGAAGTCGATGCCCTCGATCTTGAGCGACGGGACGATGGCGCGGGCCACGTTGTTGGCGCCGATCACGCCGGGCACGAAGAACAATCCACCGACGACGCCACCGGCGAAGCACAGGGTGACGTAGGTCAGCAGCAGGGCAAGCACCCGCCGCACGGTGAGATTGTTCGATTCAGACATGAGGCTTATTCTAAATGACCGCCTCTACTGACGCGCGGCCTCGCGCCGCTTTCGCCACCGGCGGATAGGCTCGCCCGGTGAGTCTGAAAAAACGCTGGATACCAGGTGATTGGCATCCAGCGTTTTACACGCCATCACGCGGCGCGGAAAGTGCGAAAAACTGAGTTGATCAGAGACGACCCGCTCAGTGGCGCGAGCGCCTGATGAGCATACCGGGCTGGTAGATGATGATGGCGCGGCCGTCGCGGGCGATCCACCCACGGTTGGCGAAGTCCATCAGCGCCTTGTTCACGGTCTCGCGCGAGGAGCCGACCAGCTGGGCCATCTCCTCCTGGGTGAGGTCGTGCGGCACCTTGACACCAGCCTCCACCGGCTCGCCGAAGCGGGTGGCGAGGTCGAGCAGCGTCTTGGCCAGGCGCGCGGGCACGTCCATGAAGACGAGGTCGGAGATCTGCTCGTTGTTGGCGCGCATGCGGTTGGCCATCACCTGCAGCATGTCCACGGCCACGCGCGGATGCTTGTTGAGCCAGGCGAACAGCGTATCGTGCTCGATCCAGCCGACCTGGGTGCCGTTGCGCATGGCCACGGCCGACGCGGTTCGCGGCCCGCCCGTGGGGTCGAAGACCGGAATCTCGCCCAGGAACTCGCCGCGCGTGTGGATGCTCAGCAGCTGCACGCGGTTGTCGCTCGCCTCGCGGATGAGCTTGACCCTGCCTCGCTCGAGGATATACATGCGCTGGTCCGTGGATCCCTCACGGAATATGTAGTCGTTCTTGTCGAATTGCGCGTGCTTCATATGGGGCAAGAGCTCTTCCGCGTCGGCAGGAGAGACATGTTTGAAGAGAGCCGTCTGCAACAGCTCGTTCTTTTCCTCCGAAATCTCGTTCGGTTTCGCCACGATCGTCACACCTCCAGATGCCGTTCGGTTAAAAAGTATGTGTCGTACCTTTGTACCTTTTATCAAATCAGAACTAATTAATATTGTACCGTCTTGACGCGCGCGAAACTAGGTGGGCGACGAGTTGGCCGCGGGTCATGCCGGTTTGCCGTTTGAGCGGGTCGACGGATTTTACGGCCGATTTTACGGCCTTGTCGCGCCGCTTCTCAGGCGACGTTTTGAGCAACCTGCTCATCTTACCTGCATCGATGCTGTAGTCAAGGGTGACGTGGTGCAGGATCGAGCCGCCCGAGCCGTCGCGCGAGGGGTATCGCCGTTGGGCCGTGCCGCCGATCTTGCCACGCGACGAGGCGATGTCGTTCATCCCCGAGAAGCCGACGTCAAGGCCAAGCTCCCGCAGCGCCTCGACGAGCCACAGGTCAAGGAACTCGTAGGATTGCGGCACGCTCATGCCCTCCACGAACGCGCTGGGAACGTAGAGCGAGAAGGTGATGACGCCCGCCGGCTCCACGAACATCGCGCCGCCTCCTGTGGGCCGCCGAACCACCTCGAATCCCTCGCGTCGCGCCGTTTCGAGGTCCACCTCGTCGTCGATGGATTGGAAGCGGCCAACCACCACCGCGGGGCCCGACCAGTTCCAGAAGCGCAGCGTGGCGGGGCGCTCCCCCTCGGCGACCTCGCGGGCCCATCTCGCGTCGACCTCCATCTGCTCGGCGGGTGACCGGGGACTGTCGACGACGACCTTGGGGCGCAGGGAATTCCAGCGCAGGTGCCATTGACGTAAAATTTTATGCTTCTCGATATCCGCGTCGCCCGCGCCCGTCAAAAACTCGACACCGGCGGGTTTGACTGTCTGAAAGTTTGCGGAAAATGAATCCAGATTTGCGTCCAAAGGAGCGTGCGCGACATTTTTTACGGTTTTGTCTGGTGCTTTGCCGGACGTCTTACCGGGTATATTGTCGAGCGCGCTGATGGATGTGTCGTAGGACGGACCGACGGCCACCTCGCCATTCGATCCATCCAAATCGACGTTCGTTTTCGCGAACGCCCTACGATACGCCTCGCGCAAGGCGTGCGCGCCCGCGCCCACCAACGTGGTGGAGGGATGAGCGGCGAAAACATCCTCAAGCGAGGAACCCCCGACCAAGGCCTTCCCCAGTTGGGCGAGGAGCGCCTGGGCGTCATCATCATCATCATCCGTGTCGATGAAGAAATCGCCATCGATCACGCATGAGACCGGCAGGCCGGAGCCGTCGACCTCGATGTTGACGGCCACCAGCTTGCCACCCGGAGTCTTGTATTCACCGCGCATCGACTGGCGTCAATCGGCCAGTTCAACGCCTTTGGCGTCACGGTGCCATTTCGAGCCATAATGCGAGCTCAGGATGAGGATGCCTTCGACCAAACCCCAGATCTCGGCGGCGAGCGCGCCAAGGCCGAACACCCATCCGAGCAACACCGTCAACGCCAATTGGCCCGCGGCCTTGCCGTAGAAGCCCAAGTAGAAGTTGTGGATGCCGAGGGAACCGAAAAGAATCCCCAGGATGCCCGCGAGGATCTTGCTTTTGTGGTTCACATACACCGGCTGTTGGGGCTGCTGGGCGTACTGCGCGTTGCCCGCCGCATACTGACCCTGCCCAGGCTGGCCGTAATTGGGCTTGGCCTGGCCGTAGTTCGGCTGAGGCTGGCTGTAATTGGGCCGAGGCTGCTGTGGCTGGGTGTAATTCGGCTGGGACTGCGGCTGGCTGTAGTTTGGCTGCTGGCCATAATTGGCCTGCCGCTGGCCTTGATTGCCGGCATACGAATTGGAGGTGTTGGGCTGGCTGGGCAACGCCACCGGGCTCTGTTGACCGGTAGGCTGCGTGCCTTGATTTTGTTGCAGATTGTCCATAATCATCGAGTTTAGCCCAAAGCCCGGAATGACGGTTCTTGCCGACCAATCGCGACCACGGGTTACACGGATTACAGAGGGGTGTTGAGGAGCGGCGACCACGCTGACGACCTGAACCCGATACACCTCGGCCCCGATACCTGTTTCCAGGCATCGGGGCCACGGCCTTACAAAAGGTTAGGTTCATGCCTAATATCGGTTGCGACCCCTTCTGGTAAAAGCTCTATTGCCGCCTAAATATCCGGAAGGTTTGCGATGCCACAACCGACAACATAAGTATAACACCTCTCAAGGGTATATTCCTCTTTCACGATAGGATGAGCCTGTCGCGTCCTGTTTGCGCGGGACGCTTCCGTGCGGCTCTTCGGTCGCATGACCTCGCCGCGTCCATCGTGGCGCGGCCACACAAAAGGTTAGGTATCGAAATGCCTAAGAACAGGAAGGGTTCTGACTACCCCGAGGCTATCCAGGCCATCGTGGCGCTGGTCGTCGTTCTGGCGGCCAACGCGGATAACGCGACGGTTGACGTGCTGCTCGCGATCGTCATCGGTTACGGGCTGATCGTCATCTGGAGGTGCCGCAGGCGATAGTTAGGGCCGGCCCGGTGCGAGGTTGATTCGCGCCGGGCACTTCCTCCTATCGTCTCAAGCCACTAGAGCCGAGCGAGGATGTCACGGCCAACCTCGGCGGTGGTGCGCTGCTTCTTCGCGTTTTCGGCGATATCAGCCTCGACGACCTTCTCGATGCGTTCGGCCGGCTCATCCATGCCCAAGTGACGCAGCAGCATCGCGGTGGAGAGGATGGTGGCGGTCGGGTTGGCGATGCCCTTGCCGGCGATATCTGGTGCGGAACCGTGGATAGGTTCGAACATCGAGGGGTACTCGTTGCTGGCGTTGATGCAGCCTGAAGCGGAGTAACCGACGCCGCCGACCACGCTGCCGGCCTCGTCGGTGATGATGTCGCCGAAGAGGTTGTCGGTCAGGATCACGTCAAAACGGCTCGGGTCGGTGACCATGAAGATGGTGGTCGCGTCGATATGCAGGTAGTCGTGGCTGACCTCGGGATATTCCTCGCCCACCTTGTCGACGATGCGCTGCCACATGTCGCCGGCGTTGACCAACACGTTTTTCTTGTGAACCAGCGTGATGCGCTTCCTGCGCTTCATCGCCAGGTCGTAGGCGTAACGCACCACGCGCTCGACGCCATAGGCCGTGTTGGTGGAGACCTCGGTGGCCACCTCCTGCGGGGTTCCCTTGCGGATCGCGCCGCCGACGCCGCAATACATGCCCTCGGTGCCTTCACGAACCACAACGAAATCGATATTGCCCGGGTTCTTGAGCGGGGACTCAACGCCCTTGTAAAGCTTGGAGGGACGAAGGTTCACGTACTGATCAAGTGAGAAACGCAGCTTGAGCAGCAGGCCGCGCTCCAGCACGCCCGCGTGGATACGCGGGTCGCCGATGGCGCCGAGCAGGATGGCGTCGGTCTTCTTGATGCGTTCCAGCTCCTCGTCGGGCAGGATCGCGCCGTCGCGCAGATAGCGTTCCGCGCCGAGGTCGAAATCCTCGTACTCGAAGTCGGCCACGCCTTCGGTGGCCTTCTCCATGACCGCTTGGGCCGGTGGAATGATTTCCTTGCCAATGCCGTCACCGGGGATGACGGCGATCTTATAACTCTTTTTTGTGCTCATGCCTTGGACACTACGCGCCTTGCGACAGGTGTCCACTATATGGTCCGAAAAATGGACATCCTGAGACAACGGCCATGACTCAGACATACCAGGTTTTTATATCAGTGTCCGCCGTCCTGACATCGCGGACCTATACTTTCCATAACAAAACGCGAAGAGGGAGGAACCTTGTATCTGGCAAGAGGCACGGACGGCATCATTCCCGGCTCGAATCTGGACATCAACGGCTTTCTCCCCAGCGGCCACACGCAGGCCGTCGCGTTCTGGGCGACCGTCGTCTTCTGGATCGTCATGTTCATCCTCACGCCAAAGATTCTCAGTCTGGCCTTTCCATCGGCCAAGGACCAGCTGGATATCAACATGAGCAAAGCCACCGGAGAGGAGGATTCAGCCCCGAACTCAACCCCTGACCCGGCCCCGGACCCTGACCCTGACCCTGACCCTGAAATGGTCGACGAGCAAGGCGATCCGCAGATCTTCAGCGACCAGGGCCAGCGGCGACGCGGCTCATTCTTCGGCAGCATCAAATCACTCAAAAACCTTCCCGTCGCGATTGGCCTGCTCGGCCTCTTTCTGATCACCCCGATGGTCGTGGTCTTCGTCGTTTTGGGCATGTTCCCGGCATCGAACATCGGCGGCGGCATCGTCCAAGGGACGTTCTGGACGGGATTGGTGACCGTGGCCCTGATGGTTTACGCCGTCAAACGCACGTGAACCAATAGGAAAGGCGCAAACGACGACGCCCCGGATACATGTCAACATCGCCAGCGACGACCGACCGGATCATTCGGTGATGCCCATGACGCTCAGACACCAGGCGTTCTCCTCGCTCACTTCGCGCCACTGGTGATAGCGGCCCGAAGCGCCGCCGTGGCCGGCCTCCACCTCGATGCGGGCCATCGCGTCGACACCTTGCGATTGCAGGCGTGCGATCCATTTCAGGGGCTCGACGTAAAGCACTCGGGTGTCGTTCATCGACGTAGTGGCGAAAATCCTGGGGAATTCGTTGGCTTTATTCGCTTCGTCACTCGAGATTTCGTCGTCGTGACCATTCTCGTCACCATTACCCTGCCACGGGCCAAATGGCGCGTTTTCGTAAGGCGTGTAGGACTTCATATAGTCATAGACGCGCTTGTCGTGGAGCGGGTCGCCCCACTCGTCCCACTCCGTGACCGTCAGCGGCAGTGAGGGATCGAGGATCGAGGTGAGTGCGTCGACGAAGGGCACATCGGCCTCCACACCGGCGTAGCACTCCGGGGCCATGTTGGCGATGGCGCCCATCAGCAGGCCGCCCGCCGAGCCACCGTTGGCCACCGCCCGCTTGGGGTCGGCCAGGCCGGCGTTCTCCACGGCGCGGGTGACATCCACGAAATCCTCGAAGGTGTGCTTCTTGTTGAGCCTGCGGCCCTGCTCGTACCAGGCACGGCCCATCTCGCCGCCGCCACGCACGTGCGCGACCACGTAGAGCACGCCGCGGTCGAGCATGCTCAGGCGGGCCACCGAGAAGCCAGGATCGGAGCTGACCTCGTAGGCTCCGTAGCCGGTGATGAACATAGGTGCAGGCGTGATCTTGGCACTAGGTTCAGTGACAGGTTCAGAAGAAAAAATTGCACTTGCTTGCGCTTCATCACCCTGTTTATCGCCGGAGAGCCAACGGCCTTCCAGCGTCAATGACGGCGCCTCATCACCACAGGAATCATTGCCGAACTCGCGCATCCGTTCGCACCGGTCCGCCCGCCAGACCAGCGAGGCCGGCACCCGCTCCCCGTCGCGCACGGTGACCCAGACGCGGCGTTCGCGGTAATCGGCGGAATCGAAGTCGCCGAGCACCTTGACTTCCTTGAGCAGGGTGTCGTGGCCAGTGCCGGGGTCGAGCTCGTGCAGCTGGCCCGGAGTGGTGTAGCTCGAGAACGTATAGCGCATACGCGGCGCCTCGTACGAGGGGTTGCCGCCGACGCTGATGGAGTAGAGATGGGCGCCATTGCCATCAGATGAGCCATGCGCATTATGCACACCACCCGCCACGGCGTCAACCATCCCGACTCCCGGCACCAACTCACGGAACGACCAAGGCCGCCCGGCCAAGAAGTCCTTCGCGGCCTGTTCCTTGGTCATCACCGCGACATGCGGCAGTCCGCCGGCTCGATAGCTCAACACCACAAAATTCTTATGCATCGCGATGCCCTCGATGCCCAGCCCGCGAGCGCCCTGCAGAACGGCGGGATTCCCGTCGCACATCCAAGGCGTGTCCACGCGTTTCGCGCCAGCCCCGGCCTCGGCCTCGTCGCCACGCTCACAGCCATACGGCGAGCCGACGGCCACCACGGTGCCCTCGCCGAGACGATAGGGCGGCTCGTGAGCGTCAAGATTCACCACGTCGATCTCGAAATTCGGATTGTTGGCGTTGTGATAGACCAGCGCCAGAGGAATATCGACGCCATCGGGCCCCGCGCCCTCGAAGCGCGCGAAACTCACGTCGTATTCGATGCCTTCTTGCCGCGGAATGAACGCCCGGAACTCGCCGTCGGGCGTCTCCACCGGCAGCATCAGCACCTCGCTGGTGGTCTTGGACGAGCTGCCGATGACGATATGGCGCTCGTCGAAGCTCATGCCGACGCCCACCCAGAAGCGCTCGTCCGGCTCGAGGAAGACCTCGACGTCCTCCCCCACCGGCGCGCCGACGCGATGGCGCATCACCGCATTCGGCCGCCACGCCTCATCGAGCAACGTATAGAAAATCCAACGTCCGTCGGGAGTGAAGCAGGCTCCGGCGATACCTTTCAAGACCTCAGGCAGCTCGGTGCCGTCACGCAGGTCGCGAATATGGAAATCGTAGCGCTCGTCGCCGGTGACGTCGACGCCGTAGAGCAGCCAGCGCCCGTCCTTGCTCAGGTCGAGCCCGCCCAGGCGGAAGAACTCGTGGCCCTTCGACTCGATGTTGGGGTCGAAGACGACTTCCTCGCCGGGCATGGAGCCGGGCGCGTCCGTGGCCGCGACTTTCGGCGGGTTCCAGTCATCGGGCCCGCTGATCGGCAGCCTGCATTGCACGGCATATTGCCCGCCCTGCTGGATGCGGGTGAAATACCAGAAGCCGTCCATGCGGGTCGGCACCGACATGTCCGTCTCGTTGACGCGCGACTTGAGCTCCTGGAACAAGGTCTCCTTGAGCGTTTTGAGACCGGCCGTCCGCGCGCGAAAATACTCGTTCTGTTCCTTGACATAGGTGCGCAGCCGCGGGGATTGCTTGTCGCGCATCCACTCGTAGGGGTCGACGAAGGTGTCGCCGTGAACCGTGCGCACGCTGGGAATCCTGAGGGCGCGGGGCACCTTGGCGGCCGCCGCCTCGCGGGTGCCGGTGATGTCAGCGGTACCAGCAATATCAACGGCACCAGCGGCCTCGGTGGCATCGGTATCGCCGTCATTGTTCCGGCCGGGAGCGGCCTTGACCTCGCCTTTGCGCATCTCGTCTGTCATAAGCAACAGACTATACGCGCCCGTGCCAATCTGGCCCGCGGGTCCGCTACTCGCTCTACTTGTCTTGGGGCAGCAGCGCCGCGTATTGGTCGGCGTCCAAGAGATCGGGCTCGTCATCGTCCAACTCGATCTTCAGGATCCAGCCTTCGCCATAGGGGTCGTTGTTGATGACGGACGGGTCGTCGGCCACCGCGTTGTTGACGTAGCGCACGGTGCCCTCCACCGGGGAAATCAGCGATTCGACCGATTTGGCGCTCTCCATCTCCACAATCTCGTCGCCGGCGCGCACCTCGGTGCCAGGCTCGGGCAGGTCGACGTAGACGATGTCGCCCATCTGGGTCTCGGCGTATTCGGTGATGCCGATCACGGCCAGCTCGCCGTCGCTTTCGTCGACCCACACGTGGTCGGCGGCGTAGCGCAGCTGGTCGGGCACGTCGAGGCTCACCTTGGAGGGGGATTTCGTGTTGTTTGCTTCGTTTTCGCTCATTGCCTCAGAATAACCCATAACGGCCGTCATACGAAATGAAAAGGCCAGCGGCGAACACGGCGACGCCGAAGCGAAACCGAATCACCATGCTGGCCTTGGTTAAAGGAAGATGGGCAGAACCCCGGATCTAGCGAACCGGACCGCTCGGCTGGTTGCCGACCACCTGCACGAAGGTGCCTTCGGGGCAGTTGTCGTAGATCCACTCGGCGTCGGCCTCGTACATGTTGACGCAGCCGTGCGAGCCCACGTTGGAGGGGTCGCCGCGGGCGATGCCGCCGTAGTTCCAGCTGGCGGTGTGGAAGCCCTCGCCGCCGTTGAAGTAGCTGACCCACTTCACACCGGGCGAGAGATAGTGCGAGCCGTCGTTGTTGAGGCCGCGCATATCCTGCACGCGATACTTGAGATAAATGAAGAAGTTGCCGCTATCGGTCTCATCACCGCCGCTCGCGCCGGTGCACACCGGGAAGGTCCTGATGACCTGGTCGCCCTTGTAGACCGAGACGGTCTGGGAGGACTTGTCGACCACCACACGGTATTCCGACTTCTTCTGCTGCACGTCGAACTTGGCGATGTCGGCCGGCGACTGGATGGTGGCCGGCTGCGCGTCGCTCAGCGCCTTGTAGACCTGGTTGGCCACGGAGTCGGCGTCCTTGACCTTCACGCCGTTGACGCCCTTGGTCATCGTGGCGAGCACCTTGCCGGTGTCGTCGACCACGTCGACCTGCGAGACCATGTCCTGGTTGAGCTGCTTGGGCACCTCGGAGTTGGCGTAGCTTTGGATGGCCTGCTTGTCGTAGTTGAGGGTGATGACACCCTTGCCCATGTTGACGTTCGGCTTGATCCACGAGGCGAGCTGCGGGCCGGGCACATTGAAGCTGCCGGCGTCGCCGTTGTTGATGACGATGGGGTTGTTGAGCCGCCTGTTGGCCTCGTTGGCCGCTTGGTTGGCGTTGGCCACGGAGACGGGCATGTCGATGTTCTTATAGCCGATGGAGACGTTCCGCGCCTGCCCCGGATCGGCGATGAGCGTGGAGATGGAGCGCTTGACCGGCGTGGACTGCGGGGAGATGCCGCCGCGGCCCTCGGTGGCCACGAAGACGCCCCGGCCGCCGTCGAAGCTGATGGTGGAGGGCACGGCCTGCTTGTCGGAGGCCACGAACTGCTTGGTGAGATAGGACTGCATGTCAAGGTCGTTGGTCTGCGCGGCCAGCGGCACATGATCCTTGGAGAACGGGTTGACCTTCACCAGATCGTTGCCACTTTTTGCATTGAGCAGGTCTTTGACGGTCTGGTTGACGTTGGGCTTGACGCCGAGGTCAGCGAGGGTCGCCTTGACCTTGTGGCCCTTGGCGTCGCGCACGGTGACGGTGGAGGCCTTGATCTCGTGGTTGACGGTCGACTTGAGCTGGGAGGCGTTCTGCCCGGTGACCTTCACGTTGCCGAGGGTGACGCCGGGCGCCGCCTTGTCTTGGTAGTACCAACGGGCGGTGAAGAACGCGGCCACAAAAGCCACGATGAGCACGGCCAGAACCGCCACGGCGATGATGATCGCCATCTTCTTCTTGGACTTCTGTGGCCCCGCGTGCATGCCCTCGCCCAAAGCGTTCACTTCCGCGGCGCTGAACTCTTCCGTCAAAGCCTCGCCTTCGCCGTAGCCTTCTGTCACGTCGAATCCTTTCTCACCTTTTCCAAATATCTAGAATATCTCCACGATATGACCGTCAAGGTCTGGAAAACATGAGATAGCTCACATTTGCCTTACAAAATATGGGCCCGCTTGACATCCCCCGCGCGTCGTCCGACGTCAAAGGCAGGGACACGACCCGTGGCTGATCCGGGACCAGACTCGGCATGAATTCAAAACCAGCCCAAACCACCTCAGAGCTTCTGGCCGTACCACTCCTCCATCATGTAGCGTGCGATGGTGTCGGTGGCCGGCACGGCGATCTCGCCGGTGGCGAGCGCCTGGGTGAATTCGGCGCGCGTGAAGAACCGGGCCTCGACGGTCTCGTTGCCATCCACTGCCACGTCGGTGCCGAGCGCCTGGCCTTTGAAAGCGACCATAAGCGAGGCTGGGAACGGCCAGGGCTGCGAGCCGAGGTATTTCACTTCGCCGAGCTCGAGGCCGGTCTCCTCGCGGGACTCGCGGCGGCAGGCATGCTCGAGGTTCTCGCCGGCCTCCACGAACCCGGCGCACACCGAGAACTGCGCGGGGTTGGGCCAGGCGCGGTTGTGCTGCAGGAGCAGGCGGTCGGCGTGATCGACGATGGAGACGATGACGGCGGGCTCGATGCGCGGGAACAGGGGCTTGGAGGTGTGCTCGCAGCTCGGGTTGGAGCAGAGTTGGGCCCAGCCGGCCAGCGCCGGGCGCACCAGGGAGCCGCACAGGGAGCAATGCCGCTGGGAGCGATGCCACATGCTCAGCGCGACCGCCGGCACGGCCCAGCCCACCTCGCGGGCCGAGGCGTGGGGCGCGAAGCCGTGCAGCGAGACCCAGTCGAAGCGTTCCATGGCGCGTTCGAACAGGGTGGTCGAGGCGGAGGCGGAATTTGAAGTTTGCCAGTTATTGCCTTGTTCGTTATGAGAAGAATCCGAGGAATCCGCGTCATCACCGAGCGCGGAGACATCCACCGCCACCACGTCGTGGGGTTCGGCACCGCCGCTCGCGCCCAAGAAGATCGGCAGCACCTTGGAACCCGCGCCAGCCAACGCCTTCGCCACGTATTCGCTGGGCAGCGAAGCGAGGCGTATCTTCGCACTCTGGTAATCCACGCGCTCGGCCTGTCCGTCGGGCACGGCGAGAAGCCCGTCGCGCAGCAGAATCACCGTGGTCTTGGGGTCGGACAGCGCTGTTGCGATGACCTCGGGGTCCGTCCTGCGCTCGGTCTGGGTGTCGAGGTCGCCGCGCGCCATCGGCAGGAATGGCAGGGCCTGAGTCAATGCCAATGGCGAAAACGTTGCGTTCATGGGTTTCCTTTGCATCATGCTCTTGGATTTTCTAGTACTACTGCCGTCTATCGCTTCGTTTATCTCTTGTCGCCGGCCTGCTCGCGGGCCACGAGGCCGACCAGCGCCTCGGCCACCGCGGCCGGCCGCTCCACGGCGCTGAAATGACCGCAATCAGGGATGGCGACGAAGCACGAATCTGTGGACATCATCTTCTCGACGAACGGACGCATCACCTTCGGCGGGCTCGACGGATCGTTCTCGCCGCTGACGAGCAGGGCGGGCGCGGTGACGGTGGCGAGCACGTCGGCCATGTCGCGCCTCCCGGCGGCCATGCGTTCACGCCATGCCACACCCTCTGGCGTCTGCTCACGTATCCACCCGGCCAAAAGCCGTTGGAAGTCCATGCCGCGCTTGACCGTCGAGTCGCCGGGCTGCGGGCTGGCGAAGTGCATCACCGGTTCGACGGTGTCGCTGCCGACGCATTGGCGCCCCACGGCGAGCCTGTTGCTGCGGGCTTGGGGGCTGTCGGCCGCCGTCGTGGTGTCGCACAGGGCGAGGCCCGCCACGGATCCTGGGTAAAGGCGTTGGATATCGAGCGCGAGGTAGCCACCCATCGAAAGGCCCACCCAGATGGCCTTGCTGAACCCGCGTGCGTGGAGCATCGAGACATAGGCCTCCGCAAGCCTGTCGAGCGCCTCGGCATAGGCCCCATCCTCGGCCACCGGGCCGCTTGAGGCGTCGTCGGGTATCGGCGCATCGCCTGCGCCCGGCATGTCGGGGGCCCAGACCGGCATGGGCTCCAAGCCGCGCTCATCGCACTGGCGGATGACCTCGCGGGCGCACTCGCCCCACATCCTGTGGTCGACCGGGAAGGCATGCAGCAATATAAGAGGAACGCCCGCGCCCGAGCGGTAAACGGTGTTGCGTATGTTGATGTTCAACTCTCCACTACCTTCATTCATATCCGTATTGATATCCGTCCACATCGCGGATTCGGCGACGCGATAATATCAGGCGATACCACAAATCAAGACTTGCCGGCCCGATACCAAAGCTGATATCAAAATCGGTATCTGTCGTCATTCCGCGTAGCCATACATATACATATATAAATGCATATACGCATACCCCCACGCAACCCGGCTGGTTACGCAGCGCGACCCGAGCAACCTGGCAAACCCTACCGGTAGATGCCGCCCCAGGCCAGCGCGCGGCGCACGATCTGCCCGTGCCCGCCCGACATCTGGTCGATGAACGTCTCCATCTTCTTGTCGCCCACGGAGCACCACTCCACGTCGAGCGAGGAGTCGAGCGGCTTGCAATCGCCGGAGATGCGCACCACGTAGCACAGCGCGATGGCGTGTTGGCGCGGATCGTAGAACTCCGAGATGCCCGGCGTCGGGAAGAACTCGGCGACGGTGAAGGGCTGCAGGCTCTGCGGCAGGTTCGGCAGCGCCAACTCGCCCAGGTCCTTGCCGATGTTGCGCGCGATGGCCTCGCGGATGGACTCGTGGAAGAGCACACGCCCAGTGATCAGCGTGCGTTCCGGCGAGCCGTTGTCGCGCACGCGAAGCAGGGAACCCACCTCGCTGATACGCCCCAGGTCGTCGCAGCGCACCGGCACCACCTCGACGTAGACGATGGGCATCTTCGCGCGCACCTCGTCGATCTCATGGGCCGAGAGCCACCCGGGAGGGTTCCCGTTGCCCGAACCACGCACGAAATCCTCGGGCGTAATCCCATCGAACTCACCACGGCGGCGTCCCGCGTCGAAATCGCCCTCGTCAGGGACCTCATCATTCAAGACTGGCATGGTTCCATTATCCGTGTCGCTCACGACGCGCGATAGGCAACGCGCCCCGTTTCGTCCCAAGCTTAGCTTTGTTGGGGATTCCTGCGAGACTGAGGTTACGTTCTCATCCGGGCAACGCGCACGGAAGGAAGCACGGCGGAAGGAGCCACTCATGGCAACGCAAACCCTGACGGCAAAGAATTTTGAAGAGACCATCACCGGCAACGAGCTGGTGTTCGTTGATTTCTGGGCCACCTGGTGCGGCCCGTGCAAGGCTTTCGGCCCCGTCTTCGAGAAGGCCAGCGAGGCCAACCCCGACATCGTCTTCGGCAAGGTCGACATCGACCAGAACCAGGAGCTGGCCACCGCGGCCGAGATCCAGGCCGTGCCCACCCTGCTCATCACCAAGAAGGGGCAGGTCATCTTCAAGCAGGCCGGCGCCCTGCGCGCCTCCGACCTCGACGAGCTGATCAGCAAGGCCCGCTCGCTCGACGTGAAGGCCGAGGCGGGCGCGAACGCCTGAGAAACCTGAGAAACAAGGCATTACCAGCATAATTCAACGACAAAAAACTAGACCTATCGCCCATGTTTGGCCACCTCCGAAGGGTGAAAATCTGTCAAACGTGGGCGATAGAATTTTCAACTGGTTATGGCGTGAAGGCCATAGATACGTTACCTGTGCAGTGAAGCCCATCGGCATGGGCGGTTGAGGCCGGCGCTTCGTGGCGTCGCGATAATTGAACAACGATCAAGCGGATCGTGATGAATGTTGGCTTTTGAGAGATGGTCCGCAACGCAATGAACCAAGGAGCGCAATGGCAAACCACCGCAAACAGACCAAGACCTTACGGTCGCTGAGCAAACGCCAGTGGCTGAAGATTGCAGCGTCAATGGCTGTGGTGGCCGCCCTCATCGGTGGCGGCATCGTTTCCTCCAATCTTTACGCCCAGAACAGGGCCAACCACGTCACCGCCTATTCGGCCACGGACCCCAACGCGTTGAACGTCTCGCGCGGCACCGACCGTGAGGACCTGCGCGGCGGCAAGCCCGGCTCCTCCTACGTCACCGTGAAGATCAACGGCAAGGTGCGCGCGGTGGTCGGCTCCAACTTCACCGACGTCAAGTCCGTGCTCGACCAGGGCGACATCACCCTCGAGCCCGGCGACGTGATCAAGCCGAAGCTCACGAGTAAGGTCACCGAGTCCACCACGATCTCCATCGACCGCGCCGGCTCCGACCTCAAGACCTCCGACGAGGCCATCGGCTTCAACACCATCAAGAAGGAGACCTCATCGCTGCCCAAGGGCCAGCAGAAGGTCGAGACCAAGGGCCAGGAAGGCGTGATGGAGACCACGAGCCTCATCACCCGCGCCGGCGGCAAGGTCATCTCCTCCAATGTCTTCACCTCCTTCGTCAAGCAGGCCCCCACCGATGAGGTCGTGCTGGTGGGCACTGGCGCGGGCGGCGCAAGCGCCTCAATCGGCACCACCGTTCCCGTCGGCGAGATGCAGCAGTGGGCTCATGACTATCTGCTCGCCAACGGCGGCACCGAAGAGGACTTCAGCGCCACGGTCTACATCATCACCCACGAGTCCGGCTGGCGTGTCGACGCGCAGAATCCTTCGGGTGCCTACGGACTGCCCCAGGCTCTGCCCGGTAGCAAGATGGCTAGCGCCGGCGCCGATTGGGCCACCAACTACCAGACGCAGCTCAAGTGGTTCTGGGGCTATTGCAACGACCGCTACGGCTCGGTGCAAGGTGCCTACGCCCACTGGCAGAGCGCTCATAGCTACTGAGTTTTCGCTGGCTAGGCTTCGCTAAGCATCGTTTAGCTCGGCAGCCTGTTTCAGTTTTATCAAAGGAACCGCTTCATCCCCATTGATGGAGCGGTTCTTTTGTATATCGATTGACCAAGATCCTCTGAGCCGCCCGAACAGCAAAGTTCCATCGTTTTACAGTCTGATAATGTAAAAATTATTTGTCATACTTTTCAGAATTTCAGGCCAGTTTAGTCATACTTAATGTTACAATTTGACCTGTTAACGCTAATTTTTAGTACAAAAATTATGGAAGGACACGGTGTTTTCTATGGCTGGACGCAATCGGTTGGTCTGCGCTTTCACGGCCATTTCCGCCGTCCTCGCGCTGGCAATAGCGTCGCCTTTGGCGGGCGCCAAAGAAAATAGCACCGAAATCTACCCCCCCCCGCGGATCTGACATCAGAAAGCGTTCCCTCGCCCAAGTCCGAAAACCCAGCGTCCTCACCCTCATCTGACGCAGCAGGATCGCTCTCACAGAACTCCGAGGGAACCTCCCAGCAGAATCCCGCTTTCCCCCAGTCCCAATCCGGCGTTTCGTCCGGATTATCACCATTGAATAGGTCAAACCCCTCAGCCGGCCCACAGTCCGCGACATGCAACCAGCCCGGCGACCATACTTGGGGCACGCTGACGTGGAACGAGCACGTCAATGGTAACGACTGCGTCCTGGAACTCGAATATGGCACCATCCCCGACACCGGAACCACCGGCGACAGCACCAGCAGCCACATCCCATGGAAGGACCCCGGCGTCAGCAAGCTAGTCGTCGACGCGCCCGCCGGCAACGGCTCCGTGAAGCTCACCAGCGGCTACGGAATCTTCGACACCTACTTCCTGCCCGGCCTGAGGACCGCGGACGTCACCCATCTCGACACCAGTACCTCCACGAACATGGGCTACATGTTCCACGACCAGGCCAACCTCACCGAGGTCACCGGACTCGGCCAGTGGGACACCAGCCTGGTCACCAACATGAGCTACATGTTCCGCAACTGCCCCAAACTCACCGACCTGGACATCGAGGGCTGGCAGACGGGCGCGGTGACGACTTTCGCCAGCATGCTCCAAGGCGATACGGCGCTGGTGGGCAAGCCGGACCATGGCGGGGAGTCCACGCCCAACGGGCATACGCTGGACCTGTCTAGGTGGAGCGTGGCCCAGGCCACGGACATGACATACCTACTCTATGGCTGCTCGTCGCTGGAGTCCCTCGACATCAGCGGGTGGGACCTGCGCGGCGACGAGCGCAGCGGCAAGACCCGCGCCATCATGGCGGGCTGCACCAACCTCCACCGCATCAAGGTGGGCCCGAACATGCGGTTCACCGCCATATCCCACAGACGTGACTCCGGCTGGGGTGACTATTGGGACGTGGACCGCGGTGGCCTGTTCCACGACTGGACCTTCGCCCGCTGCCCGGACGACCCGACGCACGGCTACTACCAGACGGTTTGCGCGGTGAAGACGCCCGTGTACATGTCGCGTGATTACGCCACCTACATCCGCGGCTTCGACATCGCCACCGCGGCCCAGCCGACCGGCACGACCTGGGTGTACCTAGTGCCCGCCACCTATGACGCGTCCGGGGGCAACATTTCGTCGTGCCACGACGCGGTGCCAGGCACGCCCGCCTGCTCCACCGCCACCAAAGCCCAGAGCCGGCTCAACGGCTGGAAGGACGGCGACGGCGGCAAGCACGCGCCCGGCTGGACAATCCCCTGGACCGTGCCCGGCAAGAAGCTCACCGCCCAATGGCAGACCATCAAACCGCCCGGCGTGAGCAAGGCCACCCCGCACACCGACGGCACGCTCACCATCCACGGCACGTTCCCCGGCGGCACGCTCGACGGCGACCAGTTCACCGCCTACCCCTACGCCACACAGACCGGCGGCGCACACGGGACGGCGTCCCAGAGCGAGAAGACCACCAGCGCGACCGCCACCGCGCCCGAGGACGCCGACTGGGAGGCCGACTACACCACGGCCGCCAACCCCTACCCCAAGGACAAGATAGGCACCGGCGTCTCCTGGTGGTTCACCAGCACGCTCACCCAGAAGGACAACACCACCAGCGCCGAATCCTCACCACGCACCAAACTCACCATCGACACCGTCGCCCCCGGCCTCCAATCACACGTCGGCGGGCGCGTCCCCACCAGTGCCCCCGGGGTCAAGGCCAGCATCAAGGGCATGGTCCGCACCAGCGGCGACAGCGTCGCCCAACCCGACAACACCATCGAGGCCGGCGACCGCATCACCATCACCTGGCCCGACGGTTCGACCAGCGGCGCGGACGGCGACGGCAACCCCCTACCCTCCGGATCCAACGGGTCGATCGTCAGCGGCGCAGACGGATCGTTCGCCGAGGATGTGCCCTCCACCGTGGCTCTGGACGGCCGGGAGGCGACCGTCAAGGTCTACGACAACGCCGACGGCGACGGCACCGACCCGGACCACCCGGCCGGCGTCGAGAACAAGGCCAACACCACTTCGGTCACCGTCAAGCTCGTCACACCCACGGTCAACAAGCTCCCCTTGACCGGCCAACATTGGCAGGCTGACAACCTCATCCTTCTCGCCGCCGTCACCGTCCTCACCATCATCACCACCGCCTACGCCCAACACCGCCGATCCCGCCACTGACCCACCACCATCGCGGAACCCACCACTGCTAAAATCACCACCACGCCACAATCACCGCCGTCATCATTGATGGCGGTTTGGAGGAAGGTTACCGGCCAAAGAACTTATCACCCTGCGTTTCTGACCGGTAACCTCCCATTGGCGGAACTTGGTGCCTGCTTGCTGTTCACACGGTAGCCGACCGCGATGATCGCGTCGAGATTGTAGAAAGCGATTTCCCTGCGAACCGTTCTGCCGCCTTCGGTTTGAACTGTTTCCATTTTGGAAACAGTTGCCTTTTGCTCAAGTTCGCCCTCTGAATATATATTCGCCAGATGTTTCCAGTCGTTTTGGAACCGCACGACGCTGACTAGACGGATAAAAACGCCAAGAAGGCCTGCGCCCAACCCTAACCATGTTCATCAGTGACCTTGGGATTCGCCATCCTCATCGAGGAAATCGACCGAGAGGGGCATGTTGAGGGCGACGAAGGTCTGAAGCACCTTGTACATGTCGAAGGAGCCCTTGCCGGTCTCCACCTTCGCGATCCAGTTGCGCGAGACACAGGATTTGTCAGCCAGCTGCTGTGTGACGCCATCGGCCTCCCGGCCCCGTTTCAACGCCATACCGACGTCGTACATCGTCCTGATATGCATAGCGCCTCCGTCCGGAAATTGTTTATAATCATAAACAATTTTCCGAAATCGGTTAAGTGGACGCCTCAGAGGTTAAGCAGGTGCCCGTCCGAGCTAAAAACCTTCAAAAGACGGCGTTTTCTTGATTATTCGCGCAAAACAGAAGACCGTTTAACCCACCAAAGCACTCGCTTGATGCCCCCGTCAAACAGCCACTTCAGCCACTTCGGCACGGCCCAGCACAACAACATCCCCGTATGAACTCATTGTCAGCCAAGTGATTCGCGAAGGCGGCTCAAGAAATCTGGGATACCGCCGGACTAAATAAAAGCGTACGCGAATCCGTCGGTTTCCGAGACGGATTCGCGTACATTCTTGCGTTATCCCGCGTACATTCTTGCGTTATCCCGCGTACATTCTTGCGTTATCCCGCGTACATTCTTGCGTTATCCCGCGTACATTCTTGCGTTATCCCGCGTACATTCTTGCGTTATCCCGCGTACATTCTTGCGTTATCCCGCGTACATTCTTGCGTTATCCCGCGTACATTCTTGCGTTATCCCGCGTACATTCTTGCGTTATCCCGCGTACATTCTTGCGTTATCTCGCGTTATCTCGCGTACGTTTACGCGTATTTTGCGCGTACATTCGCGCGGAATCTCGTACTATCTCGTACATTTCTCGCACTATCTCGTACTATCTCGCGTTATCTCGCACATTTCTCGTACTATCTCGTACTATCGCGCGGCACCCTTTCTTGCTGAGGCAATGTTCGGCCTGCAACGCACTCCGCCGCGGAATCGATCGGAACAGGCATATGCGGAGCAACTAAGGCCCACTGGCGCTCCTCTCCCGACGAAACATACAGAAAAAGCCGCCACCATGCTTGTGACATGGTGACGGCTCTTGGCACGAAACCGGCTAAACCGAAACGCGAAACCGGCTAAGCCCGGGCACGAAGCCCCAGCGAAACCGGGCTCGGCGCGGCTCAGTCCTTGCGGAAGCCCTTCGGGTTCTTGGTCTGCCAGTTGAGCGACGAGGCAGCCATCTCGTCGATGCCCAGCTCGGCCTTCCAGCCCAGCTCGCGCTCGGCCTTGGAGGAATCCGCGTAGCAGGCGGCGATGTCGCCGGGGCGACGGGGCTTGATGACGTAGGGGATCTTGTGGCCGGCGGCCTTCTCGTAGGCCTTGATGACTTCGAGGACGGAGTAGCCGTGGCCGGTGCCGAGGTTGTAGGTGTAGACGCCGGGCTCGTTGATCTTGTCGATCACCGCGACGTGGCCCTTCGCCAGGTCGACCACGTGGATGTAGTCGCGCACGCCGGTGCCGTCGGGGGTCGGGTAATCGTCGCCGTAGACCTGCACCTCCTTGAGCTCGCCGAGCGCCACCTTGGCGATGTAGGGGGTGAGGTTGGCGGGGATGCCCTTCGGGTCCTCGCCCAGCAGGCCGGACTCGTGGGCGCCGACCGGGTTGAAGTAGCGCAGCAGAACGATGGTCCAGCTGTCGTCGGCCACATGCACGTCGCGCAGAATCTGCTCCTGGAAGAGCTTGGAGGTGCCATAGGGGTTGGTGGTGCCGCCGACGGGGCTCTCCTCGGTGAGCGGCAGGTGCTCGGCCGCGCCGTAGACGGTGGCGGACGAGGAGAAGATGAACTTCTTGACGTCGTGGTCGCGCATGGCCTTGAGGAGCACCATGGTGCCGGTGAGGTTGTTGTCGTAGTACTCGATCGGCTTGGCGACGGACTCGCCCACGGCCTTGAGGCCCGCGAAATGAATGACCCAGTCGACGTCGTTCTCGTCGAAGATGCGGTTCATCAGCTCCTCGTCGCGCACGTCGCCGTCGTAGCGCTTCACGGTCTTGCCGGTGATCGTCTTGACGCGGTCGAGCGCCTCTGGCACCGAATTGACGTAATTGTCGACGCTGATGACGTCGTAACCCTTCTTCAACAGCTCCACATCGGTGTGCGTGCCGATGTATCCGGCACCGCCGGTGACCAAAACCGTAGTCATATCTACTCCTTACCACAACGAACACAACCTAACAAAATCTAACATTAGCACACATTTAGCGGACGAACGCTGGACCAAGCGGCTGTTATATTCCCAGAAGTAAAACTACCTGTGTGACGTGACTTGATGGCGTAATCGGCGACGATACACATGGCACAGGCACAGAAGGTTTATCTCGTCATCCACAAACTCACCTGAAACACCCATCTGAGACGCCCGACCAATCCGAGCCAAAACAAGTCCCAAACACTCCCCCAAACGGCCCCAAAAATTCGACGAAACCCACCCAAACGTCAAACTCCGTAAACCCGTTCCACTATGGTGAAACGTACCTTTTCCTATCGGCCCGATGGTGTAATCTGTTCACGTTGACCAGGGCGCGTATGACGACGTGACGGTTGCCGCCGACGGCCCGAAGATGTTGAGATAACGCAGAAAATACCCATACCTCGAACAAGAAAGAAGCGGTTTCGAGTCGTGCAGCAACAAGGCAATTCCAAGACGCGGCAGAGCCCATTGCAGGGCATGTCGAAGGTCCTGACCAAAGAGGAGTCATACGTCGACGGACATTTGACGCACGCGGCCTTCGTCTCCATCGCCATCCTCACCTTCATCACCTTCATCGGCAACTTCACCCAGCTGCAGCTGAGCGCCGCACTGCCGACCATCGTGCACGAATTCGGCATCAACGTGACCACCGGCCAGTGGCTCACCTCCATCATCCAGCTCGTGCAGGGCGTCATGGTGCCGCTCACCGCCTACCTCACCCGCCGCTTCTCCACCCGCCAGATCGTCATCACCTCGATGAGCGTCTTCACGCTGGGCTCCGTGCTCGCCTGGTTCGGCAACACCTTCGTGGAGGTGCTGGCCGGGCGCACGCTCGAGGCCATTGGTTCGGGCGTGATGTGGCCGGTGCTGCAGATCATCGTCTTCTCCGTCTACCCCATGGCCAAACGCGGCGTGGCGATGGGCACCGTGGGCGTGGCCATGAGCGTCGCCCCCGCCATCGGCCCGACGTTCGGCGGTTGGCAAACCGACGCCAACGGCTGGCGTTCCATCTTCGTCTCGCTGACCATCGTGGGCGCGCTGGCACTGGTGCTCGCCATCTTCTTCCTGCATAACTTCAACGAGAAGGACGGCGACGCGAAGGCCGACTTCTTCTCCGTGTGCCTTTCGGTGATCGGCTTCGGCGGGCTGCTCTTCGGCTTCACCAACATCGAGAGCTACGCCTTCACCGCGCCGGTGGTCTGGCTGCCTATGGCCGTCGGCCTGGTGGGCATCGTCTGGTTCGTCGTTCGCCAGCTGAAGGGCGCCAAGCGCTACAAGGCCGAACTCAAGGAGCTCATCGGCGGGCTCGAGCACGTGGAGCGTCCGCAGGGCTCCAAGCCGCAGAACGTCGCCGAGCTGCGCGCCGCGATCAAGCACCTGCGGGCCGACCCGGATTCCGCCGCGAAAATCGAGGAGCACTTCAAGGACCCGAAGGTGCGCTCGAAGATCGACCAGATCCGCAAGCTGCAGCCGCCGCTGCTCGACCTCACCGTGCTCAAGAACAAGAACTTCATGGTCGGCACCATCACCGCCGCGCTGAGCTTCTTCGCCTTCAGCTCCATCACCGTCATCATCCCGCTCTTCATCCAGAACGACAGGGGCTATTCGGCCACCATCTCGGGTCTGGTGATGCTGCCGGGCGCGCTCGGGCAGTGCATCTCGCAGTTCGGCGGCGGACGGCTTCTGGATAGGTTCGGCGCGAGGCCGGTGGCGCTCATCGGCTCCATCACGCTGATGACCGGCACCATCATGATGAGCTTCATCGGCATGGAGGTTCCCATCTACTGGGTCTCGATCTGCCAGTTCATCCGCCAGATCGGCATGGGCTTCGTGCTGATGCCCATCACCACGTGGTCGCTCAACTGCCTGACGCCGGGAAGCGTCTCCGCCGGCTCGGCCGTCACCAACACCGTGCGCCAGATCTCCGGAGCCATCGGCGCTCCCGTGCTGGTCATCCTGATGGAGGAGTTCGCCAAAGTCCGCCAAGCCACGATGGGCACCAGCCACCGCGCCGCCGTGCTCTCCAACATCTTCGGCATCAGGATGTCGCTGATCATCAGCTCCGTCATCGCTCTCGGCATGGTGCTGCTGGTCACCTTCGGCGTGCGCGGCCAGGGCGCCGGCTCGGCCCGCGACCTCGCCAACCGCACGCTGCGTCACGTGCGCGTCCCCCGCATTCATTTGCACAAGTAACTACACAACTTGAGATGGCTCATCACTACGATTTGTTTTGCGACGATTCAGATAGGCAGAGGCTCCAAATAATTTTGAAATATCTGTCTATCTGAATCGATTCGGAAGCCTACGCACTGATAGGTAACCCGATTGGCTCATCCGCCGAGGCCAAGTCCATCTTCAGAGAGCCAGACTTTGCGTCTTTAGGAAGCGACCTAATCCCTCTCCCGGATTTCTCTTTAGGATTGGTCTGCTCTGCAGGTACAACTTTGTATTCTAGATGCGCCCCCACTTCCAAAGCGTAATCAGTGAGCAAAGAGACCAATTCCCGCTGCCCATTTTCGATTTGAGAAATATACGCCTGGGAAACGTTCATTTCACGAGCCAAATCTTTTTGCGTCATTCCACGACTCTTACGCATATCAACCAACTTATCGAGAAGCTCAAAACCTTCACGATATAAGTCTCCAGCCAAACCCTGGTAATCATACGGTAATGCATCTGGATCAAACACCGTCATCCATCCTTTCCCACGGAAATATAACTATTTGTTATATTACACCGTTTTATCTCTTTTCAAACTCTTATCCAATCTCTTTGCTATTTCCATTGCTTTTTGAATCTCCTCATTTTGCCTATCCCGAATAGCAATCTCGCTCTCTTCACGTACATCCTTAAGATGCATTCCAACACCAAACACCACTCGCGCCATATCAACGGGTTCTAAATCATAATGACGTATCTGTTCCTTTTGCACACCTTCTAAAAGGCGCTGAGAGTGATGCCATCTAAATTCAAACATCGGCAATCCCTTTTCCCGCGCCGACTCTATGGGCACAACTTCACTACCAGATCGCAAGCCACCTGATGTCATTCGCTCAAACATCTTCTCGAGATAGATTTCCGTCCGAATGCGGTATTTGTTGAAGTTCAAAAACTTAAGATATCCCCAATGTAATTGCGTGTTTGCCATATTTGAGGCGAATTGCCGCGCCATTGCATGTTCTTCACTTTCCTCGGAACTCTTTTCAAGATTTGACCCCATCCACCGATATTTGACAGGAATTCCATTGGTGCAACGACTTTGTTCAATCAACATCAATTTCTCCAATCTTTTGCATATTTCTGATTAACGTAATTAGCGTTCACTGTTTGGGAAGCTGCTGGGCGGGGCAGGTGCGGAGGACCTTGGAGATGGACTCGCGCTCCTGGGTGGTGACGCTCAGCTGGTATTTGTGCTTCACCGCCACCTGACGAGCCACGTATTGGCACTGGAAGCCGCGGTTGGCAGGCAGCCAGTAGGCGGCAGAGGCGGAACCCTTCTCCTGGTTGGCGGGACCGTCGACGGCCAGCAGGTTGAGGCCGTCGTTGCCGAATTGCATCCGCTCGTCCGAATCCCATTGGCTCGCGCCGGACTGCCAGGCGTTCTCGAGGGCCACCACATGGTCGATCTGCACGGCGGCGCTCGTTCTTGGCCCGCGCACGAAGTGTATCGTCTTGCCGGTGTAGGGGTCGGCGAGCTCGCCGGCGCGCACTTGGCAGGCGGGCGCCGAGGGACCGCTGGAGGCCCGGCTCGCGCCGAATCTCACCGATTTCATATCGCGGGCGAGCACGTCGTCGCGGATGGTGCAGCCATTGCCATCGTCGTCGGTGGTGTTGTAGCCGAAGGAATCGCGGTCGTAGCCACTGGTGCTGGGGTGGTCGTCCACGGGCAGGCCGTCAAGTACTTGCGTGACGGGGCCAGTGGAGATATATTGTCCGGTCATTTTCGCGAGTGGAGGACTGATTTGCGGCAACGCCAAGCCCGAGAGCACGCCGGTGATGGCGGCGGCAAAGAGCAGGATCAGCAGCCGTGGCCCAACGCCGTCGCGTGTGAAACGCCGACGCGAAAAGTGCGCGGCGCGCCCTCGGCGGCGACCATGCCAACGCCCGCGACGCCATGGTTCCGACGCGGACCGTCGGCCCGCGGCACCCGCATAAGCCCGCTTCCGCAAGACCACACCACACCCCCTGAATCCACATGAATCATGTACGTATCAGCAGGTATACGAAGGTGTGTCAGATAACACAAGACCTTGTGGACGAATCTTGTGGACGGACCATGTGGCTATTTCTTGTGGACGAGAGATTTCTGGACGAATCTCCTAGATATTCTTCGTGGACGCGTCCACAAGATCCGGATTTCGGACGTTTCTTGTGGACGTACCTTCTGGACATTCCTTGTCGACGCGGTACAAGCCGCCCTCGCCTAGACGGTCAGGACTAGACGGTGAGGACGCGGTCGGCGATGCGCATGGTCGATTCGCGGTGCGAGACCAGCACGATGGCGACGTCACGCTTGCTGGCCAGCTCGTTGATCGAGCGCAGGATCACCGCCTCGCTCAGCGCGTCCACACGACTGGTGGGCTCATCGAAGAGGATCAGCGAGGCGTCGGTGAGGAATACCCTCGCCAGGCCGACGCGCTGCCGCTCCCCCTCCGAAAGACGGGCGCCCAGCTCCTCCACGCAGGTGTCGAGACCGTCGGGCAGCGAATCCACAAACTCCTTAAGCGAGGCCTGCTCGCACGCCCTGAGCAGTTCGCCCTCACTCGCGTCCGGCTTGGCGACCAGGAGGTTGTCGCGGATGGTGCCGTTGAACATGTAGGTCTCCTGGCCCATCACGGTCTGCACGTGGCGGCGATGGTGCGCGTCGATCTGCGGCAGCGGCTGGCCGGAGAAATCGACCACGCCGCCCTGCGGATCCCAGTAGCGCATGAGCAGCTTGAGGATCGTGGACTTGCCGCGCCCCGAAGGCCCTTGCAACCCGAGGATTCCCGAGCGGGGAACGAGCAGGTTGAAGTTCCTGAAGACCGGCTTGGCCAACGGCTCGCGCCCGACCGTGAGGCCGTCGTAGGCCGCGTCCGCGCCGAACGCCGAGGCCGACACAGTGGGCGTGGCGTGCTTCTGGTGATAGGTGAAGGTGATGTCGCTGAGCTCCATGCCGTCGTATTTCGGCTTGGCGATGCCGGTTTCCTCCACCGCCGGGGCCTCGTCCAGAATGGCGAAGATGCGACGGGCCGCGCCGAACGTGCGCGTGAGGTTCGGCGGAAGCGCGCTAAGCGCCAGGGTCGGGCCGAACGAGCTGGCCACGAGGACCACCGCGGCCAGGCAGCCGAGGGCCATGGAGGGATCGTGCTGGCAGACGTCGAGGGCGACGAACGAGGCGGCGATCAGCGAGAAGACGATGAGCACGTCGCCCAGGCCGGAGAAGACGCCGTTCTTGCGGCTCAGGCGGTTCTGCAGCAGCCAAAGCTCCTTGCTGCGGGAGACGACGGCCTTGAGGCGCTGCGAGCCACGGCCAAAGCGGATGATCTCGTCGAGGCCGCGCATGTCGTCAAGCACGCGGTCGTCGAGGGCGGCGGACTCCTCGCGGATACGTGCGCCGATGCCGCTGACGCTCGAGGCGAAGAGCTCCGGGAGCACCACGCCCATAAGCAGGTGCGAGATGATGAGCAGCAATGCGAAGCCCGGATCCAGCGTCCAGAGCGCCACCGCGTAGCAGATCGAGGTGACGACGGCGACGACCACCGGGGCGATGGTGTCGGCGAAGAAGACCTCAAGCTGTTCCACATCCTCGGTGATCAGCGCGACCAAATCACCCTTGCCACGTCCCAGCAGCTTGCCGGGGGCCAGGTTGCGCAGTGCGTTGAAGGTTTTGGAGCGGAAGAGCGAGAGCAGGCGGAACGAGGCGCTGCGGGTCATGAACTGCTCGCTGAAGCGCATCAGGCCGCGCAGCAGGGCGCACACGGCCATCGCCACGATCGAGGCGGTGAGGCTGAAGCCCCAGATGGGGTGGCCGAAGCCGGCGGCGAACGCCATGACGCCGAAGACAGGCAGGAAGGTGCCGGCCAGCTGCGAGATGGAGCCGAGCAGGCAGGCGGCGACCAGCCAGTGCATGAGCGGGCCGACCTCGCTCAACAGGCGGCGCACCACGCGGAACGTGCCCATCGGCTTGGATGGTGAAGATGCCTGGATGGAAGTCGAATTCGCGTCGGAGCCGTGCTGGGCACGGACGTTGCCATGTGTTGCCGAAGAGACGGCATCCGCGCTTGGCACGCGGGCGGCCGCCGCTGCGTTGGATTTCGATTTGCCATTCGTTGTTGCGGACGAAACGGAGGCAGCCGCACCGGTCTTGGCCTTGTCACGCTTGCCATAGTGCAGGCTCCAGCCGTCGCGGTGGGTGATGCGCTCCATCATCTCCTGGTCGCGGTACATCTCGGCGTAGATGCCATTTGTTGCCATAAGCTCGGCGTGCGTGCCCTCCTCCGCGACATGCCCGGCGTCGAAGACCACGATGTCGTCGGCCTTGGCGGCCTCGGCGAGATGGTGGGTGACCATGATGACGGTGTGGGTGCGGGCGAGGCTGCGGATGGTGGACTCGATGAGGCGTTCGCTTTCGGCGTCGACGCTGCTGGTGGCCTCGTCGAAGACGTAGACAGGGCTGTCGCGCAGCAGGGCACGGGCGATGGCGAGGCGCTGGCGCTGTCCGCTGGAGAGGTTGCTGGCGTCCTGCTCGATGCGCATGTCGAGGCCGCCGGGCTGCGAGTAGACGTAGTCGTCGATGCGGGCGTCGTCAAGCGCCAGCCACATCTCGTTGGCGGTGGCGGTGGGCTTGGCCATCAGCAGGTTCTCACGCAGGGTGCCTTCGAACAGGTGATTCTGGGCCGATACCAGGGTGACCGTGTCGGCCAGGGAGCGGGTGCGCAGGCTTCGCACCTCGCAGCTGCTCACGCTGTCGAAGATGCGGTAGCCCAGGCGTAGCGAGCCGCCGTAGACCCTGTTGGTGCCGGCGATCAGCGAGGCGGCGGTCGATTTGCCCGAGCCGCTCGCGCCAACGATGGCGGTCAGGCGGCCGGCGCGCACCGAGAAGCTCGCGCCGTCCATCGCGCGCACCGTCTTGGAGGTGAGGGCATGGCGGTTGGAAGTCGCGGCGGAAGCGCCGGTTTTCGCGGAAATGGAAGTGTTGGACGTATCGGATTTGTCGGATTTCCCAGACTTTCCAGCGACATCACCAACATTGCTGCCATTATCATTGTTGCCATTATTGGCATCGCTCGCAGCGGTATCAGCCCCAAGCCCGTCCTGATCGAACGGCTCGTAGGTGTACTCGACGTTGTTGAAGGTGATGGAGAAATCGTGGGCGTCGCGCGGCAGAGTCATCTGCCCGTCGTCGGCCACGGGGGCGTCGAGGATGGAGAAGATGCGCTTGGTGGAGGTCAGGCCGTTCAACGCGATATAGAAGTACGAGCCCAGACGGCGCAACGGGGTGAAGAAGGTGATCGAAAGCAGCACGATGACCATGGCCGCGGGGAGCCCAAGACGGCCCGAGAAAACCTGCCAGACCGCCACGCCGATGCCCGCCGCGGCGCCCGTGTAGGCGACCAGGTCGACGGTGGAGAGCGAGCGCAGCTGCACCTTGAGCAGCCGCATCGTCATCTTGCGCAGGCCCTCGGATTTGCTCTCCATGTGCTTGGCGGCCACACCGTCGGCGTCGAAGGTCTTGAGGGTCTCGAGGCCCTGGATGTTGTCGAGGAACATGCCGCCCATGTCGGTGTAGGCGCCCCAATAGCGCGGCAGGACCTTGGAGGCGTCGACAGCGGCGAGCGCGACCACGCCGATCAGCAGCGGCACGCAGGCCAGGAGCACCAGCGAGGCGAAGGTGTTGATGGGTAGCAGAACCACGAAAAGCGTCAGGGTGGCCGCCACGGAGAAGATGAGCTGCGGCAGGAAGAGCTCGAAGAAACTCTGCAGTTGGTCAACGCCCTCGCTCATCGACTGCACCACGTCGGCGGTGCGCACGTGGCGGGCGTAGGAGGGGCCGAGGTCGAGCATCTTCTCGTAGAGGCGCTCACGAAGCGAGAGTTTGACCTTCTCGCTGGCCTGCGAGCCGAAGAAATGGGCCGCGCGGTTGGCGAGGTATTTGACGATGACGATGACCACGAAGGCGAAGACGAAAGCCGAATAATCGTCGGGGAAGGCCTGGAAACCGTTGAGGATCTTGGCCAGCTGCTTGCCGTTCGAGGTGATGACGGGGAACAGCTTGCCCAGAAGACCGACGGCCATGAACGCGAAGCCGACGTCGGCCAGCAGCGAGATCCATAGGCACAGGACCTTGGCGGCCACCAACATTCCGACACGCGGCACCAACGTAAACAGCCGTTTATCGAACATAGAAAAACCTTTCAAAGCGAAACCCTCAGCCTGCTCATGAACCTTCTGCCAACCTGCTTATCGACCTGCCATAAACCTGTTATCAGCCTGTTTCATCCCGGACCATCGTAAGACAATGCCTTCAAAGAATACTGTACGAGCCACGACACCCAAAACACATGCGCGAAACTCCCACAGACACGCCGAAAATCGGAGTTTTGGGGAGGGTTGGAGGAGGTGTTGAAGAAGGAATCGGCAGCCAGGTCGGCTGACCGGTTCGACACCCAGGTTGCAAACGTGACGCAAACATCCGTATCAGCGTCACAAACGCAACCAATTGAACCACCAGGTTACAAACGCGACGCAAACCAACCCATCGGCGTTACAATCACAACCTGGCGAGCGAGATTATTGCAAACGCGACGCAAACTTATGTATTAGCGTCACAATCGCAACCAACTTATTACAAATGTGACGCAAAACGCCATATTGGCGTCACAAATGCAACTAATAAGGACCCCCAGTCGCGTTTGCGACGCAAACTGGCCCACTTCCGTCACAAACGCGACTGGCGGGACCCCGAGATTGCAAATGTGACGCAAACTAACCCATCGGCGTCACAAACGCAACCAACTCATCGGGACCCCACATTGCAAATGCGACACAAACCAACCGATTACCGTCACAAACGCAATCAATCCATTGCATATGTGACGCGAACCGGCGTTTTGGCGTCACAAATGCAACCAATCAGCATGCCAAGATTGCGAACGTGACGCAAACGAACGTAAAGGCGTCACAATCGCAACCTGGTGGACGAGATCATGGCAAATGTGTCGCAAATCAGCGTAATGGCGTCGCAAATGCAACTGATGATTGGTTGTGGCCGAATGTCACTTCGTGGATTCACGCACCACCAGTTCGAGCGGCAGGGTGGTGCCCGATGGAGCGCCGCCGTTCATCAGGTCGATGAGCTGGTCGACCATGTGCTTGCCGATGCCGTCGAACGGCTGGCGGATCGTGGTCAGCGGCGGCTCGCAGATCCGCGCCACGGCCTGGTCGTCAAAGCCGACCACCTGCACGTCGCCCGGCACGGCCAGGCCTTGCTGACGGAGGGCCTGCAAGGCGCCGGCGGCCATCAGATCGGAGGCGGCGAACAGGCCGTCGATAGGGCTTTCGGCTTTGGCCGCGTTGTCCGTTTGCTCTACTTTGGCTGCGTTCCCTGCGCGCTTAATATCGCCTGTATTATCAGCGCCGCCTGTTTGATTAGCATTACCAGCATTGTCAACGTTATCGGCGTTATCCGTTAGTCCAATGTCGCCAGCGTTATCAACTCTCCCAGCGCCATCTGCGATGTCCGCGTTCTCAGTATTATCAGCGTTTTCAGCACTCTCCGCGCCGCCTGCATCATCCACGCGCCCCGCCTGCCCCAACAGACGCAACGTGGCCTCGTAGCCACTAGCTTTGTTGTAGCCGCCATGCTCGATGCCCTCCGGCTCAAGATCCAACTGCTCGAGCATGTCCTCGAAACCACGAATCCTGGCGCGCGTGCCCGAAGGCCCCTCCGGCCCGGCCAGCATGCCGATGCGCCGAGCCCCACGCTCGGCGAGGTAGCGCGTGGCCTGAGCCGCGCCCTGGTAGTCGTCGACATGCACATAGCTGACGGCCTTCGCGTCAATGGGCGGGTATTCGGCGACGACCACGGGCATCCGCATCTCGCGCAACGACTTGAGCAGGCCCTTGTGCACGCCCCGGTGCCATGCCACCAGCAGCACGCCGTCCACCGGGCCGCCGCGCAGAAACTTGAGGTTACGCTCGTTCTCGGCGTCATTGTCGGTGGTCATCATGATCAGCGACATGCCCTTGCGCCCCAGCTCGTCGGCGATGGAGCGCAGCAACGTGGAGAAATTGGGGTCGTCGAAGAGCAGCTCCTGCGGCTCCCCCAGCAGGAACGCCACAGAATCGGAGTGGCCGGTGGCCAGGGAACGCGCGTTCTTGTTGGCCACATAGCCGGTCTGGTCGATCACCTTGCGAATCTTGGCGGCGGCCTCGTCGCTGACCCAGTGCCCGCCGTTGAGGTATCGGGAGACGGTGGCGCGCGAGACGCCGGAACGACTGGCGATGTCGCGAATCGTCATCTTCTTGCCACCCATGCCCGAACCTCTCAGCCTCTCGGTCTCCGCGCGACGCGCCTGCCACGCTTATCAAACGAACCTATATATAAAGGTATCCGCCATTCATATATATGGTACGTATTTGTGTATATCAAGCACATATCCGCTTATATATAAGACGCAAATCCATCCATATACCAAACACGCCACCGGCACTCGCACGATACGGATTCCAACGCCCGCATAGGCGTACGCGCCAGCCAATTCCAATATATCAGCGCGGACGGCGCTCAACTCGCACCCATCTCAACGCCGACAGCCCCCATCCTCTATACGTTTCCTATCGCTCACCACAAATCAGCGATGAAAAACCCACAGGCGGATGGGATGAGAAGACCCCGTGGCGTTTGGTTCCACAGGGTCTTTCGTTATGCGCCAGCCTCGCAAACTCCGAAAACTTCGCAACGTTCGCAAGGCAAACGACATCGGTTGCGGCTATCAGGCCTCGGCGGAATCGGTGCCAGCGTTCGTCTTCACGGCCTTGACGTCGGAACGCATGAGCGAGGAGCCGATCGCGACCAGCACGAAGATGGCGGCGGCGAGGACCATGTAGGCCTTCTGGAACTGCAGCGCGGTGATGAGCGCGCCCATGACCAGCGAGAAGATGGAGACGCCGATCTGCTTGGCGGTGCCGAAGCCGTACATGTAGACGGTGGCGGAGACCTTCTTGTCGAAGACGCGGGTGATGTACTTCATCACGGAGATGAGCATGAACGGCATCTCGAGCGAGGCGAGCAGACGCCAGAAGATCAGCATCGGGACGTTGGTGATGAACGCGCAGCCGAGCACGCGCACGAAGAGGATGCCGCCGTAGATGATCAGGCCGGTCTTGGCGCCGATCTTATCGATGAGCGCGGGCATGATGAGCATGAAGCAGGCCTCGAGCAGGATCTGCACGGAGACGACCTTGGCGAACATCGCGTTGCCCTGGGCCAGGGTGCCCATGTGGTGGCTGACGAACATCTCGGAGAAGTAGTTGGCGAACTGCTGGTCGAAGACGTCGTACATGGTGGCGGAGCCGATGATGAGGAGCACGAAGCCCCAGAAGCTGCGGTTGCGCCAGGTGTTGCGGGCGAAGTCCTCCTTGGTCACCTTGAGCTCGGCGGCCTTGTCGGCATCGCCTTCCTTGGAGACGTCGATGCCTTCGGCGACCTCAAGGGCGTCCTTGGGCACGCGCACGAGCAGCAGCAGGACGATCAGCACGGCGCCGCAGAAGGTCATGCCCCAGAAGATGGAGTTCTCGTTGGCGGACCACATGTAGCCACCGACGAAGGAGGCGCAGGCGCCGGCCAAGGAGCCGAAGAGACGCGCGTGGCCGTACTCGAAGCCGTTGGCGCGCGAGGAGCGCTCGTTGTAGGCCTCGACCACGCCGGAGCCGCCGTTGAGGCACAGGCTCAGATACATGCCGGCGAGCACCGCGCCGAGCAGCTCGTTGAACCTGAAGACGGGCAGGAACACCCAGTTGAACAGCGGGCCGGCGAAGAGGATGCAGCAGACCACGAAGTAGAAGAGGTTCTTCTTCAGGCCGAGCTTATCCTGCAGGGGGCCGAAGATGGGCTGCAGCACCAGCGCGGAGAGCGCGGCGACGGTGTTGAGCAGGCCGATGTAGGTCGGGCTCACGTCGATGCTCTTGAGCCACATCGGCAGGAAGGTGCCGGAGAACTGCCAGACGGCAAAGTAGAAGAAATTCAGTAGGCCGAAGTTCCAGAACACCGGTCGTTTCAACGATTTCAGTAATTTCATAATCTCACTTCTTTGTTTTGTATCATTTCGGGGCGGCCGTCCGACTTCGACGGGGCCCTCGTCTCTTCGCTGTGGCGGGACGGACCTGGTATTCAAGGAATGCGGAATATTCTTTGTACTCAGCATTCGAAATATCCGGGTTTGCCTCGCCTTCACAACCTTCGGCCTGGGCCACCGAGCCGGGCACACGCGCATAATCAGCTACGCGGCGCCGGCGAAATGAAACAGGCAGAAGGACAATCTTCATGGACCTGAACGGCTTGGTGCGCGATCAGTTGCGCACTCAGCTATTCGTTCAGCTGCTCGCTCAGCTGTGCGAGCCGTCGGGCGGCAGAACCTCGGTGGTCTGCGGCGTCCAGCGGGTCATGGCCTCGGGGCGTCCGAACACCGGGCCGTCCTCGTTCCAGCCGATCTCCTTGGCGCAGGCCTGGCGGTTCGGATCGTAGAGCGGATCGCCCTTGATCTCGGTGTAGTCGCGGACGTGGTAGATCATCACGTCGGTGACGCCGTCCTCGGCCTTGGTGAAGGAGTTGTGGCCCGGGCCGTACATGTGCGCGGCCTCGTTGGTGGAGAAGACGGGCTTGGCCGACTTCGTCCAGGACTTGGGGTCGAGCAGGTCGGCGTCGGCGCTGGCGGTGAGCATGCCCATCGCGTACTCCGGGCCGGTGCCCGAGGCGGAATAGGTGATGTAGATCTTGCCGTCACGCTCGATGACCGCCGGACCCTCGCAAACCTTGAAGCGGATGCACTCCCAGTCGTATTCGGGCTTGACGAGCATCACCGGCTTGGTCGCGAGCGTCCACGGGTTGGCCATGCGGGCGATGTAGAGGTTGGAGTTGCCGGGAATCTCGAGATCCTGTTGGCCCCAGACCAGATACTGCTCGCCGTCGTGCATGAAGGTGGTCGCGTCCAGGGAGAAGGTGTCCATGCCGGTGTCGACCTTGCCGCGCTCCACCCAGTTGTCGCTCATCGGGTCCTCGTCGGCGTTCTCGATGCAGAAGACGCGGTGGTTGAAGGTGCCGTCGCTCTGGCCGTCGTTGGGGGCCGCGCCGAAGTAGATCTCCCACTTGCCGTTGACGCGGTGAAGTTCCGGGGCCCAAATGAGATGACTCATGAGACCGGTTTCATGCTTCTTCCAGATGGTGACCTCTTCGGCCTTCTGCAGGTCGGCCAGGTGCTCGGCCTTGCGAAGGATGATGCGGTCATAGGCCGGGTACGAACCGGTGAAATAGTATCGTCCGCTGTAACGGATGGCATACGGATCAGCACGTTGAAGCACTATCGGATTAGGTATATCAGCCATGATTTCCTTTCTGCGCCGTTGCTAGCGACTTCTGCTAACGAGACCAGTAATGCCCATTCATTACTGTAACCGGTCTCAGTAACTGAGTACACAATACACCTTTTCACTGTGCAAATCGCCGAGTGTCGTGCAATAACCATGACCCATGCCACCGAAAACGTCGCAAACGCAACCAGCCCATCGGGACCTCAGAATTGCAAACGTGACGCAAAACCCGCCATCAGCGTCACAAACGCAACCTGGCGGCATACTTGATCGCAAACGTGACGCAAAACCCGCCAGCAGCGTCACAAACGCGACCGACCGCAACCTCAGATTGCGAACGCGACGCAAAACGGCTGCGCAGCGTCACAAACACAACCGGCCCATCGGGACCCCAAGATTGCAAACGCGACGCAAACCAACCGATTACCGTCACAAACGCAACCAACCCATTGCAAACGCGACGCAAAAACCACTATCAGCGTCACAAATGCAACCGACCGCAACCCAGATTGCAAATGTGACGCAAAACAGCTGAACAACGTCACAAACGCAACCGACCCCATCGCATATGGGACGCAAAACGGCGTATTTGCGTCACAAACGCGACCAACCCCATCGCAAACGTGACGACATTGGCCTCGGATAGCCAGGTTTCAGGCGTAGGTGAAAGTTTCCGGGTCGTGACCGGCACGGGTGGGGCCGTCGAGGGCGTCGATGGCCGCGTGCTCGGCCGGGCTCAGGGAGAAGTCGAAGAGGTCGAGGTTCTCGCGCTGGCGGGCGGCGTGCACCGACTTGGGGATGATGATGGTGCCGTTCTCGATGTGCCAGCGCAGAATCACCTGGGCCGGCGAGACGCCGTGGGCCTGGGCGATGCGGGCGATGGTGCCGTCACCGGCGTCGAGGTCGGCGCCACGGGCCATCGGCGAGTAAGCCTCCACGGCGATGCCGTGCTCGCGGCAGAAGGCGACCACCTCGCGCTGCTGCCAGGTGGGATGCAGCTCGATCTGGTCGACCGCGGGCCACTCCCCCGTCTCGCGGTGCAGGCGCTCGAGGTGGTCAGGCATGAAGTTGCAGACGCCCAGCGAGCGCACACGCCCCTCGTCGCGCAGCTTGTCGAACGCCTTCCACGTCGCGCCGGAGCGCCAGTCGAAGGGTGTGGGCCAGTGGAGCATATACATGTCGACGTAGTCGAGGCCGAGCAGGCGCAGGGAGTCGTCGAAGGCCTTGAGCGCACTGTCGTGGCCCTGCTGGGAGTCGCGCAGTTTCGTGGTCACCCAGAGGCTCTTGCGCCTGACGCCGGTATTATAGCCGGATTCCTTCAACGCGCGACCAACCCCGGCCTCATTGTCGTAGCCGGCCGCCGCGTCGATGTGACGGTAGCCGATGCCGAGCGCAGACTCGACCACGCCGGAAACGTCGTCGTCGCTGATGCGCAGCACACCCAGACCGATCTGCGGAATGGCGTTGCCGTCGTTCAGCCTGATATCAGGGACACTGTGGTTGTCCGCCGTCTTATCGTCATTACGTTTGGTTTCGCTCTCGTTCATCCCGCGCCCCTTTCACCGATGCTTTCCGAGACAAGGATATCGCAAGCTCATCGCCAAGCCGGCGGCACGGCAGACTTTACCGCGACGCTGAAACCGCGCATGGACTTTAACTGCAGATATACGAAAGCGTCGGGAATGGAGTCCTGTTGCAGAACTCTATTCCCGACGCTTGAACGACCAACCGATTAGCGCGGCTGGATCGCTACATCACCGCGAACTCACCGCTCAGCAGCGGTTGTCGAGGCGATGATACATTTCGGAGATCTCGAGGTCGCGCTCGAACTTGCGCGGGGTCGTGTTCTCATCGATGGTCGCCAGCTCGACGCCTGCGATGCGGGCGAAGTCCTCCCAGCCCTCGCGGCCGAAGGAGGTGGTCATGCAGGTGTGGTGCGAACCGCCGGCGCGCAGCCAGCATTCGGCAGCGGTCTTAAGCGACGGGCGCGGCTCCCACAGGCCACGGGCGCAAGGCAGCGCCTTCAGAGAACCCTCGGGCTCGACGACGTCGACCACATCCATCAGCAGACGGAAGCGCTCACGCATGTCGGCCATGGAGATGACCGTGGCGGCCTTGTGCGGGGCGACGGTGAAGACCAGACGCACCGGATCGGACTTGTTGCCGATGCCGAGCGGGTGGATCTCGAGCTTCGGCTTGGTGATGGTGCCCACGGACGGCGAGACCTCAAGCATGTGCGAGCCCATGTCCATCTCGTGGCCCGGCACGAAGTTGTAGGAGTAGTCCTCCATGAGGCTGGAGCCGCCCTCAAGGCCGTAGCCCATCACGCTGGCGATGCGCACGAGCACCGAGGTCTTCCAGTCGCCTTCGGCGGAGAAGCCGTAGCCGTATTCGCTTGGCAGGCGCTGGGCGCCGACGCCCGGCAGCTGCGGCAGGGTGCCGAGGTCCTCGAAGTTGTCGACCGCGGCGGTGGCGCCGTTGTCCTTCATCATGTTGACCATCGCGGCCTCTTCCTTGGCGGCGATGAACAGCTCTTCGTAGCGGGAATCCAGAAGCTCAGGGGCCACATCGTACTTGGCCTTGTAGTCCTCGATGATGCCCTTGACCTGATCGTCCTTGACCTTCTCGTAATAACCGACCAGCTCGTTGACCGCCCAGGTGTTGACCTGCGTGCCGAAGACGCGCTCGGCCTCGGTCTTGTCGCCTTCGGTGACGGCCACGTTGCGCATGTTGTCGCCCCAGCGCATCACGCGCATGTTCTGGGACTCGTTCCAGCCGGCGCAGGCGCGGACCCAGGTGGCGATCTTCTCGGCGACTTCGGGATCGGTGTAATGGCCAACGACGATCTTGCGCGGGATGCCGAGACGGGTGACGATGTAGCCGAACTCACGGTCGCCGTGGGCGGACTGGTTCAGATTCATGAAGTCCATGTCGATGGTGTCCCACGGAATCTCCTTGTGGAACTGGGTGTTGAGCTGCAGCAGCGGCTTGGTGAGCACCTGCAAGCCGCGGATCCACATCTTGGCCGGCGAGAAGGTGTGCATCCAGGCGATGACGCCGATGCAGCTCGGGTCGGCGCTGGCCTCGGTCATGAATTGCTTCACGCCGTCGGAGGACTTCAGCGTGGGCTTGAGCACCAGCTTGACCGGAATCTTGCCGGTGGCGTTGAGCGCGTCGACGATCTTCGTAGACTGCTCGGCGACCTGACGCAGCGCTTCCTCACCGTAGAGGTCCTGCGAGCCGACGCCGAACCAGACGGTCTTGCCTTCAAATGGATTTTCGAATGTCATGATGACTTCCTTTGTTTACTTCTGTGTACTTCGTTGTTTGTTGGTGTTCTTACTGGTATTCGTGATACGGGCTCCGCCATATTCAAGTCACCGACTCTCGGCCAGTGGCCCACAAATGGCGGGAAAGGAAAATAATCACCATAAGTGGGACGCTCACCCGGCGCAATGGCCTGGATATGGCGCAACCCGAAGTCTTTAGCCTTCGAGGTCGATGTTCTCGATCGCGGCCTTCTCGATCGGCAGCGCCTTGATGAAGCGGGCGAAGAAGTCCTCGAACCCGGCCACGTCCTTGGGATCAGGCTGCTCGGTGGTCGACTCGGCGTCGGCGAAGACGCGCTTGTCGAGGTACTCGTCGAGCGGAGTGTCCTTGTGCCACAGATAATCCGCGAGCACCGCCATGCCCCACGCACCACCTTCGGCCGCCGTCGACATCACCTTGATGGGGGTGTTGAACGCCGCCGCGAGAATCTTCTGCGCCACCTTGGGCGTGGTAAAGATGCCGCCGTGGCCGACCATCGAGTCGACACGCACGTGCTCGCCTTTGGTCATGATGTCCATGCCGATCTTGACCGGCGAGAAGGCGCCGAACAGCTGGGCGCGCATGAAGTTCGCGAGGTTCATCTTCGACTCGGGGCCGCGCGCGAACACGGGACGCCCCTCCTCGAGGCCGGCCAGGAACTCGCCGGAATAGAAGCAGTAGTTGATCAGCCCGCCGGCGTTCGCGTCGGCGTCGGGCCCGATGGCCGCGCGGAAGAGGGTGCCGTAGAGCGTGCCGGCGTCGAGCGGGGTGCCGATGGCCTTGGCGAACTCGCTGAAGACCTTGATCCAAGCGTTGAGGTCGGAGGTGAAGTTGTTGGCGTGGCTCATGCCGCACGGGTCGCCCGCAGGCGTGGAGACCAGGTCGACCTCGGGATGCAGACGCTCGAGTGGATGGTCGAGCACCACCGAAGCGAAGATAGAGGTGCCGGCGGAGACGTTGCCGGTGCCGACTTTCACGGAATTCGTCGCGACCATGCCGGTGCCGGAATCGCCTTCAGGAGGCGCCAGCGGCGTGCCGGGCCGCAACGTGCCGGTGGGGTCGAGCAGTTTCGCGCCCTCGGCGGTCAACGTGCCGGCGTCGCTTCCGGCGACCAGCGGAGTGGGCAGCAAATCCTCGATCTTCCAAGGCTGCGCGGCGACCTCGGGCAGGGCCGCGAACTGGGCGAGCATGTGCTGGTTCCAGCCGTGGGTCTGCGGGTCGATGGGGAACATGCCGGAGGCGTCGTCCACGCCGAGCACCTTCTTGCCGGTGAGCATCCAGTGGACATAACCCGCGAGCGTGGTGAAGAACGCGACCTGCGGCACGTGCTCCTCCTTGTTGAGGATGCACTGGTAGAGATGTGCGATCGACCAGCGTTCGGGGATGTTGTATTGGAAGAGTTCGGAGAGCTTCTCGTGGGCGTCGTGCGTGTTGGAGTTGCGCCAGGTGCGGAAGGGGACGAGCAGCTTGCCGTCTTTGTCGAACGCAAGGTAGCCATGCATCATCGCGGAGAATCCCATGGTGCCGATCCGGGTGAGCTTCTCGCCGTAGGCGTTCTCGACGTCGTAGGCCAGCGAGGCGTAGGCGGCTTGCAGGCCCGACCACACCTCGTCAAGCGAGTAGGTCCACAGGCCGTTCTCCAGATGGTTCTCCCAGCTGTGCTCGCCCGCCGCGATGGTGGAATAGGTGTCGTCGATCAGCACGGCCTTGATGCGCGTGGATCCGAATTCGATGCCGAGCGAGGTCTTGCCCGCGCGAATCTTCTCCGCGATGGACCCCACATGCTCCGTGCCGTTTTCCGTCATTGCCATGTTGACCAGCTCCTTTACTGTCGTTCAAACCACGTTATCGGCGCCATGACGCCGTTTCGCCGGTAACGTCACCACGCTTATGTGAACGCTAACAACTTATACGTCCATATACTACTACGTCCATTGTCATTTCTCCAACCACGCGGATTTGGAGGCAGTGGGGCTTGGAAATATGAGGGCTTGCGACAGACAGGTTTGACGATCAACAGGTTTATGGGAGGCAAGTTTGCGGTAGGTAGGTTTGACGATAAACAGGTTCGCGGCAGGCAAGTTTGCGACAGGCGGATTGGCCAAAACAACAGAGTCTGCGCCGACAGACTTCACGACAACGAACCAAAATAACCCGCAATCAATACGTCAGGCAGTATGCGCGACTTGAGGAGTTGGCGAACCCGCAGGATTCTTCAACGGCAAATATCCGATAGAAAACTGGCACATCACATCCGTTTTCTGCCACCAAAATCCCTTAACAGATATCGAACAAAATGACACCACAATCTGTCCGAGTTACTCCGTCGAAACCTCACGAACCTTTAGAAGTGCGGAACGGGGCCGAGCGAACGTCGCTGGACGACCTGGGCCGGAATGAGGCCCGCACCATGGGCGCTGGATACGAATGCGGTCTCGCCGCCCTCCCCCAACAGCCGCAGCGTCTCGCGCATCGCGGCGGTGCCCAGCTCCTCGAAATCGGGGCGCACCGTGGTCAGCGGAGGCAACATGTTGTCCATGCCGGTCATGTCGTCGAAGCCCACGAGGCTGATGTCGGTCGGAATCTTGAGGCCGTGCTCATGCAGGGCGCGCGCCACGCCGAGGGCCTGCGCGTCGTTGGCGGTGATGACGACGGTCGGTTTGCTCGCACCGGCCGAACCGAGGTGCTCAAGCTCGTGGTTCATGCGCGCGTAGGCTTCGGAGGCGTCCCACGAGGAGCATTGCACGATCTGGGTCTCTAGCGAATACGCGGCCGAGGCCTTGCGCCAGGCGGCCAGACGGGTGGAGGCGTCGCGCCACTGCAACGGCCCCGAGAAATACATCGTCGAGCGGTGCCCGAAGCGCGCCACAAGCCGCGCAACCTCGGCCATCGCGCCCCACTGGTCGATGCCGACGATGGCGGTGCAGCCTCGCTCGCCGGAGTCCATCAGCCGCCCGGCCTGGCTCATCGAAAGGCCGCCGTGTGTGGAGGTGACGAGCACCCTGGGCTGGCTCAGCCGGGCGCGGCAGGCGTCGGCGAACATCACGTCGGTGGGGGTCAGGAAGATGAACGCGTCGACGTTCTGCTCGTCGAAGGTCTGGCAGAGCTCGTTGAACTCCTCCTGCGTGCACAGCGCCTCGTGCACCATCGAGACGTTCATGAAGAAGCCGTGGCGGCGGGCCAGCGACTCGATGGAGGCGATGGACGAGGAGGGGCCAAAGAAATGAATGCCGCCGGCGATCAGGCCGATGGTTCGGGAGCGGTGCGAGGCCAGGGTGCGCGCCGAGTTGCTGGGGCGGTAGCCGAGGGCGTCGATCGCGCTTTGCACGCGGGCGCGGGTGGCGTCGGAGACGTCCTGCGAGTGGTTGATGACGCGGGATACCGTCTGGTGGCTGACGCCGGCCATTTTGGCGACCTCGAACATCGACGGACGCTTTTTCGCGCGACCTGAACCAGCCATGACACACCTCCCGATAGCCACCATCACACTGTGGCGCAGTGAACGTTCACAAGTCTACCCCAACCGAAGTATTGTCATACTCCCCGTCCCAAACCCCGGATTTCAAGGCATTACCGCCGCTTTGCGGAGACCAACCATAAGAGATGAGGGTCAGAGGAGGTGCCAGGTTTGGCGGTGGAGTGAGGTGGGGCCGTGGGCGGCGATGGCGGCGCGGTGGGCGGCGGAACCGTAACCCTTGTTGTGGGCCCACTGGTAGGGCTCGTAGCGCGGGTTGCCCTGCGAGATGCTGACCATGAGGCGGTCTCGGGTCACCTTGGCGATTACCGAAGCGGCGGAGACCAGCGCGCAGCTTTGGTCCGCCTTCACCTTGGTGTGCACCGCGGCGTCGATGGGCAGCACCGGGGCGTCGAACGTGCCCGCGGCCTTGGAGATGTAGTCGTATGGGCCGTCGAGGATCGCGCCGACGCGCAGTGGCCGCGTCATGGCGGTTTCATCATCCAGGATGACCGCGTCTTCGGTGACGTCCAGCTCGTTCTCCACGGATTTCAGGGCGCGCAGGGCGGCGATGCCCAGGGCGTAGGAGATGCCCCACTCGTCGATCTCGACGTTGGTGGCCTGGCCGACAGCGCTGGCCGCGCACCAACCGCGCAGCCCGTCGAACATCGATTCGCGCTGATGCTCGCTGAGCAGCTTGGAATCGGCGACACCTTCCGGCACCTCGAGACTGTCGACGTCACGCGCCCACACGGCCGCCGCGCCCACCATCACCGGGCCGGCCAGCGCGCCGCGACCCACCTCGTCGAAGCCGACGATGAGGTCGAAGCCTTGGGCCGCCAACGAACGTTCGAAGTCGAGCGTGGGCACGATGCGGTGTGACGATGATTTGCGAGCGCGACGCGGTGTGGCCTTCGCTATCTTGGACTTTTCCGATGAAGACGTCGCCTCCTCGACCAAAGGAGATTTCGTATGCGCCGTCGTCTTCTTCGACTTCGGCACGGCTACCCACCTGCCGCTGGAATATTTTGATTGAACGGATTTGGCCTTCAATGATAATGGTTCAGACGACGATGTAACTGACGAAACTTGCTCCGTCACCGAAGCCGACCCACGATCCCCCTTGCCAAACGCCTCATCCAACAAGGGTAAAGCGCCTTGAGATTCCTGAGATTTTGGGGATTCCTGAGCGCCCTGCGTCTCGTGTGAAGAAGCCATCACGCCTACTTCCCCGGCGCGCTCGGCACGCCCGGCACGGCGGCGAACACCTCATGATGCGATTTCATCACGCCGAAGCGGGCGAAGGGCCAGATGGTGAGCACCGCCACGCCCTCGACGTCGCTGATCGGCACCAGCCCGCCATCACCATCGTCGGCGTGGTAGCGCGAATCGGCGGAATCGGAACGGTTGTCACCCATGACGAAGAGGTGGCCGGCGGTCACATTGACCTTGAAGGCGAAGTTGCTGGGGTTGACGCCCGGTTTGATATACGAGGTCTCGTCGACCGCCACGCCGTTGACGGTGACCGGCGCCCCGGCGCCCTTGCACTCCACCGAGTCACCGGGCAGACCGATGAGCCGCTTGATGAGGTCGTCGGATTCCAGTCCAGGCTGATCGCGGAGCCAGTTGGCCGGGTCCTTGAAGACGATGACGTCGCCGCGCTTGAGTTTGAACACCCCCGGATCGAGTTTGTTGGTGACCACGTGGTCGCCGATCTCGATCGTGTCGAGCATGGAGCCGGAGGGGATCTTGTAGATGCCGAGGACGAAGACGCGCAGCAGGACCATCACGACGATGACGACAAGCGTGCTGATGACGACGTCCTTGACCCCCGACGTGTCTTCCGGGCCGCTTTTGTGCTCGGGGCGTTCGGCGAGGGTGCGGGGCCTCGGGCGCGGATCGACGCCGTAACCCGCCACGTCGACGATATGGGAATCGTTCATCCCTCCGTCGTCAAACGGTGTTCCTTCGGACGCCATACACACCTCCCCGGTTCATTCGCCTCAATATTACACACCCTAACGGATGCCGAACCAGTGGGAAAAGCACCTTTTCGGGCCTGTTTTGGTGCTTTTTCCACTGGGTGGGTGAGTAAGCACCGGATACGGAAAAGCGACCGGACCCGGCTGGGGGTGGTCGCTTTTCGGTTGAGCTAAGCTTTCGCTCAGGCCTTCTCGTTGTTGTCCTGGCGCTCGACGATTCGAGCGGCCTTGCCACGCAGCGAACGAAGGTAATAGAGCTTCGCACGACGCACACGGCCACGGCGGGTCACCTTGACGGAGTCGATCACCGGGGAGTGCAGCGGGAAACGACGCTCGACGCCGCAACCGAAGCTGACCTTACGCACGACGAAGGTCTCGCGCACGCCCGCGCCCTGACGCGCGATGACGACGCCCGTGAACGCCTGCAGACGGGTGTTGTTGCCCTCCTGAATCTTGACGTTAACCTCGACGGTGTCTCCAGGACGGAAATCCGGAATGCTCTCGGCGGGCTTCAAATGCTTGGCATCAAATGCCTCAATAGCGTTAACCATTGCTTCACCTGTCGCTGCCGCATACCAGCGCACATATCAGGGGCGCGGTTCACTCGCCGGAATCGAAAACTCCGAAGAGGAACGCACCCAATCCAATGTCCGACGGACATCCCGCCGAATATCAGCCGATTCGCCGCGACTGGCCAACGCCACGCGGCTGAACCCAAGAAGAAGCGGGTCTATGCGGCAACCCGTTTCTCGGCATAACAAACTTTAATTCTAGCGAAGTATAACGACAGATATGGTATTCGACCTCAGCCTTGGCCGGAAGGTCACGGCTGTATTCGATATCCTTCGGCAGACGCGAGGCCTGGTTGGTGTAGATGGCCACGCCGATCATGACGAGCGCGAAAAGCACCATGTCAACCACGAACTTGAGGCAATTGTCGCGGAAATCGCCATCCGAATAGCTGGGCCTGGTCGTTTTGCCATAGAGGTAGCCGAGGAAAAGAGGGCCGTTCACGAGCACGGTGAGGCCCAGGGAATAGAGCATGGCGTTTATCACGCGCCGCAGGCTTATCAGTCTCATATTCACCCCTTATCTCGCACCACGTCAACTTCGCTTCACTCAGAATACCCAGCTTGACTGCGAATCCATCAAACGGTCTTATCTGACAAATGTTCTGGATTCAACCGGGCTTCATGACCTTATGACTTTATGACCTCGTATTGGCCATCATGCCCGGCATCGATGCACCGGGAGCCGTGGGCCCGCCCATGACGATGCCCTCGTAATTGGTGCCGTAGTAGTTATAGGCCTCCATCACCGCATAAACGTAGATATAGACGGAAAGCTGGCGGCACGTGCCTTCGCTCAGGCCAAGCGCGGTGGCGTAGATGAGGTACTGGCCCCAAAGCTCCACATCGGCGGCGTCACGCGACGAGAAATCGCTGAAATCACGCAGGTATTTCTTGAGGCCCAACAGCTGGATAGCCGCGCGCTTGCCTTCCACGGTCAGGGAATATGGCTGCGAGCAAAACAGCGTCGTCACGCCGATGACGGAGCCCAAGGCGCCGAGGCCGATCGCCAAGTAGCCTGCATTGTCGTCCCATAGCTCCGCGAGGGGGTGGGCACCGAAGATGATGGCCGCCGTCATGGCAAACAACAGCAAAAGCATTCGGCCCATGTTGTATGCCACCAACTTCTCGTCGCGTAGCTCATAGCGCATCGCCTGGAAGAATCTGGCTTGGGGCTGATATCCCCTGAACAAGCCGTCGAAGGAGACCGGCTTCGGCGTCCTTATGCGCCGGCCGCTTTTGTCCTCGCTCTCACGCCTCCTCCTCATCTGTTCGTCCAGCGCCGCGTCCTCGGCGGAGCAGGCGGCGCGGAGCTGGTTCAGGTCGAACACCGTGCTGCGCCGCCAACGCGAGAAGTCGGTCAGGAATTTCAGGAACGCCCGCTCGGTGGACGACAGGGCGCTCAGAGGGTTCGGATTTTTCGAACCGTTTGAGCCATTCGAATTGTTTGGGTTGTTTGAACCGTTCGACGTCTGAGAATCCATGAAGGCCACGGGCATCACGGAGATCGTGCTCACCAAGCCCGACGGCTGGTTGACGTCGCCCACCCAGAATTGGCCGTAGGCGTTCTTGCGCAGCTTCGCGCCCAACGACGTGTTCCACAGGAACCGGCCCCACATGCCGCTCATGGGCGCGGGTCGCTTGGCGCGATGACGACCTTGGCGGCGCGAGGATTGGCCGGAATCATTGGCGGCGTTTTGCGCCTCCGTTTGGGCGGCGATTGCGGCGGCGGACGAACGTTGCGCCTCAGCGACCTCACGCATGCGGCCCTGCAGCCCGGCGTCATCGGGACGGCGCAGGTCGAAGCCCTCGTAATCGGCGGCGACGCCTGGATAGATGGCGATGAGCTTCTTCTCCTCCAACGCGAGCAACGTGGCGGCCATGGCCGACGATCCGATATTGATCGCGCGCGAGAACGCCGCGGGAGGCGGGTCGATGACGTCGTTGAACAGCGTGGCGCACCCAGGGCTCATCGTGGGCAGATCACGGCTGTAATCGATGTCGTGCGGCAAGCGCGAGCTCAGGTTCGTGTAGATGACCACGCCGAGCGCCACAATCGTGAACAGCACCAGAATGACGAGAAAATGGGTGAGATCATCCTGATAATCGAGATTCGTGATGTCGGATTCATCGTCGTCGCCGAACTTCACGCCCAAAAGATACACGCCGAGGAACGGGATGCCTATTATCGCGGTGAAGACAAGGGCGACGAGTATGGCGTTCAGCACGTGCCTCGGACTCATTGATTTCATATTCGCCCCTTTGTTAACTTCGCTTCCTCCAGAATACGCAGCATGCCAGTCAATCGGTTGCATCGTCTTATATGGCTGACGAGCCGCGGAATATCAAAACCAACCAATAATCAATCCCAATTTGACAAGCCGCGGCGAGGCCCTTATCTTTGGGGCGGTAATGAAAACCCGCGCACCGCGCGACTGCTTAAGGGGGTGGGGATCATGACAAGCGATCTGCCTAATAGTTTCAGCGATCTGCATCATTTATGCGAAGCAACGAACCCACTCTCGATGAATAACTAGAATCGGAAAACGGCGAATTTCGCGGCCAGCGTACTTGGTTCGCGGCATCTTTAGACACCAGGCCCACATACGACCATACGACGCCGAACTCTCGACGCCGCGTCCTTCGACGATGCCAAATCCAGAAACCGCCTTTCGGCTGCATCACGGCTGCTTTATGACTGACTTATGGCTGCCGTATAGCTGCTATAGCTGCCTGTAGAAACGCGACGGCCCACCGCAGGCGCCTGGGTGCGCGCCAACGCGCCAAACCGGCGACCAACCAAGCGGCCGCACGCCAACCGGATTCATCGAGATTCCAACTGAAAACGCAAGTCCGCCCCACCGGGCAGGACCTGCGCAAGCCTTACGACACAAGGAATCCTCATGACCTTCTTCACCAACCCCGCCTCCCCCATCGCAGGGAGGACCGGCGCCAACGCCCACAACGGCGCGCGCCAACCCAACCTCGCCGCCCGCGTGGTCTCCGACTGCGCCGTGGTGGCCGGCATCCTCGCCATCCTCGCCGTGATCGCCTGGCTCGTGCCCGCCATCAACGCGCCCGTGGGCCCGCACGGCGTGCCGTCCACCATCTCCACCGACCCGGCCAACCTGCCCTACTACGCCCTGCGCTCCGTCTTCCGCATGGCGCTGGCACTGCTGTTCTCGCTGATCTTCACCTTCGTCTACGGCCTGGCCGCGGCCCGCTCGCGCAGGCTCGGCAAAGTGCTCATCCCCCTGCTCGACATCCTGCAATCCGTGCCGATTTTGGGCTTCCTCTCGGCGACCGTCACCATCTGGCTCGCGCTTTTCCCCGGCTCAATGATGGGCGTGGAGGCCGCCTCGATCTTCGCCATCTTCACCTCGCAGGCGTGGAACATGACCTTCTCGTTCTACCGGTCGCTGAAAAGCGAGCCACAGGAACTCGTGGAGGCCGCGCAGAGCCTGCGCCTGACGCGATGGCAGCGTTTCTGGACGCTCGACGTGCCCAACTCCATGATCCCGCTGATCTGGAACATGATGATGAGCGTGGGCGGCGGCTGGTTCTTCCTGACCGCCTCCGAGATGATCTCCGTGGGCAACCACACCTACGCGTTGCCCGGCATCGGCAGCTACGTGGCGGCGGCGTCGGCCGAGGAGAGCCCCGCGAAAATCGGCTGGGCCATCCTCACCATGATCATCGTCGTGCTGCTGGTTGACGTGTGCATCTGGAAGCCGATGACCGCCTGGGCCGAGAAGTTCCGCATCACGCAGAGCGAATCCTCCACACCCAAGCGCAGTTTTGTGCTCACACTCATCCGCCAGTCGCATATCGACGAATGGCTCGGGCGGCTGCTGCAGCCGGTGGGCGACCTGCTCGAGCGCATCACCCGACCTCTGGGGCGCACCGGGGCCAAATGGGGCGCCAGACCCGGCAGACGGCGCGCGGGCGACATCGTCTTCGACGTCATCGTGGGGGCGCTGGTGATCTTCGGGGCCGCTGAACTGTTGGTCACCATCTCGCGCAGCACCGGGCTCGGCGAGCTCGGACGGGCCTTCGGACTCGGCGGCATCACCTTCCTGCGCGTGGCGCTGCTGACCCTGCTCTGCTCGGTGGTCTGGGTGCCGGTGGGCGCGATCATCGGCATGAACCCGCGAATCTCACGGCTCGTACAACCGCTCGTGCAGGTGCTGGCGAGCTTCCCGGCCAACTTCATCTTCCCCTTCGCGGTCATGTTCTTCGTGGCGTGCGGCGTCGACATCAACTGGGGCTCGATCCTCCTGATGGCGCTGGGCACGCAGTGGTACATCCTCTTCAACGTCATCGCCGGGGCGAGCGCGATTCCCGACGACCTCATCGAGATGAGCAAGAGCCTGCGCATGAGCACTTGGATGCGCTGGCGCACGCTCATTCTGCCGGCGGTCTTCGGCTCGTGGGTCACCGGCGGCATCACCGCGGCGGGCGGCGCGTGGAACGCCTCGATTGTCTCCGAAATCGTCAGCTACGGCAAGCACACGCTGGTGGCGCACGGCCTGGGCTCCTACATCGCCGAGGCCACCGCGCACGGCGAGGGCATGAAGACCATCATCGGCGTGGCCGTGATGGCGATCTTCGTCGTGGCCGTCAACCGCCTCTTCTGGAACCCGCTGCAACGGCTCGCCGACCGACGTTTCGTGGTCGGATAGCGAAAGGACGCACACCCAAACCGGCCCATTTAAAATCAGACCCTTGCAATTCCGCCATTCTCGTTTTAAATGCCCCCAATTGGGTGTGCGCGATTTTGGACATTCCCATCAAAACTTCATCAAAAGGACCTCATCATGAACTTCACCAAACTGCTGAACGCCGTCGCCAGCGAGACCCAGACCGGCGGCGCGACCGCCACCGCCACCCGCACGCGCGGACGCAGGCGCACCAACCCCAACTTCGCCGACCTCGACGCCAACGCCACCCACACCGTCATCGAGGCCAGCCACATCAGCCAGCGCTTCACCTCCGAGAAGGGCCACGAGACCACCGTGCTCGACGACATCTCCTTCAACCTGCACGAGGGCGAGATCGTGGCCGTGCTCGGGCGCAGCGGGGCCGGAAAATCAACCTTCCTGCGCATTCTGGCCGGGCTGGTGGAGCCCAGCAGCGGCCAGGTCTCCTACCGCGGCAAGGCGCTCGACGGGCCGAACCCCGGGGTGGCGCTGGTCTTCCAGACTTTCGCGCTCATGCCGTGGCTCACCGTGCAAGACAACGTGGAGCTCGGGCTGGAGGCCAAGGGCATGCCGCGCGCCAAGCGCCACGAGCTCGCGCTGAGCGCCATCGACGCCATCGGCCTCGACGGCTTCGAATCGGCCTACCCCAAGGAGCTCTCGGGCGGCATGCGCCAGAGGGTCGGCATCGCCCGCGCGCTTGTGCTGCGCCCCAACGCCCTCTTCATGGACGAGCCCTTCAGCGCCCTCGACGTGCTGACCGCCGAGAACCTGCGCCAGGAGGTCTTGAACCTCTGGAACGGCAAGGGCAACGACATCAAGTCGATCCTCATCGTCACCCACAACATCGAGGAGGCCGTGCAGATGGCCGACCGCGTGGTGGTGCTGGGCTCGCACCCGGGCCACCTCATCGCGCAGGTGCCGGTGGACCTGCCGCGCCCGCGCGACAAGCACAGCCCGGAGTTCGAGGCGATGGTAGATAGGCTCTACGCCATCCTGACCGGTAAGGACGAGTCACAAAAGTCGAAGATGGAAAACACGAAACCGCGGAATTCCAATGAATCGGATTCGGTATCTTCCACTTTTGTAACCGCGAATTCTGGGGCCGACGATAAAAACGATGACCGTGATGACATTTCGGGCATTGCCGATAAGAAAGATTCCGCGACCGCCCCGACCGCCGGAAACGCGAAGACCGCGGCATCGGATGGTTCCAACGAAACTGGTGATTCCGCCGAAAACGGTAGGACTGCCGAGGTCGCTACCGAAACCACGCCGCAGAACATTCCCACCGAGGACTCCCCCGACAAGCGGCTGCTGCCCAACGCCACCCCCGGCGGCCTGGCGGGTCTGCTCGACGTGGTGTCGAACTACCCGGCCGGCGTGGACCTGGCCGACCTGGCCGCCGACCTCTCCTTCGAGGTGGACGACCTCTTCCCGCTCATCGACGCCGGCACGATGCTCGGCCTCCTGACCGTGAGCAACGGCCACTGCACCATCACCCGCGAGGGCGAGCGCTGGTGCCACGCCGACGTGCTCGACGCCAAGCAGCTCTTCGCCCAGCTGGTGATGGACCACGCGCCGCTCGTGCGCACCATCGACCGCGCCCTGCGCAACCACCCCGACAAGGGTCTGCGTGGCGAGCTCATCCTCGACCTCTTGCGCAGCCAGCACACCGACGAGGAGGCGCAGCAGCAGTTCGACATCGCGGTGACTTGGGGCCGCTACGGCGAGCTCTTCGACTACGACGCCGACGACGACCTGCTCACCCTGGACGAGGCCAACAAGTAGCCCCCCCACTTACACCGCCCCATCCCAGTGAGAAAAGTACCAAAAGCACCCCGTTAAAGTGCTTTTCCCACTGGTTTGGGGCACTCACTGAGGAGAAAAGCACCATTTTGAGCCGATTTTGGTGCTTTTTCCACTGGTGGGGATATGGGTGGTGGGCACGTATCCCGGCGCAGGGCAACGCCGCATCGCAAAGCAGACAAATGGGGCCAGAACCTTGCTTTCGGACGCATCAGAAACTCGGCCTGCGCCGCAAAGCAGACGAATGGCCCCCAAACCCTGCTTTCGGACGCATCATAAGCCCGGCCTGCGCCGCAAAGCAGAAGAATGGGTTAGAACTCATCACAGGAATGGCCTTCACTGAGGAGAAAAGCACCAAAACGGCTCCAAAATGGTGCTTTTTCTCCGCAGAGAGGGCTCATTGCAGTGGGAAAAGCAACTTTATGGGACGCTTTTGGTGCTTTTTCCACTGGGTTGGGGCACACCCGTTGGGGTACACACCAGTTGGGGACGCAACAGTTGGAGGGCGCAACAGTGGGCCCCGGTCAGTCGCCCCAGTAGGGGTTGGTCGGGAGGCGGAAGGCCAGTTGGCGGGTCACCTTGGTCTCCATGCCGAGCGCGATGGCGTAGGTGAGGTATTGGCCCCAGATCGCCAGGTCCTCGACGCCGCGCTTGGAGAAGTCGCTGAAGTCCCTCATATAGGCCATCAGGCCGAGGATCTTGCCGGCCTCGAGGCGCCCGCGTGGGGTCAGCATGTAGTTTTGCATCAGGGTGAACACCATGAGCGCCAGGAACAGGCCCGGCAAGCCCAGCCCGAGCGCGAGTCCTTGGTGATCCGCGTCCCAGATATCGCGCAGCATGAAGAATCCAAGGCTGAACAGGCAGAAAAGCGCGATCCACGCCACCATGGACAGAATCGAGATACGAGTGAGTTTCAGCGCCTTATACTCCTCCTGCGCGGCATCGAGGAACGCCTGCTGCTTCTTGATGCCGGCGGTCCACACCTCGCTCGGGTCGGAGACCGGGCGGGCGAGCTGGTTGGGTTTGCCGAGTTTGGCCGCGTGGCGCTCATAGCCCATGTCGTTGTTCCAGCTTTCGGTGGAGTTGCGCAGCTCGTTGAGGTCGAAGACGCGCGAGCCCTTCCATTGCGCGAAATCATCGAGATAGGTGAGCATCGCGGCTTCGGACTTGCGGAGCCCGGAGACCACCGCGCTGCCGTCGTCGGGCGCATGCAGCAACCGCACCGTGGCGGTCCGTCCGTCGGCAGGCTTGGGAATGCCGCCGAAGAGACGGGCGAGGTGTGGATGACGGCGGATGGCCCAGCCCCATTGCGTGCGCCAGAGCATATGGCTGAGCCACGTTTGGACGCGGCCGGGTTTCGCGAGGAAACGGTGGAGGAACGACGTGGAACCGGCGTTGGAATCGCCGTTGGGGATATTTCCATTAAGGGTATCGCTGGAATTATTATCATCGAGACCATTACCACCACCAAAGCCATCGCCGCTGGCCTCAGCCGAATCCTCGCCTGCCGTATTATCATTGGCCCGCGCCCTCTCGGCCGCCGCCATCCGCGCGTCCTGGACCTCCAAAGCGACCTTCTCGCGAGCGCGTATCTCCTCGTCGCTGGCGGTGGCCAGGTCGATCCCCTCATACGCCGACGCGGACCCAGGGTGGAGCTCGACCACCTTCTTGCTGGAAAGCGAAAGCAGCGTCGAAAGCAGCTCGCGCGTGCCAAGCTCGGAAAGCCAGCCCATGTTGACGGCGGACGGCTGAATCACGTTGATAAAGTTCGCCGCGCTGGCCGGACTCATGTCGGGCACGTCATGGTAATAGTCGAGTTTGGAGCGCCATTTGGTCTGCCGGTTGGTGAGGACGACCATCAGCGCGCCAAAAATCAGGAAGACGAGCACCAGCTCTAGGTAACCGAAAACCTGCAGGGCCCAATCGCCGGTAAGCTCAGCACTGATCGATTTGTCGGAATCGCCTGTCGCGCGCCGCTTGTCACGGAACTTGTCGCTTTTGCCATCCCACACCATATCGTGCCGAACCTCGCCCATCGGCCCGTCAAACATGGAGTAAAAAGCGACGGATTCGGCGCCAGGAACGTCGTAGGCATCGAAATCAAGCTCGCGCGCGCCCTTCGAACCGACGGTTTTCCGGCCGGAATAGTCCACAAGCCCCACCGGTTTGTTCACCACTTCCGGAAGCCTCAGCCTGCCGTGGACATGCCCGACGTGCCCGTCACCCTCGTAGTAGGCGCGATAGGCGAAATACGAACGGTCGCCACAGCGGGTGAGCGCGTTCTTGAGCGTCATGGAGATATCGAATTTCAGGCTCTCGGCCGACTGGACCGGAGGGATGGCCCAGGTGAGCGTCACCGAATCCCTGTTCGCGGCGTACTGCTCATCCTTGGCCGACAAGGCAGCATCGGCCTTCATCGTGACGGGCGTGTAATCAGCCTCGGCACCTTGATCGTACACATCGGCGGTCCACATGCCCGGTTGGAAAAGCTGGTTCCCGTCCTTGTCATATTGGCTGAGGGCACCATAGGGCACATGCCGATAGTCCTCTCCGGTTTGCGCGTTACTCACGCTCACATCGGTGATCGCGCCGAGCTCTGGTCTGGGATACGCCAGAAACGAGGAATCATCGGACAGGAAGACCGCCAGCGAAAGGTTGGTCCACGGTAGGGCGGAGCCGTTGAAATCCCTTTCGGCCAGCCGCATATCCACGTGCTCGGTGAGCGCCACGTCGCCGTTGGATTGGACGGCCATGTCGTAGTCGATCGAGTTGTAGCTCATGTCTCTCTTGGCGTCTTGATCCGCGTAGTTCTGTTTCTCCTCCTCGGTGAGCTTCCTGCTTTCGGGCACGTAGTCGCTCAAGGTCGGCAGGCCCGGATCGGACGAAGTCGTTTCGTTGGTCTGCTTGGCCTCGCGCTGCGCCTGCTGGTCCTTGCTGGAGGCATACGACGGGATCATGCACAGCGCGACCACCAGCGTGCACCCGAGGCAGAAGGGAATCTGCCGGACGACACGTCCCAATCCAGAGCGAAGACCCACTTGCGATCACCGCCCGCCGAAGCTGCCGCCGCCGGCGCCGCCACCGGAACCGCCGAACGCTCCGCCGCCACCGCCGATGCCGCCGCTGAACGACGTGCCGAGACCGCTGAAGCCGGAACTCAGCTGCGAGCCGAGGTCGCCGAAACCGCCGAACCCTGCACCGGAGCCGAACGAAGGACCAGCGGAGGCAGCCGCGCCGCTCCACGCCGGGCCGCAATAGACCCAATAGAGCACCGAGCCGCTTGCGTACTGGTCGAGCCAGCTCTGGTCGGTCAAGGAGGGCTGCACTTCCGCCAGCTTGCGCACGAACTCGCTGCTGACGCCCAAGGCGGTGGCGTAGATGAGATAGTCGTCCCAAAGCGCCAGATCCTGAGGCCCACGGTCACTGAAATCGCTGAAGTCCTCCATGTACTTGCGTAGGCCGAGCACCTGGTCCGCGATCTTGCGGCCGTCCTCGTTCAACGCCTCGCTGGGCATCAGATTCAGAATCATGATGGCGGCGAAGACCACCACCACGGCCAACACCATCACCACCCAAGGCACTCCTCCCTTACTCCAGGTGTGCCAGATGTAAAGGCCCGCGATCAGCGCGGCCACGACCATGCCCCCTACCGCTTTGGTAATCGCGGGGCCCTGCGAATAGGCAAGGCCGGCAGCCTCGAACTCTTCCTCCTCCTTGTCGCGGAAAGCCTTGTAATACTGGGGCCCATCGGTCCACTTCTTGCCCTGCTTGCGCATCTCCTTGAGGTCGAAGACGCGAGAGCCGTTGTAGGCCGCGAACGACTTGAGCAATTCCAGCAGGGCGCCTTCGGCACGAGTGAGTTTGACTTGGGTCCGCGGCTCAGGCTGGGTCTCGGAGCGCGGCGACCCATGGGCCATCTGATCGAGCAAGGTCTCGCCGTCCCTGTCACCCACGTATGCGGCCGGCAGAACCACGATGGTGCTGGTCTTCTCCGCTTCCGACGAGGGGTGGGCGCGCACCCGTTCGGCGAGCTGCCCGGAGTTGACGCGCGAAAGATCGAGCCCCACGTACCATTCGGAGGCTCCCGGGTAGATGGCGATGAGCCCCTTGCGCAGCAGGGAGAGCAGCGTGGCGGCCATCTGCCGCGAAAGCATCTTGCCCTCGTAGCGGGACCTGCTTTTCATGCCCATCAGCCTTGATCCGGCCGAACCCTCCAGAATCTCCATGAGGCGTGCGGCGGCCACGGGGGTGATTTCGGGAATGTCGCGGTAATAGTCGATTTCATCGTGGTCCGCGGCCTTGCGGCTCGTGATGGAGAACTGGCGGATGGCATAGGCGAACGCGCCGATCACGGCGAGGATGGAGACCACCAGCCAGACGATGTTGGCCACCTGGCCGACCATCCATTTCGAGTGTTCCACGTTCTCGTCGTGCACGACCGCCTGCGCGTGGTCGCCGGACTTGGTATGGGCCACCTTGCCCATCGGCGCCGCCGATGACATCGAGATCAGGTCGACGTGCTGGTGCGGATTAATGTCCTTCGCGGTGAGGTCGATGGTGTTCTGCCCCTGCGCCTCGATGTGGCCAGAACCCGCGAAATGCAGCCATTGCTGGGGCAGGCTCACCGAAGTGGCCTTGGCCTTGGACGTGGACGTGGCATCGCCTTTCGCCTTGGGCAGCGAGACCTTGGCGTGCAGGCTCTCGATCGGCACGGGGTTGTCGTCAGCCACCGGCTCCCACTTGAGGTAGGCCACGTCGTCGTAGAGCGTCACCACGTCCTTGAAGGTCATGGTGACATCGAATTTCATGTGCTTGGCGGTGTAGGTGGCCGGGATGTTCCAGCCAATCTCGATGGTGTCGCCGGATTGGCCGCTGGAGCAGCCGTCCTCCTTGAGGTCGTTGTCGGCGGCGGAGCGCACCTGAGGCGCGGATAGCGTTGCGGGCTTTGACGATGTTGAGAACGTCGACGACCTCGACGGTTCCACGTAGCTGGCGCCCTGGCCGGTAACGCCTGTGGAACCATTCGTATTCGTTGAGCCATTCGAGCCCGTTCCCGGCGACCCCTGCGCGCCCAACCCGTCCATAGCGCCCTGCATGCGGCCGGCGCCCACGATGCCGTCCACCGGATCCTTCGACGCCTTCTTGCCACCCGCCGGCGAATAGGGCGCGGCGGGGTTGCACGAGGTGTTCACCGCGTACCAGGTCTCGGCGAAATCGCTGTCCCAATCCGTGTCGTCGGAATATTTGAGGTCGTTGGAGGCCGGCCGGTCGGCGTAGGAGTATTCCTTGCCGGTGCCGTCCTTCACCGAGACGTTCGTGATGGCGCTCAACTGCTTGTCGTCGAGTTTATAGTTCTGGTAAAGCTCGCGCCATGGCACCTTGTCGCCGCCATCGTCGGGGCGCTTGCCGAGGTCGATGTCCATGTGCTCGACCAAGCGCAGATCGCCGTTCTGTGTTACCGTCGCGTCATAGTCGAGGGAATGGTAGGTCATATCGCCGTTGTTGCCGCGCTCGGGCCCGATGCCAAGCATGAACCCAAAAGCGATGATCGCCACGAACAACGCGCCGGCCGCCGCCGACAACACGGCCCTCACCCGCCAGGAAAACCTCTCGGAAACCTTCATCATCCACTCCCATCTCATCTACAACACTGTTGCTCGTCAACCCAGTGGAAAAAGCACTATTTCAGCCGTTTTTGGCGCTTTCCCACTGGTCTGCGCTTGCCGATTTACCAACCGCCGAAGCTGCCGCCACCGAAACCACCGCCGGAACCGCCGAAGCTGCCTCCGCCACCGAAACCGCCGCCACCGCCAAAGCCGCCTCCACCGAAGCCGCCCGTGCTGCCGAAACTGCCACTGAGCTGGCTGCCGATGTCACCGATGCCGCCAAGATCGCCGAAGCTGTCGAAGTCCGTGGCCGAATAGCCTTGAATGCCATGGCTGGACGGGTAGAACGACCAATACATCAAGCTGGCGGAGCCTTGGGAATCAAGCCAATCGCCGTCCTTCAGCTCGGGGCAGGCCGCGATCATGCTTTGTATGAGCTTGTCGCTGATGCCGAAGATGGTGGCGTAGATGAGGTACTCGTTCCACAGCGTCAAGTCCCGCGAATCGCTCTCTTTGAAATCGCCGAAGTCCCGGAGGAACTTGCGCAGGCCGAGCACCTTGCCGGACATCGCGGCGCCGGCATCGGTCAACACGGTGGTCTCCATAAGCATCATCTCGAGAATCAACAGGAACGTGATCGGCATCGCCATCAGAAGCATCACCCCGATGTGGCCGTGGAAGTAGAACACCTGGCTGTCAAAAACCTCCGCCAGCTTATAGGGATCGCCGATGAACAGCTTATAGAGATACCAATATCCGAGCACGCCGGCCAAAAACAGCGGGACCTTCGTGTATTTGAACGTCCTCGGCTCCTCGGCGAGCGCCATGTCGTCGTATTCCTTCTTCACGGCATGATCGAAATGGGACTTCTTGCTGGCGCCGTCCTCCCAAGACGAGAGCCCGTCGTGGATGTCCTCGAAATCGAAGACATTCGAATCAAACTTCTCGCCTATGGCCTGCAGCAGCTTCAACATGGCCATCTCGGGAGGGGTGAGCGACTTCAATATCGCGGCGTCAGCAGTGGCGGTCGCGCTGAGATCCGCGGGTTTCACTGGCGCAACGGATGTTGCAGACACAACCGGCTTCGCAGATGCAGCCGATATTGTGGACGTAGCCGGCCTTACGGGTGCAGCCGAATTTGCGAGCGCAACCGGCTTTGCCGACCCAACAGAATTTGCAGACGAAGCAGGCGTTGCCGATAAAGTTGGCTTGGCAAGCGCGACCGACTTTATGGGCACGACTGGAGTTGCCGATGTAACCGGTTTTGCCGACACAACCGGCTTCACGGGTTTCTTGGACTTCTCGTCTTCGTCTTCATCCGGCACCTTCACCAGAAGCACGATGGTGTTCGTCTTTCTGCTCTTACCGAGACCGGTCGTCTTCTTGACGGTGTCTACCAGCCCGCCTTTCTCGTCATGGATCCTGAAGATGAAAGGCAAGTCGGCATTGGCCTTGTCGATCACCACACCCGAGTCGTCCAACTTGCCGGCCGCTCCAAGCCTCAGGCGATCGCTGATCTGCTCGTTGGTGGCGTGGGCCCAATCAACGCCCACGTACCATTCTGATTTGCCGGGGTAAATGCCGATGGCCTTCTTTTGCACCAGGGAAAGCATGGTGGCCGCCAGCTGCCTCGATTCGAGCTTCGAATCGCCCTTGGGGCTCTCAAGCTGCTGCAGGAGCTCGCCCGCCGCCGTGGGGCTGATGTCGGGAACATCGCGGCAGTAGTCCACCGGGCCATGGTAGCTCGCCCGCCAATTGCTCTTGAGCACCATCACCGCACCATAGATGACGACGATGATCTCAGGGATCATGAACAGCAGAACAAGGCCCCAACGGCCCACGACCACCCCTGTCGCGTCGTCCTTGGCCTTCTCCTCTTCCCCACGCTCCTTCTGGATGATGAGCGCTTCCCCGTCCTCTTTTTCCTGGTTCTTCACCCCGCCCATGGCCGAGGCCTTGAACATCGACACCACATCGACGTGGTTCCCGGCCCCGACGGTCATCGCCTGGGCATAGAGAGCGTGTTTGCCACGAGGCCTGATCAGACCGTTGCCTGCGAAATGCATCCATTCCTGGGTATCGTTGTTGCCGGTGTTCGCGCCGTTGGGCAATTTGATGGAGGCCGTGAATTTACGAACGGGCACGGTGTTGTCGTCCTTTATCGGCTCCCATTTGAAATAGGCCACGTCGTTGTAGCGCGTGACCACGTCCTTGAAGGTCATCGCGACGTCGAACTTAAGGGATTTCGCGCTCGTCGTGATGGGGATGCCCCAGCCTATCTCTATCGTGTCTCCGGAATCACCCATGGTCGGGGAGGTATCGGCGGGTTGGCCATAGGTGTCATCGCGACGATCGGCGTGGTCGTTGTCCATCGACTGCTGGTAATCGTTGAACGCGTCACTGGGCGACTCATTGGCCGAATTATTCGCAGCCTCATCGCCAGCCTCATTGGCCGACACCACGGCCTGTTCATACTCGGTTTCGTTCAACGTCGCCGGGAGGTAGGGGGCGCACACATCCTGGCAGTTATCCTTGCCCCGGTCCTGGGCGTACCACTGCACGTCATTAGGGTCTCCGGACCCGTCCTCGGCCTGCGCATGCGCCTTCCCGGGGGTCACGTTCTTGACGGAGACGTCGGTGATGTCGGTGAGCATGTTCTCCCCATCGTCACGACTGATCCCATACCGCTGGAAAAGCCCATGCCACGGCTCAGGTTTGCCGTCCGCTCCCTTGCGCTCTCGAAGCTGCACATCGATATGCTCGACCACCCGCATATCGCCGTTGGGCAGCACCTTCACATCGTCGTCAAGCGATCGATAGACCATGTCGGCGTCCATGGCCTTCTCATTGTTGTCTTTGACCGGGTAAGTGCCTTGGTCCGAACCACATGCAGCCACACCTACGCCAAGCAGCCCGGTAAGCACGAGTGCACCGAGCACCGCCTTGGCAATCGGTTTCAGATGCAGGGTCTTCCCACTCATTTCTTTCCTTCTACCAACATACTTTCAACACTACTTGCCCGGCCGCCCCAGTGGAAAAAGCACCATTTCCAGCCGTTTTTGGCGCTTTTCCCACTGGCTGGCATCTAGCGGCCGCCGAAACTGCCGCCGCCCGAACCACCGCCGGAGCCGCTGAAGCTGCTACCGCCACCGCCCGAATCGCTGGGGGCCGCGGCGGAGAACGTGGACTGGATGGTGTTGAGACCGGAGGCGAGCTGCGAGCCGAAATCGCCGAAGCCGCCGAACGCCTGACGCGCGCCAGCGCCGGTTCCAGCGCCGTCGCCCAACCCATTGACCGACGGATAATACGACCAATACAGCACCGAATCGACGCCGTTGCTGTTCATCCACTCCGCATCGGTGAGGCTCGGGAACATCTGCGCCATGCGCTTGGTGACCTGCGCGCTCATGCCGAAGGCCGTGGCATAGACCAAGTACTGGTCCCACAACGCCAAATCCGCCACGTCACGCTCCGAGAAATCGCTGAAGTCCTGCATATACCTGCGCAGGCCGAGCAGTTGCGTGCCGACCTTCTTGCCCATCGGCGTCAGGCCATAGAATTCCAGCAGTTTGAAGACGAAGGCGAGGCCGAATATCACCACCACGCCCAGGATGAGCGAGACGGCCCACTGCCCGTGCAGCTGGGCGCAGGCAAGCCCGTAGACGCCGCTTTCGAAGCCGATGCGGCTGAAGGCGAGCCCGCTGACGGCCAGCGCCTCGAAGACCCCGACGAGCACCAGCACCACGGCCACGGCATACGAGTACCAGAGGCGCGTGTAGTAGTTTCCGTTGTCGTATTCGATGTCGACGCTGGTGTAGAACCTCTCCTGCTTTTTGGCCCCGGCCCGCCAATCGCCAAGTCTGTCGCTGACCTCACGCAGATCGAAGGTGAGCGTTTTGAGCTTGAGGGCTATGTCCATGAGCATGGCGAGCAGGCTCTTCTCGGAATTCGCCAGCTCCCCCACCTTGCCGCCGGCACGCGATTCCTTGGGCAGCACCGCTATGGTGACGGTGTCGGCTTTGCCGCCCTGCCTGATCGCCTCGTCGAGGCACACGCTGGCCTGCCTGTTGACCTCGCGCAAAGGCGCGGAAAGGTCGAGGTCCTGATACCAGCCAGCCTCGCCCGGGTATATCGCGATGCGTTTCTTGCTCGCCAGCTCGAGCAGCGTGGCGGCCATCTCGCGCGATTCCACGGTGTTGCCGCTCAGGGTCTCCTCGACGTCGTCGATGAAGCCCACGACGCCGCCGACGTCCCTGCCGTCGTTGTTCGTGAGCTCATCCATGAAGGAGGCGGCCGCGCCCGGTGTGATCTTGGGGATGTCGCGCACATAGTCCACATCGCCGGAAATCCAGGTCTGCCTGTTGCTCGCGACGACCGCCGCTATGCCCAGCCCTAGGGCGATGAGCACAGGAATCGCGACGTAGCCAATCAGTACGAGACTTGTGGCGGCTTGGCCCTGCGCGGCCTGCTGTTGCTCGAATTCCTCCCCCTCGGCCACATCGCCCTTCGCGGCCTTGTGGATGCGATAGCGCACCTGCCCCATGCCCTGGTTGCCGAACATCGAGACCAGGTCGATATGACTGTTGGCGGATACGCGCTCGGCGTCCATCTCGATGCCGCGCGGCCCCGCCTGGTGTACGGCACCCTTGCCCGCGTAATGCATCCATTGGCTCGTCGTGCCCGCTTTCGTGCCCTTGGGCAGGGTGAGCTTGGCGTGGAAGCGCTCGATGAGGACGCCGTTGTTGTCGCCGGCCGGCTCCCACTTCAGGTAGGCCACGTCGTCGTAGACCTTGACCACATCCTTGAGGGTCATCGTCACGTCGAATTTCATGCTTTTGGCCGAGGTGGTGGCCGGAATATTCCAGCCGATCTCGATGACGTCGCGGGCCTTGCCCATGGGCTTCGGCATGGTGTCGGGCGTCCAGTCGTCCGAAGAATAGCGGGTCTTGGAATGGTTCCGCTTGCCGCTTTGCTGGCTTTGTTTGCTTTGTGTTTGCCCTTGCGCCTGCTTTTGCGCGGCGGCATCGTCCCGCTTCTGAGCGTCATATTCATCCGAGGTCATGCCGGCGGGCTCATATTCCATACCGGTCTTATCCTCATTGTCGTCGGCGTCACGCCCCAGATCACGCGCGTACCAGGTGCCGGCATACGACTTGTCCCAGTGCTCGCCGCTCAGATGGTTGGGCGAGTCTGGGTCGCCGTGGCGGAAGGTCTGGCCCGTGGTCACGTTCTTCACCGAGACGTCGGTGATGGCACCCAACGTGTTCTCGTCGTCCGCAACGTCGTCGGTGGCTTTGCCCGGAGCGTCATTGAGTGTATAGCGCTGATAGAGCTGACGCCACGGCGCCTTGCCGTCGCGTTTGCCGAGCTTGGCGTCGATGTGCTCGGTGAGGCGCAGGTCGCCATTCGGCGTCACTTCGGCGTCGTAGTCAAGCGAATGGTAGGTCATCGGGGCCCTGTCGAAACCGCCCAGCTCCAATTCACCGACGCCAAAGAAGAAGACCACGATGGCCACCACTCCCAAGGCGGCAAGGGCCGCTTTGCCGAGCCTCTTGAGATTGAAGACCTTGCCCATCACCAGTAACTTTCTTCCGACTTCCTGCACCTTGACGTCACCGCGGCGTGACCCCTACGTCACTTCCACGTCATAGCCGCTGTGCGCTGTTACGTTGTCACCGCCACATTGCCATGGTTATATTGCCATCGCCACGTTGCATCACCGCTATATCACTGCCGTGACGTTGTCGCCACCCTGCCGCTATACCGCCACGTTGTGGCTGCTCCGTCACGATCTCGAAACAGTCCGGCAACCACCCTGCAGCGACCACTATTCACTATTTCGCGGCCGTCACTATTCCGCGGCCGCCACAACTCACACTCAGAACTTGACCTGTGGCAGCTGCTTGTCGCTCTCGGCGACCTGGAAATACTGGCCGGGCGCGAAGTGGAACATGCTGGCGATGAGGTTGGAGGGGAAAGTCTGGATGCTCGTGTTGAGCTTCTGCACCACATCGTTGTAGAACTGGCGGGCGTAGGCGATCTTCTGCTCGAGGTCGGAGAGCTGGTCCTGCAGCTGCAGGAAGTTCTGGTTGGCCTTGAGGTCGGGGTAGGCCTCGGCCGTGGCCTGCAGCGCCATGAGCGCGTTGGTGAGGTTGGACTCGGCCTGGGCGCGGTCGGCGGGGGTGGCGGCGTTGCTGTTGGCGGCCTTCATCGCCTCGGCGCGAGCCACGGTGACGTTCTGGAAGACCTGGGATTCGTGGGACGCATAACCTTTGACACACTCCACCAGATTCGGCACCAGATCGGTACGCCGCTTGAGCTGCACGTCAATCTGAGAATAGCCGTTCTCCACGCGGTTGCGCAACGTGACCAGACGGTTATAGGCCATGATCGCCCACACGACCACGATGACGATAATCGCAAGCACCACAAGCATTACGATGGCTACTGCACCCATTTGCTCCCCTATCTTCCTGTCCGGCCAGGCGATTTGCGCAAACATCATCGCGCCAACACGGGCGAATAACTCCATTGGTACCCAATATTATTCCACTGGCACAAGATTAGAATGATTGACGTCTCATAAACGTCCCGGCCAACGGCCGGCCGCCCCAATCAGGAAGAAAAGCAATAAAAACGGCTGATTCCATTGCTTTTCTTATAGGTAACAGTGCCAATCAGGAAGAAAAGCAAGGAAAAGGGCCGATTCCATTGCTTTTCTTCCTGATTAGGCCCATCACCAGTGGAAAAAGCACCAAAACAGGCCCCAAATGGTGCTTTCCCACTGATTAGCGCCACATCCTGTGGAATAAGCACCTTTTTCAGGCGATTTTGGTGCTTTTCCCACGGGGTGGCTGTATACAGTGCGAAAAGCACCAAAACGGGGGTGTTTTGGTGCTTTTTTCACTGAGTTGTGGGTCCGGGGTCAGTCAGACCGGGTTGGGTTGGGGTCAGCCAACCAGCCGATCAGCCAACCAACCGGTCAGTTAGCTGGCCAACCGATCAGTCAACCAGCCCGGTCAGCCAGCCTTTGGTCACTTGGTGGCTTTGGCGTATTCCGCTAGGAGCTCCTTGGTGAGGGCCTCGGAGACGTCGGCGCCGAGCATCATCGCCATGCCGCCGACGGTGCAACTGTCGACGAACATGACCAGCAGGCTGCTGTCGGGCATGATATTGTGGCCGAACTGCTTGTTGAGCTTCTCGACGGCGTTCTTGACGATCGGGCCGCCAATCGGGTCGTCCTTCCACTCCTTGAACGTGGACCACTCGGTGAGCTTGGCGACCTTGCCGTCGTCGTCGAGGTCGACGGTGACGGTGTCAGCGATGTCGCGCGAGGAGGTGGCGACCTCGATGCCGTAGGTGCCCTCCTCCACCTTCCAGCCCTCGAAGCGCTCGGACCAGTAGGCGAACGCACGCGAATCCAGGTCGAAGGAGACCTCGGTGGATTCGCCGGGCTCGAGATAGACCTTCTTGAAGCCCTTGAGCTCGTGCACAGGACGCGCGACGGCCTCCTTCGGCGGGGCGACGTAAATCTGCACGACCTCGGCGCCGGCCACGGAACCGGTGTTCTTCACGGTCGCGGTGACGCGCGCGGACTGCGGGCCGGTCTTCGAAACCTTGGCCCCGGAGACCTCGAAGGTGGTGTACGAAAGGCCGTAGCCGAACGGATACACGACCGGCTTGTGGAAAGTGTCGTAGTAGCGATAGCCGACGAAGACGCCCTCGCCGTAGTCGACGTGGCCCTCCTCGCCCGGCCAGTTCATCATGGTCGGATCGTCGTCTAGGTCGTTGATAAGGGTCTGCGCGAGCTTGCCCGAGGGGTTCGCGTCGCCGAAGACGATGTCAGCGGTCGCCGCGCCACCGGCTTGGCCGAGCAGCCACGCCTCGAGGATGGACTTGGCGCTGCCGGCCCACGGCATGGAGACCGAGGAGCCGTTGGAGAGGATGACCGCGACGTTCTTGTTGGCGGCGGCAACGGCCTTCAGCAGCTCAATCTGCTTGGCAGGGATACTGAGCGAGGTGCGGTCGAAGCCTTCGGATTCATAGGAAGCGGGCAGGCCGAGGAAGAGCAGCACGGTGTCGGCGCCCTTCGCGGCGGCCACGGCCTCGGAGGTCAGCGCCGGGTCCTGCGCGTCGTCCTCGAGCGTGAAGCCGGGCGCGAAGTCGGCCTTGACGCCACGGTCCTCAAGGGCGTCGAGGAAGCTGGTGAGCTTGTTGGGGTTGATGAGCGAGGAGCCGGCGCCCTGGTAGCGCGGGGTGCGCGCGAACTCGCCGATCACGGCCAGCTTGGTGCCGGGCCGCACGGGCAGCAGGCCGTCGTCGTTCTTCAAGAGCACCATGGCCTCGCGTGCGGCACGGCGGGCGACGTCATCATGCGCGTCCACGTCGTAGCGATAGCCGGCGGCCCCCTTCTCCATGGCCGGACGGGTCTTGTCCACCAGGTCGATCATGCCCTGCGCCATCTTCTCGAGCTGCTCGGGCTTGATCTCGCCGTCGCGCACGGCGTGCACGATCTTGTCGTCCGTGTTGGTCGGCGGCATCTCGAGGTTCAGCCCGGCGTTGAGGGCGGCCACGCGGTCGTGCACCGCGCCCCAGTCGGACATGACGATGCCCTTGAAGCCCCACTCGTCGCGCAGCACGTCGGTGAGCAGCCACTTGTTCTGCGAGGAGTAGACGTCGTTGATCTTGTTGTAGGAGCACATGATCGTCCACGGCTGGGCGGTTTTGACGATGTGCTCGAAGCCGGGCAGGTAGATCTCGCGCAGGGTGCGCTGCGACATATTCGCGCTCACGCGCATGCGGTCGGTCTCCTGGTTGTTGGCCGCGAAGTGCTTGAGTGAGGTGCCCACGCCCTTGGACTGGATGCCCTCGACCTCACCGCAGGCCTCGTGCCCGGCCAAGTACGGGTCCTCGCTCCAGAACTCGAAGCAACGGCCGCCCAGCGGGTTGCGCTTGATGTTGATGCCGGGGCCGAGAATGACGGCGACCTGCTCCTGCACGCACTCCTCGCCCATCGCCTCGCCGGTCTCACGCACCAAGTCCGGGTTCCAGCTGGACGACATGCCCGCGGCCGGTGGGAAGCATGTGGCGGGCACGGCCTTCTCCACGTCCATGCCCTCGAGGTTCTGGGCCTTGCGCAGTCCGTGGGGGCCGTCGGTGATCGTGTAGTTGGGCAGGCCCTTGGCCTCGACCGAGCCGATGCTCCACGGGTTCGTGCCGCTGGTCAGCGCCGCCTGCTCCTCGACGGATAGGTCTTTGGCGCTGGTCGCCGGTGAATTCTGATTGGTCATAGTGCACCTTCCTAGTTTTTCCGCGGGCTCCTCCATGAACCCTCGATGGTTGGCTACGTTCGTTTCAGTTATTGCCAACCGGCTTCGTTGTTGGCTTCCGAGATAACCATGGGGAACTGTTGGGTTGCCAGTTAGTTACCGACCGGTAGGTTAGTAACATTCTAGCACAATTCATCCTCATCGAAACCAAACAGCCAAGATTTATCTGAGCAGAAAACAAGAGGGAACGTCACTCCCCCAAACGACCGCTGACAGACACCAAGCACTCCCCGACAAGACAACCGCATCACAATCGCCCGCCGAACATCTCATCTCATCATCTCAATCCACTATTGGCATAGGTTCGCGCAAACGTGTACCCTTGAAGGTGAAGCTTCGTGTCCACGTCTTCTTCCTGTCCAAGATGAGGGTGTGAAGCGAACGCTTTGAATGTAAGTCGGAAGGTTTCTGCCGTGATGCCCGTACCGCGTAAGCGGCCACGAAGGGGGCACCTAGTCCAGGGAATGGGCGAAAGGATTGATTCCCGTAGATCCGCGAGGGTCGCCGTGCAGAGGGCCATACAAGTATCTTCCGCTTGAAGGCCGGAGGGAGTGGACGCCCTTCCGGCCCTTGCAGAACGTATAAACCCCGGAGTGTCATGATGTTTCGCATGAGTGACTTTCCCGGGGCATTCATTTAATTGCGCTACATACACAATAAACGAAAGTCAAACCACCGAGCTTGCAAAGCTGCAGAAATGGTTCTCTGCCGAACGAATGAGCACGTACGTCGTTGCCGCTAATTCACGAGGCAGCGACTTGGATCAAGAAACAATCACGAATTGATAAAGTCCGAAACAAGCAGCCGTAGTACAGATGTACATTGACTGGTTTTGCTGCTTTGGCGTGGTGGCTGGTGGTGAGTTTTTTGGTGGTAGCTGGTGGTGAGTTTTTTGGCCGGTAACCCTCCTCCAAACCGCCTTCAATGATGCCGGTGGTGATTGTGGCGTGGTGGTGAATTTTTAGCAGTGGTGAGTTTCTTGGTGGCGGGTCAGTGGCGGGATCGGCGGTATTGGGCGTAGGCACTGGTGGCGATGGCGAGGGCGGCCACCACGGTCAGCAGGACCAGGCTGGCAGGGCCCCAGTTGTGGCCGGTCAGCGGGAGCTTGTCGACGGTGGGCGGGGTCAGGCGCACCGTGACCGTGGTCTTGTTGGCCTTGTTCTCCAGGCCGGCGGGGTGGCCGGCGGTGGTCCCGTCGCCGTCGGCGTTGTCCCACACGGTCACGCTGGCGGTGCTGCCGCCGGAGAGGTTGGTGCCAGCGGGCACGTCCACGTCGAACGACCCGTCCGACCCCGTCACGATCGCCCCGGGGTCGCCCGCGTCCAACGGCGTGCCGTCGAGTTTGGCGCCGGTGGTGCTGCCGTCGGGCCAGGTGATGGTGACCCGGTCGCCCGCCTCGGTGGCCCTTTGGGGCTGGTTGGTCTGGTCGCCGCTGGTCCACGCGACGCCATGGACCCGCACCTGCACCCCGACCCCGCTGTCGGGCGCCCGGTTGACGGTCCGCGCGTCCACGACGCCCGGGGCGACCGTGTCGATGGTCAGCTGCTTGCGCGCGGACTCTGAGCTGGTGGTCAAATCATGCTGGGTGAGCGTCGAGGTGAACCAGTAGGAGACGCCCGAGCCGACCTTGTCGGCCGGATACGGGTTCGTGGCGGCGGTGTAGGTAGTCTCCCAGTTGGCGTCAGCGGGCGCGGTCGCGGTCAGCTCAGTCACCTTGGCGCTCTGGGCGGTGGTACCGTGCGTCCCGCCACTGGCTGAGGCGTACGGGTAGGTGGTGAACTGGTCGTCCGCCAGCGTGCCGCCGGGCAGCGTGCCGTGCACGGTGAGCGTGCCGTCCGCGTGCGGGGTGGCCTTGTTTATGCCGGGCGGGTCGAGGGACTGCCATTGGGCGGTGAGCTTGTCGCCGGGCACGCTCCACGGGATGTCCTCGTCAAGGGTGTGCACGCCCGCGTCCGCGTCCTTCCATGTGTTCAGACGGCTGAGTGCCTTGGTGGCGGTGGTGCAGATGTGCTCGCCATGCACCGCCTCCGGGCACGTCGTCACATTGCCCCCGTCGCCCTCGTAGCTGGTCGCCCGGTACAGCCAGGTGGACGAGGCCGGGTTCGCGTAGACGCCCTGCTGGTCGCCACGCATTACCGTGGCGCGGTCCTGGCTCAGGTAGACCGGGGTGCCCACGCGGCAGTTGGCGTTAATGGAGCAGTCCACAGAACTGGCCGGGTAGTTGATGTCGCGGTCGCCGAGCAGCGGGGAGGTCTTGTGTTCCCTGCGATCATAGCTCCAGAACCAGTGTGCGGTGGAGCCGACCATGTTTAATCCTGAACCCACGCGAATCTTGACGAGGTTGGGCGCCGAGATCATCCCGAAATTCAACGTGAGCCGGTCGCCCATCCAGTCTTCGTTGTTGTAGAGGTCCTGGGGGCGCATGGTGCCCACAGCGCCCATGTCGAAGCCGCTGATGTCCAACGATTCCAGACGGGCGCACCCGTCGAACACGTTGCGGAAGTCCGTGACCCGACCCGTGTGCCAGCCGGACACGTCGAAGGTCCGCAGCCCCTCGGAGTCCAGGCCGCCCGAGAGCTTCGCGTCACCCTGGAACATGGCGTTCAGGCTCGTCACCAGGCCCGTGTCCCACGCGTGCAGGTCGCCCACTGAGGTGAGCTCCGCGCACCCCTTGAACATGCTGTCCATCGAGGTCACCTTTCCGGTGTGCCAACCCGACAGGTCACCCACTGACGCGAGCTTCGCCCCTCCGGTGAACATGTTCGCCATGCTGGTGACGTTGCCGGTATGCCAGCCGGACAGGTCACCCACACCGGTGAGTTTGGGGCAATTCTGGAACATGTGGCTCATGTCCGTGACCAGGCCCGTGTCCCACTGGTCGAGTCCGGTAATCTCGGTCAGGTTGGCCTGGTCGTGGAACATGTAGGCCATATTCGTGGAGGCGCTCGTGTCCAGGTGCGTCACGTCGGCCGTCTTGAGGTTGGGCATGAAGTAGGTGTCGAAGATCCCGTACCCGCTGCTGAGCCTGACCGGCCCGTTCGCCCCGGGCGCGTCCACGACCAGCTTGCTGATGCCCGGGTCCTTCCACTGGACGTGGCTGCTGGAGCTGTCGCCGGTGGTGCCGGTGTCGGGGATGGTGCCGTACTGCAGCTCCAGCTCGCACTCCGGGTTCTCGAAGGTGCCGCTCATGGTCTCCTTCCAGTGCAAAGTGCTCCCGCCCTCAGTCCAGGTGTGCGGGCCCGGCTGCCCGCACCGGATGAGCTTCACGCACCCGTCGAACATATGATTGGTCCAGCAGTTGATGCCCCCGGGCACCTCCAACCCCGGCGAGCCGACGCTGTAGAGCTCCGCGTCGCCGTTGAACATGTAGTCCATGTTCGTGACGTTGCTGGTGTCCCAGTGGCTACCATTTTCACTCAGGTCGACTTTGGTGAGATTCGGGTCGTTGTTGAACATGTAGCCCGTGTCAGTGACGTTGCCGGTGTCCCATTGGCCGATTCCTGTGATTTCGGTGAGTTGGGGTTGGCCTGCGAAAAAATACTTCAGGGTGGTGGCCCCGGACACGTCGAGGTTGGCCACGTCGGCGCTCTTGAGCTTGCCGTCGCCGTAGGGGGAAGAAGGGTTGAACAGGGCCTGGTTGTTGGTTGTGGTCACGTGCCCGGTGACGGCCAGCCTGGTGTAGCTAATGTCCGTGCGCCAGGGAATCGACGAATAGCTGCTGCCCGTGACAGGGACGTCTCCGCTCTCCAATTCGAGGACGCAGTCGTAGGTGCCATCCTGGTTATCGACGAGGTGCTCGTTCCAGTTGAGTGTCTTGCCGCCGTACGTCCAGACGTGTTCGCCGGGCTGCTGGCAGTGCACGAGCTTGACGCACCCGTCGAACATGTGGTTGGTGAGGCTGTTGACGCCGCTTGGGATTTTAAGGCCGGGAACACCGATGCTGTAGAGCTCCGCGTCGCCGTTGAACATGTAGTCCATGTTCGTGACGTTGCTGGTGTCCCAGTGGCTACCATTTTCACTCAGGTCGACTTTGGTGAGATTCGGGTCGTTGTTGAACATGTAGCCCGTGTCAGTGACGTTGCCGGTGTCCCATTGGCCGATTCCTGTGATTTCGGTGAGTTGGGGTTGGCCTGCGAAAAAATACTTCAGGGTGGTGGCCCCGGACACGTCGAGGTTGGTCACGTCGGCGCTCTTGAGCTTGCCGTCGCCGTAGGGGGAAGAAGGGTTGAACAGGGCCTGGTTGTTGGTTGTGGTCACGTGCCCGGTGACGGCCAGCCTGGTGTAGCTAATGTCCGTGCGCCAGGGAATCGACGAATAGCTGCTGCCCGTGACAGGAATGGTACCAGACTCTAATTCCAGCACGCAGTCGTTCCCATCGACATGCTCGTTCCAATGCAGCTCGTCTGTCGTGCCCCACGTGTGTTCGCCCGGCTGGCTGCAGGTGACATCCTGCGGACCGACGGTGGGTTGGGAACGGGGTGAGGGGTCAGGCGCCGCTTGCGGCGCGGAAAAATTTTGAGATTTTGATGTTACCGCCGAAGGCGGCGTGCCAACTGGCGCGTCGCCGGTTTGTAAACCAGACGAATCATTATCTGATTCTAATAAGCCTGGAGTCCACCCCCCCCCGCGGCTCCGGTACCCTCACCAGCGCTCGCGGCGGGCATCGCAAGACCAAGTGACAACGCGGTCACCAACACCGCGGCCACACGCAACGCCTTGTTGCTCCCCGACATACGAAAACCAAACCCTTCCATGCCCGATCAGATATACAAATCGACATTAACTGTCCACAAGCTTAGCATTACAGAGGAATAAAAACACCTGAACCGCCACAAAAATCATACGAAAGTCAACATTTCATATAAACGCCCATGCCCCGAACATCAACGTGAAATCCAATCAAAATCCCACAGATTCCAGCTATTCAAAGCTTTTCAGCAGTAAATAAGCCGATAATCAAACAACACCAAATAACGCATTACAAATAATTCACAAACTCTTGCGCCACTCGCACACATCATATGTATGCAAGGCACTCGAAACTTCCGCTCCGCTCCCCATCCTCACGAATCGACATGGCCAAAAGCGCCGAAAAGCCACCAAGCCGGTGTACAAACAGCCGGGGAAACAAGCAAAGACCGGCGATAAGCCCGGCAGCACCGGCAATGACCGGCAACGAGTTCCACACCGCTACCAGATACCCCGACGCCACCAACCAGAAAACCAATCCTAAAACATCACGAAATGGCCCATGACCCGCTACTTCAACATTTCCGTGGCCGAAACCACGAGCACGTCAACTTCGTGGCGTTCCCGCGCCCTCCGCGCGAGCTCGTCGGTCTTGACGAACAACCCGAACGACGTGCTGTCGTAGCCACGTACCAGTCCGGCCCGTCCACGCAGCGTCTCCAGCGTCTGCGAGACGTCCAACGAGGAACGCCATTTGCATTCGCCGATCAGGATTCTCTTGTCCATGGGATTGGCCGCGATGACGTCTATGTCGGTCTGTTCTCGGGTGCGCGGGTTGTTGCCCCACCACTGTCCAAACGAAGTCGCGAGCCAAGGAAGTCCGCCCGTGCGGTTGGCGCGTGCGAGCCATTGCAGGCTTACCGTTTCGAAGACCTGCCCCACATAGGTGTCGAGCAGTGGGCCGAACGCGGTGCTCCGCGCGATGAGATCACCGTCACCGGCCTCGATTTCGTTGATATTGGGACTCACGAACCGGAACCAATAAGCAAAGAACGGGTCCTTGATTTTCCACAGCCCTTTACGCGATCTCGCCGGATTCTCACCGAAAGGAACCTGCCGCTCGATGAGCCCGAGGTCGCTGAGTGTGCGAAGGTATTTTGGAACGCTGGACGATTCCAATCCGGCGGTTTCGGCGATGTTCTTCTGTCGCGTCTTACCGCCACCAATCGCGGCCATCACCGAGTTGTAGGTGGTGGGGTCGCGCAGTTCCTCGCGAAGGAGCACAAGCGGTTCCTCGTAAAGCAAGCCGCTGATGCTGAACAACAGCTCCGTGACATTTTGCTCGTAAGTCATGTTTTCATCGATTTGCTGAAGATAATACGGGGTTCCGCCGAACGTGGCGTAGTACTTGATCACATCGATGGCACCGGTGCCGGGCAGCATCTTCGCCGTGTCGAAGATATCGAAAGGTTGCAGACGCAGCTGGCCTGTGCGCCGGCCGTAAAGCGGGCTTTTTCGGCCGAGCACCTCGCTCTCCATGAACCCCTCGTTGCTGCCGCAAAGAATCATCATCACGTTGGCGTCTTTAAAACCATGGTCTATCGCGATCTGCAAGGTCGAAGGCAATGCCGGCTGGCTATTGGCCGCGTAGGGAAACTCGTCGAAAATGAAGAGCAAACGCCGCTCCGGTTTTTCGCGGGCCTTGTCGATGACGTATTGAAAAGCATCCTGCCATGAGCCGAACGGTGGAGTGGAACTTGGCTGGCCAAAGAATTTGTTGATGGCGCGTGAGAAGTCCTGGAGGTTGTTCGCCGACGTTTGCTGGCGGGCGGTGAAGTAGAGCGCCTGCTTATCGCTTGAGAATTCGTCCAACAGCGCCGTCTTGCCGACGCGGCGACGGCCATAGAGCACCATGAGTTGGAAACTGTCACGCTTCCACATACGATTGAGTGATTCAAGTTCTCGTTCACGCCCTACAAACATCAAACCCTCCTCGTTGCAAAAATAAGATACTCATGAGTATCATACTCGTAAGTATCTTAAATGTGAAGCCAGGTTATTCACCACCAGCCCGTTTCGGGCGTAAGCAAGCGCAGATGCAGGAAACGGGACGATAACGCAAACCAAATGGCCTATTTTAGGCATATCAGAACACGGATGACTGAAACAGGATACACACGTCACGATCAGCGCTCGACGGATGCCAGGAGCACCACGGCGGAGGCGATGCCAGCGTCGTGGGTCAGGGAGACGTGCCACTGCAAGGAAAGGGCAGGCCGGGCAACAGATGCGGCGCCGACCGTCGTGCCACCCCTGCCATCCGTGCCATCCGTGCCATCCGAAGCCTCCGTTGCGTTGGTCATCGCGCCGTCGTCGTTTATGGAGCTGCTGGCATTATCATCATCCGCGACGCCCAGCGACTCGCGAAGCCTTGTCTCGCAGGCGGGGGCGAGGACGACGTGGGGACGCGAGCGCGAATCGTCCAGAATCTCGACGGCGGACCAGGGGAAATCGTCGAGCGTGTAGGGGTTGGGGCGCTCCCCCAGCGCCTCGCACCACGCCTTGAGCACGGCCTCCTTGCCGGCCCAGCGCACGGCCAGATGCGCCGCCTCGCCGTCATGCTTGACCTTGGCGCGCGAGGCCGCCTGCCGCAGCTCGCGGGGTGAGAAGAGCTGGCGCATACGCGAACCGGGCTGGCTCAGTTGGCTGGCGAACTCATCAATGCCCACCACGTCGTGGCCGAGACCGAGCACGCGCCCGGCTGGTCCAGTGTTGAGGGCAGCACGAGCGGCGGCGCTCACGACGCGGAAAGCACGTTCGGAATGGGTCTCGGCATGGGCGAAACCATCAACGTTTTCAGCCTCCATCACTCCCCCAATCACTTCCAGACCGCTCCCGCAATAACTCCTTCATCGTATCCAGAAGGCGCGAGATGGTGGCAGCCACGAAACCAAAAACCACTCGCGAAAGACACAAGCCACACCACAAGCTGAACGGCCGATTGGCGCGAATTACACCTTAAGTGGGTGCTTGAAGCGTTAAGCGGGTGCCCGTCTGAGCTGAAATCCCCTGGAACGAGGCGTTTTCTTGGGTACTCCGACAAAACAGGCACCCACTTAACCGTCAAAGCACCCACTTAACGGATTTGAGCGGCAATCAGGCTGCTCTCACGGCATTCAACACCACGAAATGGCCTATAACCCGAAATAGTCTGTCGCCCGCCTAACGCCACCCCACATAAAACAGGTGTTGGCCAACGCCCGTAAGCGTCAGCCAACACCTGTTACCACCTGTGACCGGCAGGGAGATCGCTAAATCAGCCCATAGCGGTCATGCGATGGAACCCGATCACACCATGATGCGCTGGGTGCCATCATCGGGATGCTGCGAATCGCCATCCTTGTCCTTGTTCTTCTCGTAGACGTAGATGCAGACCGCGATCGCGATGACCAAGAGGACCAGCAGCAACAGCCACCACCAATTGAAGTGGTGCGTCGCGGCGGGCGTGGCCGTGGCGGTCTCGGGAGCCGGGCTCGGGGCCGCGCAACGGGGCAGGCCGATGTAGTCGGAGTCGGACCAGCCGTTGGCGGTCAGCTGCACACCGTTCTGGGTGCCGTCACGAGGGGTGACGAAGGCGGCGGAGTTGACGCTGCCGGTGCTGGTCGCGCTGGCGGTGTTCGCCTTCTTGGCCTTCAGGCGCTTGCTCACATCGGCGGGCATGCACTTCGGGCGAGCCTTCTTGTTGGTCGACTTCGAGTTGTTGTCGGAGTTCGGGGCCGGGGTCGGCGTCGTAGCGTTGGGCGCCGCGCCGATCGTCGCTCCGTAGGTGAACGTGCGGTAGACGTTGTAGTAGCTCACGGGGCTGTAGCCACCGCCGTTACCACCACCATTGTTGTTATTGTTGTTGCCGTTGCCGCCGCCGTTACCGGGGTTCGGGCCAGGGCCGGGAACCGGGGCCGGATTGACGCCGGGCGTCGGGAGCGGGTTGGGGATCACAGGCGGAGCGGGCTGAATCGCAATCGTGCCACCACCGATGGGTGTCGGCGTGTTCCACTGGGCGTAGAAGTTATACGTGCCCTTCCTGAAGTAGGTCTGCGTGCCAGCAGCCATCCATAGGCCGCTGCCGTCCCGCTCCGTGTTCCAGGTAGTGAAGGTGTAACCCATCTTGTTGGCCTGGGGCTTCGGGATGTCGAGGGTGAACGTGTAGGGGTCGAAACCAGCCTTGTAGAGCGTGGTGGTATCGCCAGTCACGTTCACTCCAGCGGGCGCGTTGTTGTCGAAGGTCATCTTGATGAACTCCTGCAGACCGAACTTGCCACCGGCGAATCCAGGAGCCTGAGTGAACGCGGCAAAGGACTCATCGTCGCCATCACTCTCCGTGCTGGTCCAGCTGTCGTCGCTCTTGGTCCAGCGACCGGTGAAACCGTTATCCTCTGTGCCAATGCCGTCAGTGGGCTCAACCGGGAAGTACGAACCCTGCAGCTTCGTGTTCGGGCCGAGCTTGATGTCGGTGAGATAGTAAGGAAGCGAAGCATCGCCATCGGTGACGGCCCGGGTATCCCAATTCTCAAGATTCAGCTTGGAGAGACTCGCGCAGTTACCGAACATATACCCAATGTCGGTTACCTTTTCGGTGTTCCAGTTGCCAAGGTCAACCTCGGAAAGGTCCGGGTTACCAGCGAACATGTTGTCCATATTGGTCACATTGGAGGTGTTCCAACTATTCAGATCCAACTTGGTGAAGGACCCCGTATCGCCATTGTACATGCCGAACATCGAAGCCATATTCGTGACATTTCCGGTATTGAAGTTTTCCACTCCCTTGATTTCGGAGAGAGCGATGTCTTCGGCGAACATGTTCCTCATGATCGTCACATTCTTAGTGTCCCAATGGGAGAGGTCAATGGACTTCAAGCTCTTGGCGTCATAGAACATCGTATCCATGTTGGTGACATTGCTCACATCCCAAGCGCCAACACCCTTGAGCTCAGTCAGGGCGTACGTATCGAAGAACATCCTGTTCATATCCGTGAGCGCAGAGGTATCCCAACCAGTAAGGTCAAGGGACTCCAAGGATTCACAGCCGAAGAACGCTTGACCTGCATCAGCGAGCTGACCGGTCTTCTTGTTCAGGCCCTTGATCGTCTTCAATGATCCATCACCAAAGAACAGTTCGTTCATATGGGTGACACCGGAAAGATCCCAACCAGAAAGGTCGACTGAGGTCAACGCCGAATCGTTTGTAAACATCTCAGCCATATTATTGAGCGCCGAACTGGCATTCCATGTGTCAAGACCCTTGAGCTCGCTGAGCAGAGAATCACCCTGGAATGTACCATACATATCATCTACACCAGCAACGTTCCAATTGGAAACATCAAGACTCTTCAATGCCGCCATGTCATAGAAGGCATACCTTATCCCGGCGAGCACATTCGAGCGCCATGCAGATAGATCCAAGTGATCGATGGACTTTGCCTCAAGGAACATCTGAGTGATTCTTTCCAGTTTCGGCACGTTCCAGTTTGAAATGCCATCCAGATTCTCCAACGCAGAGTCGTCCTGGAACATTTGCTCCATGGACACAACATTCGAAGTATCCCAATTCTCAAGGCCATCGATATGAGTGAGCGACGTGTCATCCATGAACATGTCGTCCATTCTGGTCACCTGAGACATATTCCATCCACTGAGATCAATGGATTCAAGCTTTGGATTATCTTCGAAATACTGATACATTCTCGTGCGTGGAGCAAGCTTCCCCCCATTGAGATGCGCGATGCCTTTGATGTAGCGAACTTGGGGCATGAAATTCATGGCCACGTTGGTCTCAGTCTCCGGGACATCAGCAAAGAACGTGTGGGCGCCATCATCGAAGACGAGCCCATCCATAATCGAGGCATCACCGGAATAGAGGCTCGACGCACCCTCAACCTGGTAACTATCCCACGGAGCGTCATCTTGGCCCATAATGCCGGAACCGACGTGCAGGACACAGTCGCCGCCTTCCATCCCAAACTTCCAATGGACCTTGTTGTTGCCTGCGGAATCGCCGCCCCAATCACCCTCGGTGTCGCACTTCGGCGTCGCAGGGTCACCCTGCGCCTGCGGCTGCTGGGACTGAGTCGAAGGAGCCTGATCGGTCTTCGGGGCCGGAGCCTGTTGCGCGATCTTCGTCTCGTTTTCGGTTGGCTGCCCGGCCTTATCGGGCTTGGCCGAGGTTCCGGCGGCTGCGCCTGCCGGGGCCGGAGTCGCCGTGGCCGGGGTTGAGCTCGGGGCGGCCGAGCTTTGAGCCTGGGTTGACTGCGAGGCCGACGTATCCTGCGCCGTCTCGCTGGCCGACGCCATCGCGGGCGCGGCTACCATGGCGGAAGCGACCAAGAGGCCGATCGCCACTGTTCTCCATGATTTCATCTTTCCTCGTTTCTCCTCTAGTGCTTTTCTCCACAACTTATTTCGAATTAATCACGCAAGAGCCAAAAATGACTCAAAACGTTTAATCCCACACAGTCGAAGTTAACACGGAAGGTATCACATTGGGCGCTATAAAGCACTGAACGGTAGAAAATCAACCCCAAGCGGTATGAAATTCATCACTAAAAACGTTGGACACTATTTTCAAATTTACTATACAGTAGAACGAAAAACGTCTAATTATAACAATGCTCACATAGCGTTCCTTTTAATTAGCTTTGCCAATATGTCCCGCTATAATGGTTTGTCAGAATGCGCATTAGACAAATGTAATACACTTTGATGGGTTACATTGGCACTGCACAAGAGAGAGGATGGAGACAAATGTCTATTACGTTTCGCTCGAATCCCCAATTATCCGACGGCAAGATGAACGTCATCGTCGAGGCGGAGAAGCCGACCGAGGACGCGATGCAGCTGATGCAGGCCATCAAGACGCTTCAGCAGAACTCCACCTCCACCATCGTCATCGACACGAACGACAGCCTCGAGATCGTGCCGTTCTCCTCCATCGTCTCCGTGGACGTGAAAGACAAGCTGCTCATCATCCGCGTGCTCGCCGCCGCCACAACCACCGGCACGGCCACGACCACCCAGAAGCCGGGCCCGGTGACCCGCACCCTGACCACCCGAGACACCCTCAACCACTTCCTGACACGCCTGCCATCGGGCTTCGTGCGCATATCGCGCCAGACGATCATCAACATCCACCACCTGCGCTCCCTGACGCTGAGCTACTCCGGCAACATGGACGCCAAGCTGAGCGGCGGCGTGGAGGAGACCGTGGGACGACGCTACGTGGCGAAACTGCGTGAGATCATCGGAGCGGCATCATGAAAGGCGAAAAGGACAACACCAACGAATTCACCAGCGGCATCGGCGACCTCATCAAGTCGGCCCACCACAACTCGCTGCTACACACCATCGTCGAATACGCCGTCAAAGGCATGGTCTTTGGCTCGTTCGCCTTCGCACTCGCGGAACTGATCGTGCCCAACTGGCTGCCGATCACCCACTGGAGCATGGCCACGATGCTCATCGTCGACATACTGCTCGGCGAGATCACCTTGGGCTTCTTCCGCTCTGATTTGCCATGGATTGTCATCGTCCCGGCCCACTGCGTGCTCACACTGATCATCTCGATTGGATGGATTTTCGTCAACAACTGGCAGGCGCAGGTCTTCCACAAGGACCTGTGGCTCTTCATCGCCATTTACGTGGCCGGCTATGTGTGCGTATGGCTGGGGCTGCTGCTGTATTCGATGTGCATCACGGCGACCATGAACAAGAAACTCAACAAATTCAACAAGAACGAGGCCACGGATATGGACGACACTACCGGCGACGCCGCCGACACCGACATTAACCTCTAAGGTAAACGCCTGCGATGGCCAATGACCAATGACCGATGGCCGATGGCCGGTTACCCGTTGCGTTTGCGACGCCAGTGACAGGATTCCCGTCACAAATGCAACATCCACACAGCCACCCGTTGCATTCGTGACGCAAACCAGCTGATTACCGTCACAAACGCAACATCCACAAACCACACACTCACACAACCATCAGCTGCATTCGCGACGCCAACAACCGGCTCACCGTCACAAACGCAACATCCACACAACCACACAACCATCAGTTGCATTCGCGACGCAAACGGCAGGATTACCGTCACAAACGCAACCCTCACACACCCACAGGTTGCAAACGTGACGCAAACCAGCAGATTAGCGTCACAAATGCAACATCCACACAACCACCCAACCATCCATTGCATTTGTGACGCCAACGGTAGGATTACCGTCACAAACGCAACACTCCACGCTTAACCATTGCGAACGCGACGCAAACAGCAGGTTTACCGTCACAAACGCAACCCTCACACAACCATCAGTTGCAAATGTGACGCAAACCGGCTGATTAGCGTCACAAACGCAAGCTTGCAGGCGGACGCGCGGGAGCCAGGCAGATAGCAGGCACCGCACGCGTACAGCGGGACTACTTGGAGACGCGAAGTGGCGGACGGCACCTTTCGATGTCGTCCGCCACTTTGTCGTGAGAACCTTGCCGCCTCAGGCCCTCATACCGCGCTCACAGACCGCGCGGGAGAGGACTCAGCGATTCACACCCCTCAGGTGCATTCCGGTGCTCTCGCCACTGAAGTGACGCACCGGCCCGAGCTCCTGCCTCCTCTTCATCAGGAAGATGATCCAGAGCAGCAACGCCGTGAGAGCGAGCAGAGACAGCATCCAGCCCCAATTCATCGGGGTGTTGACGCCGCTGCTCACGCCCGAGGGCGCGACCGCCGCGCAACGAGGCAGGCCAACGTACTCGGAGTCGCTCCAGGCGGCGTCGTTGGCGGCCACCTGGGATTCGTCGGTGACGATCCAATCAGCGGCCTTGGTCCTGCTCTTCAGGCGCTTCTCAACGCTGCTGGGCATGCACTTCGGGCGAGCGCCGGACTTGCCAGCGCCGTTGACCGTGGCGTCGCGGCTCGCGCCGTTGCCATTCGGAGCCAAGCCACCAGCGGGAGCGGTGACCGGCGTGATCACGGTACGGATAATCGTGTTGCCGCCAGGCCCCGGAATCGTCGGAGTCGTGTTGGACTGCTGGCTCGACGGCGTGTCCACGGCCCACTGGGCGTAAAGGAGAACCATGCCCGGGCCCATATGCTCGATTCGCTCGCCCGGAGCGTAGTGCGTGCCGCCATTGATTCCCGTAGTCCAGCCGGTGAAGTGATAGCCGTTGACGCTATAGCCATTGGCGAGCACCGTGCGAGACTGGTTGCCGAAGTCGACCGAGGGATTGCCGCTATTGTTGACGTGGAAGATGTCGTCGGCCATCACGCCCGAACTGGTCGCGCCGTCAGGCGTGTTGACCATGTAACGGACCATGTAGGTGGCCTCGACTATGCCGCCGATGTGCGCCGGAATCCTGGTCCACTGCGCGCGGAGCGTGACAGTTCCGGGCTCGGTGAACGTGACGTGGTCGCCGGCGTGATAAATGGTGTTGCTGCCATCGATCTTCCAACCCGCGAACGTGAAGCCGCTGCGGGAATATTCGGCGCTTGGCACCGTGACGCTGCCGGGATGGGTGGTCGAGTACTCCGCCGAACCCTTGACGACGTTGGCGATCTCGCCGGTCGCGTCGGGCGCGTTCTTATCGAAGGCCAGCGTGGCCGAGCGCTCCCAGACGAACGTGCCGCCACGGAACCCGGGGGTCTGGGTCAGATCAGCGAGCGTGTTGATGTTGTAGGCACCCGGATACGGAGTCGCGTCGTCAAGGCTCTCGGCCCAGTAACCCGTGTAGTTGTATTGCGGATAGGCCCCGCCATTGATCGGCGAGCCGTAGAAAACGCTATAGAGATTACCGCCGTCATAATAGTAATAGAGCTTCGTCTTCGGCCCCAACTTGAGGGTCTGGAGAGAATACGGGAGGGCGACGTTCTGGTCGTCTGGATGAGTGACATGCGTCGTGTCCCAACCGGACAGATCCAAGGATGTCACCTGATAGCAACCGAAGAAGGCGAACCTCATCCTGGTCAGCTTCGGAGTGCTCCAGCCGCCAAGGCCCGTCAGATGCAGCTGGGAGGGACCAGCGGAGACGCCATCGTTCGAGAACATTTCCTCGATGTTCTCCAAATTCGAGGTATGGCCCGCCCAAGCGGAAAGGTCAAGATGGGTCAGCGATGGCATGTCCCTGAACATTCGATCCGACCACTTCAACGCGTCAGGCTGCCACCCTTGGACGCCGTCAAGATTCGTGATTTTCTTGGTGTAGTCGAACATGCTGACCATGTACTGCACTTTGTTGACTTTCCAGCCGGCAAGACCCTTGATCTCGGTAAGCGACTCGTTGTCATTGAACATCAACGACATGTCATCGACCAGGCTCGTGTCCCAACCAGTGACGTCGACAGTCTCCAGGCTTTTGTCATAGTCGAACAGGCCTCCCATGGACTCCACACCAGTCGTGTCGATGTTGGTCAGGCCCGTGATAGTCTTGAGATGGGGAAGCCCGGCGAAAAGATATTCCATGCTCTTGTGGACGCCCGCATGGCCGCTCTTGGCGTAAATGGTCACTGGCCCTTCAATGGTGATTCCAGTGATATTCATGGTCGAGGCATTGTCGATGTCGGAATGGGGGTCGACCCAAGGAGCGGTTGCCGTTTGGTTGGCATTGGCCTTATATTCGTCGCCCGAAATCGAGCCGGCGCCAATGTGCACCACGCATCCGGTGCCGACCTTTTCGAAGCGATAGGGCGCGGTGCCACCCGGCCATATGCCGGTCTGGTCGCAATCCCCGCTGCCTTGCGCCTCGGGCTGCTGACCGCTCTCCTCTTCGGATTGCGCGCTCGGCGCTTGCCGAGACTGCTTGGATTGGTCATTGCCACTTTGCGCCGATGCGCTCTCAGGCTGGCTTGAGCCACCGCTCGCCTCGGGCGTCTGGCCCTGAGAGGTGCCGCCGCTGGGTGTCGTCGCACCAGAAACGGGCACGGACGTCGACGTGCTTTGCCCAGACGGCTGCGAAGCGCTCGTCGGCTGCTGCACCGAAGCGCCATCGGAACCATCCGCCGACGCCGCGACACCGGTGGCGATGGTCATCGCCGCGGCGACCAACGCACCTACTACTGCTTTATTCCACATTCTCATTTGTCTCACACTCCTCTGTAGTTTTCACGCACGTCCGTAGATGTTCGGCGGGCATTAGATGCTCATTCACCGTACGTTCGGCGCGCCGGGAGTACATTTCTCTCACACCAATTATCGTAATACAGAAATGTATCACGTTTTACTATTTCCCTTAGATATTAGGAAATACATGTTTTCTTGAGGGGACGAAACGTTGCAAACACTGACTTGGGCGCGAATGAAAATTAATAGATCAAAAATGGGAATAATTAGCTATCAGCAAAAATGAGAAACAGCAGACGAAACCCTTATGGGAGAACGCCTGCCGCCATATTTTATAACCAGTCAGACCTGCTTTGTTTGCCTATATTTCAGGTCGAAATCACACCGGAACTGAAGCCACCATGCCACCATGCCACCATGCCGAGCCGCTAGCTGCTAACCAACCACCCATTGCATTTGTGACGCAAACAACGTTTTTACCGTCACAAACGCAACCCCCAGACACCCACAAGTTGTAAACGTGACGCAAACGGCGGTTTTACCGTCACAAACGCAACCCACACACATCCGTAGGTTGCAAACGTGACGCAAACGGGCAGCCCAGCGTCACAAACGCACCTCCCCCACATCACACACCCACAGCCCCTCGTTGCAAACGTGACGCAAACAGCCGGATTAGCGTCACAAACGCAACAATCCACGCCCACCCATTGCATTTGTGACGCAAACCGGCAGATCAGCGTCACAAACGCAACCCTCAGACACCCATAGGTTGCAAATGCGACGCAAACAGGCAGCCCAGCGTCACAAACGCAACCCCGCCCCCCGCACATCCGTAGGTTGCAAATGCGACGCAAGCCGGCAGATCAGCGTCACAAACGCAACCCACACACCCACAGCCCCTCGTTGCAAACGTGACGCAAACGGCAGGTTCACCGCCACAAACGCAACCTCCACACCCAACTCATTGCGTTTGTGACGCAAACAGCGGACTCACCGTCACAAACGCAACATTCCACACCACTCCCTCACAACCCCTCGTTGCAAATGTGACGCAAACGGGCAGATTAGCGTCACAAACGCAACCTCACGCACAGTTGGGACTACCGGGATACGCAAGTGACGGACGGTACCTTTCGATACCGTCCGCCACATTGTTGGTTCAGGACCTTGCCGGCTCAGGACCTTAGCCTCTCAGGCCCTCGATCCGTGATCACAGCCCGCGCGAGTGAGGAGTGTCACCAGAACTCCACGCCACAATCGACGTCAGCGACCTGCGCTCACAGCCCGCGCGAGCGAGGAAGCATTGTCGGCTCACGCCGCCCGGTTCCTCTCGCCACTGAAATGACGCACCGGCCAGATATCTTGCCTCCTCCTCTTGAAGAAGACGAACCACAGCACCAACGCCGTGAGGGCGATCAGGAACAGCAGCCACCACCAATTCATCTGGGTATTGGCGCCGCTGGTCACGTTCGAAGGCGCGACCGCCGCGCAACGAGGCAGGCCCTCATATTCGGCGTCGCTCCAAGCGGCGGCGTTGGCGTCCACCTGGGATTCGTCGGTGACGATCCAGTCGGCCGTCTTGGCGTGGCTCCTCGCCTTGTTCCTCAGACGGTTCTCCACGCTGCTGGGCATACACTTCGGTCGGGCGCCGTGCTTGCCCTTGACCATGTCATCGCTGCCCTGGCCGTTGCCATTCGCGGCCGTGTTGGCGGCGGGGACGATGACCGGCGTGGGCACCACACGTATGAGCGGGTTGTTGCCGCCGCCCGGCAACGGGGTCTGGCCGCCTTGCCGCCGAGGCGTCGAAACCTTCTGCCAATGGGCATAGAGTGTGACCATGCCAGGGCTCATGTGCTCGATTCGGTCTCCGGGAGCATAATGCGTGCCGCCACGAGCCTCCGTGGTCCAGCCGGTGAAACGATAGCCATCGACGGTGTATTCATTGTCGAGCACCGTGCGCGACTGGTCGTTGAAGTCGGCCGTGGGGTCGTCATGCTTGTTGACATGGAAGATGTCGTCGGCCATCACGCCCGAACTCGTCGCGTCGTCAGGCGTGTTGGGGAGATAACGAACCATGTAGGTGGCCGCGACCACGCCGTCCATATGACCGGGAAGCCTGACCCACTGGGCGTAGAGCTTCGTGGAGCCTGGCTTGAGGCCGATCCGCTGGCCCGGGGCGTAGGTCGTGGACGAAATGCCATGCCGCTCGGTGCTCCAGCCGATGAACTTCCAGGAGCCCATGTTGGCGGGCGTCCCCGGGTCGATCGCATAGACGTTGTCGAGCAGGGTGTACTTGTAGTTGAAGTAATTCACATGGGGATGGTCGACTCCGCGAATCGTCATGCGCACCGGGCCCATCGAGCCGGTGACGGTCGTGGCGTCCTGCGGCTTGTTGGAGTCGTAGGTCACCTTGTACTTGGCGCCGGGCTCCCACTGCGTGTAGAGGTTGGTGACACCGGGGTGCAGGGCGATGGTGTCGCCGGCCCTGTAGGTGGTGCCGGTGCCATCAGGCTTGGTGTTCCAGGTCTTGAAGAGATACGGGGTCCTCTTGATCTGGAGTTCGTAGACGCCCATGCCATCGAGCACCGTGCGGTTCTGGTGCATCACGTCGTTGGCGCTGTTGCCATCCACGGTGAACACGTCGCATTGCGGCGGCATGTTGGGCTGGCCTGCGCAGGCGCCCTGATAACCATGCTTGATCGTCACGGTATGGTGCGTGCCCACTCCCGCGGTGGTCGCGTGGTAGAGCACTTCGTACTTGGCATGGTAGCCCTGCAGCGACGTCTGGCCCGTCGACTTCTTCGTCCACTGCGCGTGGAGCGTAACAGTGCCCGGAGCCGTCAACGAGACGTGATCGGCGGCGTGATAGACGGTGTCGCTGCCATCGATCTTCCAACCCGCGAACTCAAAACCGGTGCGGGAATAGCTGGCGTTGGGCACCACCACGTCACCGGGATGTGCGGCCGAGAACTCCGCCGCGGTCTTGGTGATGTCATTGACCTCGCCGGTCGCGTCCTCGGCGTTCTTGTCGAAGGTAAGCTTGGCCGAGCGCTCCCAGACGAACGTGCCGCCACGGAACCCGTGGGTCTGGGTCAGATCCCCGAGCGTGGCGCTGTCGTAGGAGCCGGAATATGGAATCGCGTCGTCGAGGCTTTCGGCCCACTTGCCCGTGAAGTTATATTGCGGCAAGGCTCCACCATTAATCGGGGAACCGTAGAAAGCGCTGTATACATAACCACCGGAATAGGAGTAATAAAGCCTCGCCTTCGGCCCTAACGTGATGGACTGGAGGGAATACGGGAAAGCGTCAACATCGTTATTTGGATCAGTGATATGCGTCATGTCCCAACCGGACAGATCCAGGGACGTCAGCTGATAGCACCCAAAGAAAGCGAACCTCATGTTGGTCAGCTTCGGAGTGCTCCAGCCACCAAGTCCCGTCAGATGCAGCTGCGAAGGAGTCGAGAGATCGTTGTCGAACATCTCCGTGATGTCCTCCAGATTTGGGGTGTGGCCGGCCCAGGCGGAAAGGTCAAGGTTTGCCAGCAAAGGCATATTTTCGAACATTCGATTTGACCATTTCAACGAATCGGGATGCCATCCTTGGACGCCATCGAGATTCGTGATTTCTTGAGTGCCAGCAAACATGCTGACCATGTATTGCACCTGGGAGACGTCCCAGTTGGCGAGGCCCTTAATCTCGGTAAGGGACTTGTTGCCGGCAAAGACCATCGACATGCTCTTGACCTGGCTGGTGTCCCAGCCACTGACATCGACACTCTCCAAGCTCTTGTCGTATTGGAACAGGTAGCCCAATGAGACCACACCGGTCGTGTCGATGTTGTTAAGGCCAGTGACTGTCTTAAGGTAGGGAAGACCAGTGAAAAGACGTTCCATGCTCTTATGAACACCCTGGCTGTCTGGCTGAGCGTAGATGGTCACCGGCCCTTCAAAGGAGATGCCGACGATCTTCACACTTGACACATCACTGACCGCCATCGCGCCACGGTCAATCCAGGGAGCTGTCGCCTTTTCGTTGGCATTGGCCCTGTACTGATCGCCAGCGATAGTGCCGGCGCCAACATGGACCACACACCCGTCGCCGACCTGTTCGTAGCGATAAGGAGCGGTGCCATTCTTCCATATGCCGGACTTATCACAATCGCCACTGCCTTGCGCCTGCGGCTGCTGGCCGGTCTGATCGCCGGACTGCGGGCCCGGCGTCTGCTGAGACTGCTTGGACTGCTTGGACTGGTCATTGCCGCCCTGCGACGACGAGCCTTGAGCGGCCAACGAGGAGCCGCTGCCCGGCTCGGGCGTCTGACCTTGGGAGGCATCATCACTTGGCGTTGTCTCACCGGGAGCGGCCGGGGCCGCCTCGGACGAAGAAGCACCTTGCGCGGCCTGCTGCGAAACACTCTCCGACTGCTGGACCGAAGCGTCATCGGAACCATCGGCGAACGCCGCGACACCGGTGGCGACGGTCATCGCCGCGGCGACCACCACGCCGACCGCTGCTCTGTTCCACGATCTCATTACACCCACACTCCTCTTTGGACCTCGCGCGCGTTCGCAAAATTCGGGAGGCATTCTATGCCCGCCCACCGTTCGCTCAGCGCGCCGGGAGTTCATTTCTCTCATAAAACTTGTCATACAAATATATATCACAAATCACTGATATATTGACCAATAAAATAGATTTCGTCGCCACAAACGCCATGAATCTCCGCTCCTGACGCGAATGAAAGCCCATGAATCGGCAATACAAATAATTTGCTCTCAGTGAAATACAAAAGCGGCGAACGATACTTTTTAAGGAATATCGTTCGCCACCTTATTTTCGAACCGGTCAGATTTGCCCCGCTTACCTATACATCAGGCCAAAATCGTACCGGAAGCGGAGCCTGCGCAATGACGCGCACGCGACTTCGAGCGCGTGAGCACGAGGCCCACACCGGCCATCAGCACCACCGCGACGAGCACTCCGGCGACCACCACGTTCGCGAGCGCAAGGCCCGAGCCGGCCAGCAGCAGCACCGCCGCGACGACTGCCACGTTCGTGATCCCACGGCCCTCCGCACTCCACGTTGCAAACGCGACGCAACCAACCCGATTAGCGTCACATTTGCAACACCCCACCACCGCCCCATTGCGATTGCGACACAAACAGACGGATTAGCGTCACGGATGCAACATACCCGCCAGCCCACGTTGCGAACGCGACGCAACCAACCCGATTAGCGTCACAAACGCAACACCCAGCCGCCTCTCCATCGCAAACGTGACGCAAACCGCCGAATCTGCGTCACATTTGCAACGCCGCACCACCGCCCTATTGCAATTGCGACGCAACCAACCCGATTAGCGTCACGGATGCAACATACCCTCCAGCCCACGTTGCGAACGCGACGCAAACAACCCGATTAGCGTCACAAACGCAACGCCTCCACCACTCCGCCTTTGCGAACGCGACGCAAACAACCCGATTAGCGTCACAAACGCAACGCCTCGCCACGCACGCGAACGCCCCGTTGCACAAGCGTGACGGCGGTGACATACGAAAATGGCGGACGACACCTTTCAGTATCGTCCGCCATCTCGGTCACCGCGGGAATGAGCCTACCCGCGGCCAGCTATCCATCAGAACGCGATCTCACCGGAATCTGCGCCATTGGAATGGCGCGCGTCCTGGTCGCTGCGGTTCTTGTTCTTCTCATAAACATACGTGGCGACCACGATGGCCACGAGGAGCAGGAGCAACAGCCACAGCCAGTTGAAGGAATGGGTCGGGCTCTTGGCCGTCGCCTCGGGCTGCGCCACCGCGCAACGCGGCAGACCCAGATAGTCCGAATCCTTCCAAGCCGCGCCCGTGGCATTGCTTTCGGTGTAGGCCGCGGCACTCGCCGAATGCTTCTTGGTCAAGCGCTTGGCCACATCGGCCGGCATGCACTTCGGACGCGAGCGAGATCCCTTGAGATCCTTCTGCAAGCCGTCATGCTGCGGGGTGGGCGTCGCCGCGTTGGGCGCCACGCCAATCACCGGACCCGTGACGAACACGTTACGGGTGTTGTAGATGTTGACCGGGGAGCCTGCTCCAGGGTTAGGGTTGATCGGACCTTGACCCGCACCCGGATTCGGGTTGAGATTGGGATTCGGGTTAGGAATCGGATTCGGAGTCGGAGTCGGCTCGAGATCCCCGACCTTCGCCCAATTCGCGTAAAACAGCTGGTAACCTGGCTTAGTTGCTTTGTACTGATATCCCGGCTGACGTAAAATGTCACCGATACCCGTGCCCGTGGGATCGTCCATCGACCAACCAATAAACTTGTAGCCTGGATAAGTGTAGCCGTTCTCAGGCAATGTAAGATAGACAGGGTTCTCAGCGGTAACATCGTCAAGCGTATACTTCACGACATCATCGGTTTCTCCCTGAGCGTCTTCTTCGAACGGATTGAAGGTCACGGCCGTTGTATACGGATCAAGGAACGTGCCACCCGCAAAATCGGGCTCACGGGTCAGCGGTTCTAGGTAGTCTATCTCACCGGGCCTTGGCGAAGGGTCGTCAGGACTCTCCACCCAAAAACCGCTGTGGCCATCTTGAATCGAAGGACCCACAATGAACTCGTCGAGCAACTTGGTCTTCGGTCCAAGAACAATCTTGACGAGGTCCATGCAGTAGATTGCGTCTTTGGCCTCAGTAAGACTCCTCGTATCCCAGCCGGACAGGTCGACAGAGGTCATACCACTGAAGCAGAAGGCATAATTCATATTCGTGACATTCGAGACATCCCATTGCGAGATGTTCCCAAAATCAGTCAAGCACTCGGTCTCCTGAAACATACGCTCCATGTTCTCGAAGCTCGAGGTGTTCCAACGGGAAAGGTCACCGATATCGGTCAATCTTTTGCACTCGCCGAACATCCACTTAACATCCTTCGCGCTGTGAACATCCCAATCGCCAAGGCCCTTGATGGTCTTCAAGTTGTAATTATCGTAGAACATATAGCTCAAATTAGTCGCATTCCCGGGGCTCCAGCCAGTCAAATCTAGCGACGTCAGGGCTTCATCGTCGGAGAACATGAAACCAATGGTGGTGGCTTTTGAGACATCCCAATTTTCCAAGCCCTTGATTTCAGTTAACTCCGTGCAGTGATCGAACACGCCACTCGCGCCATCGCCCTCCAGACTTGGTTTCCAGCCAGTTAGATCAAGCGTGGTCAATGAGGGGAGATGATAAAACGCGTTGGAAAGGTCCTTTACCTTATGGACATCCCATCCTGCAAGACCAGTCAAGGAAGTTATTTTGTATGAGCCACGGAACATTTCTCTCATACTCGTCAGACTTGAAACATGCCCCTTCCAACCGGAGAGGTCGAGGCTGGTCAGTGAATCAAGACCGTAAAACATCTCGGCGGCGCTCGTCAACGCATCCGGATGCCAAGAACCGATGCCATCAATATGCGCGAGCTTCTCGTCGTTATAAAATGGCCGACTCATCGTCGTCACATTATGGACGTTCCAAGTCCCCAGACCGGTGATCGAAGTCAGCGATGTGCAGCCCCAGAAAATCTTATCGGCGGTGGTCACATCGGAGGTGTTCAACCCGCTGACATCAAGCGTCTCCAAGCCTGTATCACCCGAGAACAGCTCACTAATGTCGGTGACATCGGTCATGTCGATGTGCTCCAGGCCGGTAATCTTCTTGAGTCCGTCCAACCCTCCGAACAGATACTTCAGCGTATGATCGGAAACGGTGACGGGGCCATCGATGGAAATCACGTCAATCTTGTCCGTAAAAATATAGCCGTAGCTGGTATACCAAGGGGCATCAGCGCGGTAGTTCCCCATGTAATCGGTTCGAAACCCGTTTTTGATGGTGCCTGCATGCAAATGAAACACGCAACCCTCACTGGTCTGCTCCAACGAGTACGTGGCGGTGCCGTTTTTCCAGGTGTCGGAGCCACGGCAGTCCGAGACCGCGGCATCATCCTGCGTCTGGGGCTGCTGCGATTCAGACTGAGCGCTCGGGGCGGGTTGGGCCCCCTTCGTCTCATCCTCCTCGGGCTTCGGGAGCTGCGGCAGGTTTGGATCCTTCTGCTTCGCCTTATCCTGATCGCTCGAGACCGCGTGAGCCGCCGGATCGGCGGCAGTCTGCGAGCTGCTTGTCTGCGACTGGGCCGAGTCGTCGGCAGAACCAGCGGCGTTCGCCACCACACCGGTCCCTATCACCATCGCCGACGCGATCAACAAGCCGATGGCCGGTTTACTCCACGATTTCATGACCATTCCCTTTCTCTTTTTACACCGCGTCGCACAACTCCCCACACACGCTTGACGCGATGTCAAATCAACATTTTTACCAAGAACTATTTCTTATAACTTTCAGTACTTGTCTATCAGTTTAAACAAAATCCGATAATCCATTCGTGATATATTTCTCAACGGTTCGAATTGCCACGTAAGCGGTAGAAATCAGCGTACGAAATTAGACACTTTTAAAAAATAACCTATGACGCAGCCGTCAAAAACCGCTATTTTGCAAACGGGAGACGGTTTTATGTAATTTTTCTTTTCGCAAATCGTTTGACAATACCCCAACTGGAACCAAACCCACCTGACTTATCACAAAAGAAACATTGATATATTAGTAATTCACTGATGCTACAAAGCGATAATCAAATAAAGTCAAAAATGCAATACGTCCAACATATTCAATCGAAACGTCAACACGTATTCAAGTCTTCAAAAACATCCGTTTCGACACCGCAGTCACCAGTGACCGCTCCCCCACTGCCCACCCACACCAAAAACCCGCCACCGGGATTTCTCTTCCTGGTGGCGGGTTTCTTGCTAGCACCGAATCCCACTCAACCACCCTCCACCAATGAAGGCTTGAGGAGATAATTGAATCAAATAACGATGCCTCAAATCGCGGTTCTAATCAGTGCCGCTTCCCCACCATGTACACTTTTCTGAACGACGAAATCCAAAATTATGCAAAAACCTGAACGAAGAAACGCAAATTTATGCAAAAAAATCTGAAGGAAGAATCACCAAATTCTGCAATTTCCTGGAGGAACGACACCGCATGTAACCCACGAAAACTCAGGCACCCACCCTTTGCAGATGTGACGCAAACAACCGATTTAGCGTCACAAACGCAACCCTCCACCACCCCAACATCGCAAACGCGACGCAAACAACCGGTTCAGCGTCACAAACGCAACACTCCACCACCACCCACTTATTGCAAACGTGACGCAAACGGCCGGTTTAGCATCGCAAACGCAACACCATCGTTGCAAACGTGACGCCAACAACCAGTCCAGCGTCACAAACGCAACCCTCTGCAAACGCGACGCAAACAGCCGAATCTGCGTCACAAACGCAACCAAGCCCCGTTGCAAACGCGACGCAAACGGCTGGTTTAGCGTCACAAACGCGACCGTCCACCACCCCACCGTCGCGAACGTGACGCAAACAACCGGATTAGCGTCACAAACACAACACCATCGTTGCAAATGCGACGCAAACGGCCAGATCAGCGTCACAAACGCAACCCTTAGGGTTCTAGACCAAAAACAGGGAATCCACCAACCGTCGGGTGGCGGTGGTGGATTCCCTGCTTTATTTGGGGCAATCAGCGATTACCCTTTGCCGGCCGGCTTTTACTCGAAGTAGCCGTCGGAACCCAGGCGGGCGTCCGGGTTGAGAAGCATGGACTTCTCGGCCTCGTGGGAGTCGTAGGTCTTCGTGTCCTCATGGAAGCGACGGTTGTCGATCTCCTCGTAGAGCGGGGCGACGCCCATCATGCCCATCAGGCGGCGGCGCTCACCACGGGCCAGACGCTCGTTGGCGCGCTCACGCCACTTGTCGAGCGCATCCTGGCCGTACTCGTTGGCGACGGCGGCCTCGAAGGCACCGGGGTGCACGAGGGCGACGAAGCCGGAGACGTGGCCGAAACCGAGCGAGGTGACCAGGCCGGCCTTGATGGAGCCGATCTGCAGCGGCTGGCGCAGCCAGACCATGTGGTCGTCCTTGCGCATCTTCGGGTCGACGCAGTCAAGGGCCGCGTTAGCCGGGATGACGCCAGACTTGAAGAGCTGCGTCAAGCCGTCGATCTGGAAGATCGCGGCGCCGCCCATCGCGTGACCGGTCAGCGACTTCTGCGAAATGACGAACAGCGGGTTTCCATCGTTACGGCCGATGGCATGCTGGATGGAGTTGTGCAGCTCGGACTCGTTGGAATCGTTGGCGTTGGTGGACGTGTCATGCTTGGAAACCACGGCGATATCGTCCGGGGCGACGCCAAGCTTCGCAAGCTGGCGGACCAGCTGGGAGTTCGCGCCACCCTGGGCGGCGGCCAGAGCGCCAAGGCCCGGAGCCGGGATCGAGGTGTGCGCACCGTCGGCGAAGCTATGGACGTAACCGACCACGGCCGCGACCGGCAGGCCCATCTTCAGCGCGATGTCACCACGGGTGACGAGCATCGTGCCGCCGCCCTCGCTCTCGACGAAGCCGTCGCGGCGACGGTCGTTGGAACGAGAGAAGAAGCGGTCGGAGATGCCCTTGCCGTACATCACGTTCGCGTCGGCGGTGGCACCCATGTTGCCGAAGCCGATCACCGAATCCACGCCGATGTCATCGATTGCGCCGGTGACCACGAAGTCTGCCTTGCCGAGGGCGATCTTGTCGACGCCCTCTTCCAGCGAGACCGCGGCGGTGGCGCAGGCCGAAACCGGCTGGACCATATTGCCGTAGCCGCCGATATAGGACTGCATGACGTGCGCGGCGACGACGTTCGGCAGGGCCTCTTGCAGGATGTCGGTCGGAATCTCATGGCCGAGGAAGCGGTCGAGATAGAGCTTGCGCATGCTGGCCATGCCGCCGAAACCGGTGCCCTGCGTGGAGGCGACCATCGAAGGATGAATCGTCTGCAGCACCTCGGCCGGGGTGAAGCCGGCGGAGAGGTAGGCGTCGACGGTGGTGACGATGTTCCACAGCGCGATCTCGTCGACCTCGCCGATCATGGAGGCGGGAATGCCCCACTTGACCGGGTCGAAGCCCTTCGGGAACTGGCCACCGACCGTGCGGCTCATGGCGAAGCGCTTGGGCACGCGGATCATCGAGCCGGGCTCGCGGGTGACGCTCCACTCGCCGGACTCGGCGTCCTGCGCGATCTGCGTGTGCTCGGCGTCCATCACCACATACTGCTGGGCGACTTCCTCGCTCGGGACGTTGAAAGTGACCTCGTGATCGAGGTAGATCTCCACCTCACCACTGGCGGTGTCGTCCTTGTAGTCGCCACTGCCCATGCCGTTGTCGAAGGGACGCAGACCGGAGCGGGCCACGACCTCGTCGTGGTAGCGCTCGGCGATGTCCGCTTCGGGCACCAGGTTGCCGTCGGCGTCGTACCAGCCGGCCTTCGGGCTGTCTTGCCAGGTCAACAGACCCATGTTCCAGGCCAACTCGAGCACGGCTCCCGCGGAGAGGTCGACGTGGCCATCCGAATGGATGCCCAGCTCGGCCTCGGCACGGGTGCGGCCGGAGCCCCACGGGCCCAGCTCGCCGATGGAGACGATGACGATCTGATCCTCGGGCTTGGCGGTCACATTGCGCCAATCGGCAAGGTTGACCGCGGCCTGGCGCGGAGGATTCGGGGTGGGCAGCGCCTTGATGAGCGTCGCCTTGCCGTCCTTGTTCTTGGAGCCGGCAGTATCGGCGTTCTCGTCGGCACTGGCCAGCGCGGAGTTGGCCTTGTCGGCCTCGGCCTCGGCGCGCAACGCGGAGATGTCGATGGGCTCGTTGCCCAGACCGCCGGTCAGGTCGGCGTGCAACGGGGCCTGCTCGGCCTGTTTGCGAGCGTTCGCGTCGGCGAGGTCAAGCAGCTGCTTGGAGATCTCCTCGGTGGAGTAGGTGCGGATGCCATGGCGTTCGACCACATCGACCAGCGGGTCGTTGCCGCCCATGAGGCCGGTGCCACGCACCCAACCGATCAACGGGTGGGCGAAGGTGACCCTGCCGGACCAATCCTTCTCCGCGTGGGCGCGGGTGACGATGGCGTCGAACGAGGACTTGACCTCGCCGTACGCGCCGTCGCCGCCGAAGACGCCGCGGTTCGGGGAACCAGGCAGGATGACGTGGAGCTTGTGCTGCACGTCGGTGTCGCCGCCGATGGCCGCGAAGCCGGTGATGGCGCGCTCAACACCCCAGAGCATCAGACGTGCCTGCGACTCGAAGAGCTGACCGGAGTCGGCCATGGTGCCGTGCACCGGAGGCGCCGCGAACGGGAAGAAGAGGCTCGGCTCATAGGCCGGTTTCAGGATCGTGGTGGTCGCGCCGGTGGTCTTCTTGCTCACGCCGCCGACCCACTTGACCAGCGCGTCAACATCGCGATAGCTAGAGAGATTGGCGGGAACCAACCAGAGCTTGGCGTCACCGACCGCATGCTCGCGGTAGACCTGCTCGGCCCATGCCTTCACCGACTGCTTGAAGCTGTGGGAGGTGGCGATAACCGTCGCTCCCCCGGCCAGCAGGCCTTCGACCACCTGGCCCGCGATGGAGTTCGGGGCCACGCCGGTGACCACGGCGACGTCGCCGGCGAAGCGGGACGCCTTCGGGTCGTTCTTGGCGCTGGCCTTGGCCTCGACCGCGATGCGGTTGTAGGTGGCGGCGAGGGCGGTGTTGCCATCGGCCTCGGCCTTCGCGCCGAACCACTGGGCCTGCTCGGCGACCTCGGGGCCCGCGCCGATGAAGCTCAGCGAGGCGACCTTCCGGTCGTGGTTGTAGTAGAGACGGGCGAGATCCTCACGCGCGGTGGCCCAACGGTCATCGAGCAGCAGGGCCTTGCGCTCGTCGAAGCGCGGGGCAACCTGGTCGACCCAGTCGCTGCCGAGCTCGGCCTCGACGGCCTCGACCACGGCGGCGTCATCATCCTCGTCGTCTTCGGGCGTCGGCGCCTTGACGTCGAGCTCATCGAGCACGAAGCGAGCGGTCTTCGCCAGCACACCGTCAGCACCGGTGACCTTCTCGGCGAAGGCGTCGAGCGCGGCGGAATCGACCACCGAGCCGCCGGCGCCACCCGCGCTCGGAAGCGCCACAGAGACACCGTGATCGGCGGCGACCTTCTGCACAGCCGCGTCAATCAACGCGTTGGCGTCGTTGGCGTTGGAGACCTGAGCGGTGCTCAGGCTGGCGAGGTCCTCACCACGGGAGGAGCTGCCTTCGCGGGTTTCGAGGACCAGCGTGCCGAGCACATAGTCGGCCCAGCCCTGGCCAAGCTGCCAGGTGTCGGTGACACGCTTGACGACCTGCGCCTGCTTGACGCCGGCGGCGCCGAAGAGGCCACGGATGCGGTCGCGCACGATGTCGGAGAGCACCGGGCCGAAGGGCTTGTAGTTCGGAGCCACCTTGTTGACCAGCGCGTAGAGGTCGGTGATTGACGCCTCGGCGGCACCGTCGACCGATGCCACGCCCAGCTCGGAGCTGATGTCCATCAACAGCTGGTTACGACGCGAGGAGACGCCGTTGGTCAGGGTGTCGGTGGTGTCGCTTTCGCCGATCTGGTCGGGGCGCACCTTGGCCGCATAGGCCAGAAGCATCTCGATGCCGTCGGATGCCTTGAAGGGCAGGTCCGCGGGACGTTCGCCGGAAGCAGCGGCAGGAGCAGCCGGAGTTGCAGGGGCTGCGGGCGCTGCTGCTGCAGGTGCCGAAGTTGCGGCGGGAGCGGCGGCCTGAGCCACCGGAGCCGAAGCTGCGGCCTGCGCTACCGGAGCCGGAGCCGAGGCGGCGGGCTGGGCCGATGCCGAAGTATCCTCAACGTCATCGTCCGCTTCGGGGACGAGCGAATCCGAATCGGTCATATAGACACGCTGCTCATCACGACCCAGGTTGTAGACCGCGACCTCGCTGCCCGAGAAATCAGGCAGACGCAGGGTCTTGGTGGCGAGGTTCGCCAGCGTCGGCTGATTGCCAAGGCCGACTTCGACGTAATTCTCAACGCCGAGGCCGCCCTGGGCCGGATCGCCGAACATGATGGCCTGCGTCTCGATCCAGCGCACCGGGGAGGCGAACTGCCAGGCCAGGAGCTCGGTGAAGAGCAGACGGCCGAGCTTCTGCTCGTCGGCGGCATAGGAATCCCAGACCTCGGGGTTGTCGAGCGCTTCCTGAATGCGGGTGGACGGCACGACGTCGACGATCTTCTGCGCGAATTCGCGGGTCATCTCGAACGGCGTCGCCACCAGGTTCGGGATGTAACGGCCGACCAGGCGCGAGTAGTCGATATGCGCCGGAAGTAGGGTGTCGAGCTTGTTGCGGAAGTCGGGCACGCCCTTGCGCAGCAGCATGGAGTGGAACGGCACGTCGATGCCGGGCACATACATGAGCGCGGGCTTGCCGCCATATTCCTTGACGCGGCGTGCGGAATCCGCCTTCAGGGCCTCGAGGCCCTTGATCGTTCCGGCGATGACATACTGAGCACCCGAAAGGTTGTAGTTGACGATCTGCAGGAACTCGCCACTCGCCTCGCTCACGGATTTCACGTAGTCATCCACACCGTCGTCGCCCACGCCGAACTGGTTCGGACGCAAAGCGGCCATGCGGTAGTTGGAACGGCCCTGCTCGTCACGCTCGATGAGGCTGTTCATCGCGCTTCCACGCTGGAAGACCAGCTCAAGCACCGTCTCGAAGGGGATGATGCCGGCGAAGGAGCTCAGCGCGTTGTACTCGCCCAGCGAGTGACCGGCGAAGTAGGCGGGCCAGATGTCGCTGCCGGTCTCGCGCAAGCGGGCGGTCTGGGCGTAGGCGACGGTGGCGAGCGCGACCTGAGTGAACTGGGTGAGGTCGAGCAGGCCGTCGGGGTGATGGTAGGTCACGCCGTTGGCGGTCAGTGTCTTCGGGTTGTCACGCACGATGGCGAGGATTGAGAAGCCGAGCTTTTCACGGGTCACCTTGTCGGCGCGCTCCCAGGTCTCACGGGCGGCGGCCGACTTGGCGCGCTCGTCAAGGACCATGCCCTGCTGCTGGATGCCCTGGCCCGGATAGACGTAGGCGGAACGCGGGGCGCGGACGGCCGCGGTGCCACGGGAGACGATGTTGCCATCGATGCGGCAGGTGACCTCGAGGGTCATGCCGCCGTGACGCAGCTTGCCGATGCGCTCGACCGAAATCTCGACCTTGTCGTTGAGCTGCACCATGCCGTACATGTTGTAGGTCCAGCCGACGATCTCGTAGTGCGCGCCCTTGTCGTCGCGCGCCTGCACCACGTGCTGGGCGGCGGCAGAGAGCCACATGCCATGCACCAGCGGGGCCTTCAGACCGGAGACCGCGGCGCCACGATGCGAGGTGTGAATCGGGTTGAAGTCGCCGGAGGTGCGCGCGAAGGCGGTCATCTCGCTCGGGGCGGTCAGCGTGACGCGACGAAGCATACGGCGCGGGGTGGCCACGACCTGGTCGAGCTCACGCTCCTCGTTCTCGTCGAACGGGGTGCCGGCGCCGGTATGGCTCTTGCGATAGGTCAGGTAATCGCCGTAATCGGGCACATCCACCGGCAGATTGTCGGAATAGGAACGGCCACGAACCGCGAAGCGCTCGACCTCGTGGGCCAAGACGGTGCCGTCGAGGGCGGTGTGGGTGACGTGGATGGTGACGATACGGCCGGAGGCGGACTCGGCGTAGGCATCGGCCCAGCTGGTCAGCTCGATCTTCTCGCCGGTGTGGGCCAGCAGCTCATCCTCGGTGACCTCGAGCTCCATCTGGTGGTCGAGGTGCACCGCGTTCAACAGACCTTCGATAACCGGATAGCCGTGGACGTAGACCGAGCCGAGCGCCGTGTAGATCGCGGGCCAGGCCGGGCCCACCAAGGCGTCGGGGGCGATGCGCGAGGCGTTCAGGGAACCGGGCATGTTGCCGGCGGTGGCGGCCTCGTGGTCGTAGCCGAGGTTGGCGGAGAGGGTGTAGCTGGTGTGGGCCTGGCCGTAAGGGAAGGCCTCCTTGTCGCTCATCTCCTCGATCTGCGGCATCTCGGTGAGCTTGTCGCCGGTGATGGCGGTGTTGCCGATGCCGGCGGTGTCGGCGAGCATCGCGTAGACGTGCTGCGGCAGGCGCTCGCGGTCGACGACCGGGAAGAGTCCGGATTCGCTGGGCTTGACGTTCAGCGGGATGACGATGTCGCGCACGGCGTGCTTCGAGAGGCCGCCGTCGGGATCGTTGTCCCAGAAGGTGTCGAGGTGGATGTCGAGGTCGTACATCTGGGTGCCGTCCTCGTCGCCCACCGGGCGAATCTCATAGTATTTGTCGCCGTTGGGGGTGCCGAAGGCGGGGTTGGCCATGAGGTGGCCGACCCAGGAGATGTTCGGGGACTTGCGGATGAAGTCCTCTGCGCTTTGCGCGGCGTCGAGCTCGGCGAAGGCCTGCTGAGGCTCCTCTCCCCCATTGATCTCACGGGTACGCTCGAGCGCGGCGGCCTCGAAGCGACCGAGGATGGAACCTACTGGCTCGTCGATGGTGGTGATGCCGGCCACGGAAATCGGTCCGGGGATGGCACGCACGGAATCGGCGGAATAGCGCGGATCCTCGGACTGCCAAAGCTGGTCCTGGCCCCACCAACGCAGCAGGTCGTTGTCGATCTGCGGCACGAAGGGCATCGGCTTGTGGTACTCGTGGATGAGCGTGGGGAACCAAGCCACGTCGGTCGGGGTCACGGTGACCTCGGCGGCACGCGGATAGGCGCGCTGCAGCCTGTCGATGGCGCCCTGCGGGTCGTTCTCGACGTCGGCGCGGGAGGTGAAGAGCGAGGCGAACTCACCGGACTCCTGGTCGCACACACGGGCTTCGGCGCGCTGCAGGAGGTGCAGGAATCGGTCGGCGTAGGTCGGGTCGGCCCAAGGGTAAGAGAGTTCGGCGAAGCGCTGGGCCCACTGCACGTAGGTCATCTTGTCGAGGTCGCCGAAGTAGGGGCGAGAGGTCTTGTTGAGGGCCTCGATGATCTCGTCACGGCGGCTCTCGAGCTCCTCCGGGTGCTTCATGACGCGCACGAGCAGACGGCCGCAGCGGGCGGAGGCGTTCTCGAGCTCATAGATGTCGGCGTGCAGGTGGCTCAGGCCGCTGGCGACGCCGCCCTTGGTGACCTGGCCGGCCGGAACCCAGTTCTCACCGAGCGGGGCGAACGGATCGGAATCGTCGGGCTTCGGAGAGATGCCGGGGGTCTCGACGAGCATACGCTTGACGTCGGGGTTGGTGTGGGCCTCCTTGGCCGTCATCGCGGCGGTGCCGATAAGCACACCGTCGACGGGCATGTCGGGCTTGCCATAAGCGCGGGACCACTGGCCGGAGATATAGTCGGCGGCGCGGTCGGGGGTGCCGATGCCGCCACCGGCGACGAGCACCAGGTTGCTGCAGGCGCGCACGTCGGCGTAGGTGTCCATCAGGAGCACATCGAGGGATTCCCAGGAATGGTGACCACCGGCGGCTCCGCCTTCGACCTCCATGATCACGGAGACGGGGGCGACGGCCTTGGCGATGCGCACGACCTGGCGGATCTGGTCGACGGTGCCGGGCTTGAAGGCGACGTACGGGAAGCCCTGCTCGTTGAGCGAGGCGACCAGCTGCTTGGCTTCGTCGAGTTCGGGGATACCCGCGGAGATCACGACGCCGTCGATCGGGGTGCCGGAAGCGCGCTTCTTGGCGACGATGCCGGCGGGGCCGAACTGCATGTTCCACAGGTAGCGGTCCATGAACATGGCGTTGAACTCGATGGTGCGGCCTTCTTCGAGCTGCTTGTCAAGTGCGGCGACGTTGCGGTCGAAAACGGCGGGGGTCACCTGGCCGCCACCGGCCATCTCGGTCCAGTAGCCGGCGTTGGCCGCAGCGGCGACGATGTCCGCATTGACGGTGGTCGGGGTCATGCCGGCCAGGAGCACCGGCGGCTTGCCGGTCAGGTCGCTGAACTTGGTGCGGATCTTGTCGCCCGCCGGCGTGGAGATGACCTTAGGGGCGAACTTGCGCCAATCCTGCGTGCGGACGGGCTCGTCCTCCATGGTGGAGAGCGCGGCGCGGGCCTCTTCGCTGTCGGCCTCGACCACGCCGACGCCGGTGCCCTGCACCAATGCGCCCACGAGCTTGCCGACGGTGTTGCCCGGGCCCATATCGACGATCCACAGCTTGGTGGGATCGGTGCTCTTGAGCAGGGCGTCGGTGCGCTCGGCCCAATCAACATGGTTGACCAGCACCTCGCTGGCCAGCGTACGGGCGCGTTCGGCGTCCAGGCCGCAAGCCTCGGCCCACTTGACGGTGGACTCGACGGCCTCGGCCATCAACGGGGAGTGGAAGGGAACGGTGACCTCGAGGTATTCGAGAATCGGGTCGAAGACCTCGCCGCCACGCACCTTGTCGGCGCGCAGCTTGTCCTGGCGACGGTGCTCCTTGCCGACCTCGACGGCGAAGGACGCGAGGTCCTCAGGATGGCCGGAAAGCACGTAATTATCGGTGGCGTTGGTCACGGCGAAGGCGATGGGGCCGCGAGGCTTGACCACGCGGTCGACCAGCACCTCGATCTGGCGCTTGGTCGCGCCGCGCACGGAGAGCATCGGGGTGGCCTCACCGAACTTGGTGGAGACGGGCAGCAGACGGGACTGGCGGGTGCCTGCGGCACCGATCAGGCGGGCGATGGCGAGGATCTCGTCGATGGCGTCGCTGGCCGCGTCGATGGAGCCGGCCTCCTTGATGGCGTCGACCATGTGCTCGGCGATGATGCCCTGGGAATGGCCGAGGGCGGCGAGCGGCTTGGCCTGCGCGACGCTATAGCCGAGGCCTTCCGCGTCAATCAGCGCACCCAGCTGGGCCAGGGCGATGCCCGGCACGCTGGCGGCGGCGTCGGCGGCGTGGCCGAGCTTGGCCGGATTGGCCTTGAAGCCGAAGAGGTCGACCATGCCGCCCATCGTGGCCAGCAGGTCGGGGGTCACGGCCGAAAGCAGGCGCGAGGAGGCGTCGGCGTGGGCCTTGAGCTTTTCCTCGAGGGTGGGGTCGGTGCATTCGTCGGCCAGGGAGCTGACCCAAGGCGTGGACTGACCGCCGAAGACGAGCGCGTGCGGCTCGATGCTCAGGCGATTCAAGAAGAAGGTGTTTTCAGTCATTATCTTCCTTATATTTGGTTGAAATTCTCGTGTGCGGTTATCTAAAACAAAAACTAGACATCAGTATTACTGTGCGGCTGCCTGACCATATGACCGCCGGGGCGGGACGCACCCAACGCGCGACTGGTTTCAACTGTATCGTCTTCGCCTTCCGCGCCTCGGGCCGTGCCCACAAGTCAAACGTCACATGGGCTGGTTGCCGTGATGCTTGGTGGTGCGGCGCGTGCGCTTCTTGCCGCGTAGCAGCCGCAGGGATTCGGCGATGGCCTCGCGCGTCTGCTCGGGGTCGATCATCGCGTCGATCTGGCCGGTCTCCAGCGAAAGGTTGGCGTTCAACGTCTCGCTTTCGTATTCGGAGATGTATTTCTGGCGAAGCGCCTCGACGTCCTGCTTGCGCTCCTTGGCCTTGTGCAGGTCCTTGCGGTGGATGATATTGACCGCGCCAGCCGCGCCCAGAACGGCAATCTGGCTGGAAGGCCAGGCATAGTTGACATCCGCGCCGATTGCCTTGGACCCCATGACGATATAGGCGCCGCCGAAGGCCTTGCGCAGCACGACCGAGACCATCGGCACCTGCGCGTTGGCATAGGCGTAGATGACCTTGGCGCCACGGCGGATGATGCCTGCATGCTCCTGGTCGCTGCCGGGCTTGTAGCCGGGGGTATCCACCAACGTGACCACCGGAAGGTTGAACGCATCGCACAGGCGGACGAAACGGGCGATCTTCTCGCTTGAATCGACGTCCAGAATGCCGGCCTGCTCGTTGGGCTGGTTCGCGACGACACCGACCGGATGGCCCTCGATGCAGGCGAAGCCGACCACCGCGCACTTGGCGTAAAGTGCCTGCACCGGCACGAACTCGCCGTAGTCGACGATGCAACGGATGACCTCGTTGATGTCGTAGGGCTGGCGATCGTTGTCGGGGACGATGGTGGCCAGGCGCTCGGCGGTCTCACGGTCGGCGCGGGTGTCCGCGTAGGCGTAGACCGGAGGCTTGGCGTCCGAGCTTGAGGGCAGATAGGCGAGCACCGTGCGCGCGTAATCGATCGCGTCGGCCTCGTCCTCGCCGAGATAGTGGGCCACACCGGAGACGGTGTTGTGCACCTTGCCGCCGCCGAGATCCTCCATCGAAATCGTCTCGCCGGTGACCGACTTGACCACATCGGGGCCGGTGACGAACATGTTGGAGTTCTGACGGGTCATGATGATGAAGTCGGTGAGCGCCGGGCAATAGACCGCGCCACCCGCGCAGGGGCCGAGAATCAGAGAAAGCTGCGGGATGAAGCCACTGGCCTCGCAGGTCTTCTGGAAGATGTGGCCATATTGCGTCAGCGCCTCCACACCCTCCTGTATGCGGGCGCCGCCGGAGTCGATCAGCGCGACGACCGGAATCTTCAGGTCGAGGGCCATGTCCATCAGATGGCAGATCTTCTCGCCTTCGGCATGGCCGAGCGTGCCGCCACGCACGGAGAAGTCCTGCGCGTAGACGGCGACCTTACGGCCATAGACGTCGCCGAAACCGGTGATGACCGCGGAGCCCGCGACGCCCTTGTTGATGTTGCCGCCGGAGAAGCGGCCGATCTCCTGGAAAGTGCCGGTGTCAAAGAGCAGGTCGAGGCGCTCACGCGCGGTGAACTTGCCCTTGGCGCTCTGACGCTCGTGCGCATGGCTTTCGGCGGCCTGGGCGAGCTCGGCGGCGCGGGCCACGGCGGCGCGAATCGGCTGCTGGTTCAGCGGCTGGCTGCTGGCCATGGCCTTCTCGACCGACGAGGTGGTGAGGATGTCCGTCATCAGCGATCACCCTCCTTCGGCTCGGCTTCCGGGGTTTGCGGAGTGTTCGGGGCATCCGAGGCTTCGGCCTTATCCTTATCCGCCTTATCCTCAACAGCCCCGGACTTCTCGCGATGTTCCGCGCCGTCCACGTCGAGCTTCATCAGCGTGGTGCCGGCGTCCACGGAATCGGACGGACCGACGAAAATCTTCTGCACAGTACCGTTGACGGGCGCGTAGACGTAGTTCTCCATCTTCATGCTCTCGAGCACGGCCAGCAGGTCGCCCTTGTTGACCGTCTGGCCCTCCGCCACGTTGACGCGCGTGACGATGGCCTGCATCGGGGAATCGATGACGCCTGACTTGCCGTCATTGGCCTTGACCTTCTGCTCCACGGCACCTTGGGAGGAGCCACGCAGCGGCTGGGTCGGACGCTTGGAACCGCGGGCGCGGGCGGAACCCATGAGGTTGTCGACGATGTCGCGCGGCACGGTGAGCTTGACGCGCTTGTTG